>NZ_JBLVYK010000002.1:0-116524 GCF_048284255.1 Enterobacter cloacae complex sp.6700776 | reverse complement strand
CATTGTAGGTCGGGTAAGCGTAAGCGCCACCCGACACACAGACCGCACGAACATTGTAGGTCGGGTAAGCGTGAGCGCCACCCGACACACAGACCGCACAAACATTGTAGGTCGGGTAAGCGTAAGCGCCACCCGACACCACAGACCGCACGAACATTGTAGGTCGGGTAAGCGTAAGCGCCACCCGACACCACAGACCGCACGAACATTGTAGGTCGGGTATGCGTAAGCGCCACCCGACACACAGACCGCACGAACATTGTAGGTCGGGTAAGCGTAAGCGCCACCCGACACACAGACCGCACGAACATTGTAGGTCGGGTAAGCGTGAGCGCCACCCGACACACAGACCGCACGAACATTGTAGGTCGGGTAAGCGTAAGCGCCACCCGACAGCACAGACCGCACTATCAGTACAGCAGACGCGCGCGAATCGTCCCCGGAATGGCCTTCATGCTCTGCAATGCTTTCTCGGCAATGTCTTCATCCGCTTCAATATCAATCACCACATAACCCATCTGCGCGTTCGTTTGCAGATACTGCGCGGCAATGTTGACGCCCTGTTCGGCAAAGATCTGGTTGATAGCAGTCAGCACGCCCGGACGGTTTTCGTGAATGTGCAGCAGACGACGCCCGCCGTGTAGCGGCAGAGACACTTCCGGGAAGTTCACCGCAGAGAGCGTTGAACCGTTGTCGGAATATTTGCTCAGCTTGCCCGCCACTTCCAGGCCGATATTCTCCTGCGCTTCCTGAGTAGAACCCCCGATATGCGGCGTCAGGATCACGTTGTCGAACTCGCACAGCGGAGAGGTGAACGGATCGCTGTTGGTGGCCGGTTCCGTCGGGAACACGTCAATCGCCGCACCCGCCAGATGCTTACGCTTCAGCGCATCGCACAGGGCAGGAATATCGACCACTGTACCGCGCGCGGCGTTGATCAGCAGTGAGCCCGGCTTCATCAGCGCCAGCTCTTCCGCTCCCATCATGTTTTTTGTGGACGCATTTTCCGGCACGTGCAGGCTGACCACGTCGCTCATGTTCAGCAGGTCAGAAAGATGCTGCACCTGCGTCGCGTTACCCAGCGGCAGTTTGTTTTCGATATCGTAGAAAAACACGTGCATGCCAAGGGATTCCGCCAGAATACCGAGCTGCGTACCGATGTGGCCGTAACCAATAATCCCGAGTTTTTTACCACGCGCTTCGTAGGAGCCCGCGGCCAGTTTATTCCACACGCCGCGGTGCGCTTTGGCGTTAGCTTCCGGAATACCGCGAAGGAGTAGCAGCAGCTCGCCAATCACCAGCTCCGCCACGGAACGGGTGTTGGAGAACGGGGCGTTAAAAACCGGGATACCGCGTTTTGCGGCGGCATTCAGATCAACCTGATTGGTACCGATACAGAAACAGCCAATCGCCACCAGCTTTTCCGCCGCAGCAATAACGTCTTCAGTCAGTTGGGTACGGGATCGCAGGCCAATGAAATGGGCATCACGGATGGACGCTTTCAGCTCTTCAGTATCCAGCGCGCCTTTGTGAAATTCGATGTTGGTGTAACCTGCAGCGCGAAGGCTATCGAGCGCTTTCTGGTGCACCCCTTCAACCAGCAGGAATTTAATCTTGTCTTTCTCCAGTGATACCTTTGCCATTTACCCGACCCTGTTTTTATCTGAACTGATGTTGTGCTGGATATAAATCCCGTGCAGCCAACATATCAAAAAAAACTATTGCAGCAATATGAACGTTTGCGTCGGCACTCTGAAGAAAAGTCATACAGAGCAAAATGACAGAGGAAAATGCTATGGAAATTTACAAACGCGGAAGGATCGGCAAAAGAGGCGGAAAAACGTGACACAAGTCACCGAATTTAGCTTTTCAAAATTTTTTAGCGGGGGGAGCGCTCCCCCCGTCAGATCATTTTACGATGGTTTTTACACCGTCAGCCGTGCCGATCAGCGCCACATCCGCGCCACGGTTGGCAAATAACCCTACGGTCACGACACCCGGAATGCCGTTGATCGCATTTTCCAGCGCAATGGCATCGAGGATCTCAAGGCCGTGAACGTCGAGGATCACGTTGCCGTTGTCGGTCACCACACCCTGACGGTATTCCGGACGACCACCCAGCTTCACCAGCTGACGTGCCACGGCACTGCGCGCCATCGGGATCACTTCGACCGGCAGCGGGAAACTCCCCAGAATGTCGACCTGCTTGGAGGCGTCCGCGATGCAGATGAACTTATCCGCCACGGAGGCAATGATTTTTTCACGGGTCAGCGCCGCGCCACCGCCTTTGATCATCTGCATGTGGCCGTTGATTTCATCCGCGCCATCAACGTAAATGCCCAGACGGTCCACTTCGTTGAGGTCGAAAACAGTGATGCCGAGGCTTTTCAGCTTTTCCGTGGAAGCATCGGAGCTCGAAACCGCGCCCTCGATTTGCCCCTTCATCGTGCCCAGCGCATCGATAAAGTGCGCCGCCGTCGATCCCGTACCAACACCGACAATGGTACCCGGCTGTACGTACTGGAGAGCGGCCCATCCTACTGCTTTTTTCAGTTCATCCTGCGTCATGATCGTTTTGCCTGTGGTGTGAAAACTCAGGGCGCATTATAGAACACGTCGAATGGATTTCGTCTGCCACGAAGGGAAAATTGTGTCATAGTGCAGATTAAGCAAAATTAAGGAGTCAGCCAGAGCAATGAAACGTCCGGACTACAGAACACTACAGGCACTTGATGCAGTTATTCGTGAACGCGGTTTTGAGCGCGCGGCGCAAAAGCTGTGCATCACCCAGTCCGCCGTATCACAGCGTATCAAACAGCTTGAAAACATGTTCGGGCAGCCGCTGCTGGTGCGTACCGTACCGCCGCGTCCAACGGAGCAAGGACAAAAGCTCCTCGCCCTGCTACGTCAGGTTGAACTGCTGGAAGATGAGTGGCTGGGCGATGAACAGACCGGCTCCACGCCGCTGCTGCTGTCGCTGGCGGTGAACGCCGACAGTCTGGCAACCTGGCTGCTGCCGGCCCTTGCGCCGGTACTGGCCGACTCCCCTATCCGCCTGAATCTCCAGGTTGAAGATGAAACCCGCACCCAGGAACGTCTGCGTCGCGGCGAAGTGGTTGGTGCCGTCAGTATTCAGCCTCAGGCGCTGCCAAGCTGTCTGGTGGATCAGTTGGGCGCGCTGGATTACCTCTTCGTCGGTTCAAAAGCCTTTGCCGAGCGCTATTTCCCGAACGGTGTGACCCGCGCCGCGCTGCTAAAAGCCCCTGCCGTCGCGTTCGACCATCTGGACGATATGCATCAGGCCTTCCTGCAGCAAAACTTCGATCTGCCGCCGGGCAGCGTGCCGTGTCATATCGTTAACTCGTCCGAAGCCTTTGTGCAGCTTGCACGTCAGGGAACCACCTGCTGCATGATCCCGCATCTGCAGATTGAGAAAGAGTTGAAAAGCGGTGAGCTGATTGATTTAACTCCGGGGCTGTATCAGCGCCGGATGCTGTACTGGCACCGTTTTGCGCCGGAAAGCCGCATGATGCGCAACGTCACCGACGCGCTGCTGGCGTTTGGGCATAAGGTGTTAAGACAGGATTGAAAAACAAGCCGGGTGGCGGCTTCGCCTTACCCGGCCTACGGGTTACTGAGCTGGCTTTTCAGTCGGCTCCAGCTGGAACACCACATCAACCTGATCGTCGAACTGAATGGTTGGCTGCTCGTAGGTTTCCTGAGCAGAAACCGGCGCGGCATCCGCTTTCATCATCCGCACCATCGGGCTTGGCTGGTAGTTTGAGACGTGGTAACGCACGCTGTAAACCGGACCGAGCTTGCTCTTGAAGCCGGATGCCAGCTGCTGCGCCTGATGAATGGCATCATCAATCGCCGCTTTACGCGCTTCGTCTTTATACTTCTCCGGTTGCGCAACGCCCAGCGAGACGGAACGAATTTCGTTCAGCCCTGCCTTCAGCGCACCATCCAGCAATCCGTTGAGCTTATCAAGCTGGCGCACGGTCACTTCTACAGTACGCACGGCGCGATAGCCTTTCAGGATGCTTTTGCCGTTCTGGTAATCGTAATCCGGTTGAGTACGCAGGTTCGCAGAGCTGATGTCTTTTTTCGCGACACCGTTCTGTTCCAGGAAAGAGAGGTATTGCGCAACACGATCGTCTGCCTGTTTCTTGGCGGAAGCAGCATCTTTCGCCGCCACGTTCACTTCAATTGCCAGGGTTGCAACATCCGGTACCGCATCCACGCTTGCCGTACCTGAAGTGACAATGTGCGGGCCGTTTGGCAGTTCATTCGCCTGCACCGACACCGCACCTAAACTTACTAATGCCGCCAGGGCCATCACCTTAAACTTCACTGTCATTCCTCCATGTTGCGAAGAGTGCCCTGTTAACAGGGCTCATGCCAGCAAGCTTAGCGGGTCTTGTTCAGATGTCCATAAGACAACGCTTAGTTGAACAATCCCTGTACGTGATGAATGCCCTCTTTCGCCAGCTGGAAGGCAATAAACCACATCACCAGCCCCACCAGGGTATTGATAATGCGCTGCGCTTTGGCGGTACGCAGTCGTGGCGCCAGCCATGCCGCCAGGATCGCAAGACCAAAGAACCAGAGGAAGGAGGCGCTGACCGTACCGAGCGCAAACCAGCGTTTGGGCTCAACGTCCAGCTGTCCACCCAGGCTGCCGAGCACCACGAACGTATCAAGATAAACGTGCGGGTTAAGCCATGTCACGGCGAGCATGGTGACGATAATCTTCCAGCGCCCTTGCTTCATCACTTCGGCGCTCGCCAGCTCAAGATTGCTGCTCATGGCCGTTTTCAGGGCGCCAAACCCGTACCACAGCAGAAACGCTACGCCGCCCCAGGTAACCAGTGCCAGCAGCCACGGCGACTGCATCAACAGGGCGCTGCCGCCAAAGATCCCGGCGCAAATCAGCAGCAGATCGCTCACCGCGCACAGCAGGGCAATCATCAGATGGTACTGACGGCGGATGCCCTGATTCATCACGAACGCATTTTGTGGACCAAGGGGAAGGATCATGGCCGCACCTAACGCAAGCCCTTGAAAATAGTAAGATAACATAACGTAATTCTCGCAGAGTTGTCCTGGGGCAGACTATACTGCGGGAACGACATTAGAGGAAATGGATAATATTAATTGGGGATTAGCGAGGCTAATAAAAGAAAAGCCCGGTGTCGCTGATGCTTACCGGGCCTACGGAGACGTTACTCTGCTTCTTTGACTTTTTTGACGTTTACATCCATCTGCGGGTACGGGAAGCTGATGCCGTTGGCATCGAAGTCACGCTTAATGCGCTCCAGCACATCCCAGTAAACGTTTTGCAGATCGCTGCTTTTGCTCCAGATGCGCACCACAAAATTAATGGATGATGCGCCCAGTTCATTCAGACGAACGGTCTGCTCGCGGTCCTTCAGAATACGGTCATCTGAAGCAATGATGTTGGTAATCAGAGACTTCACCTGATCGATATCGGAATCGTACGCCACGCTGATGATCAGCTCGTTACGACGCACCGGCTCGCGGGAGAAGTTAATGATATTGCCGGCAATGATTTTCCCGTTCGGTACCACCACAATACGACCGTCGACAGTACGCAGAGTGGTAGAGAAAATCTGTACCTGCAACACGGTACCCGCGATCCCGCCTAAATCCACGTATTCACCGGAACGGAACGGACGGAAGGTTACCAGCAGTACGCCCGCCGCCAGGTTCGACAGCGAACCCTGTAATGCCAGACCAATGGCCAGACCGGCAGCACCGAGCACAGCGATGACGGATGCCGTCTGCACGCCGACACGCCCCAGCGCCGCAATCAGCGTAAAGGCGATGATGCCGTAACGCACCAGCGCGGAGAGGAAATCGGCGACCGTGGCGTCAATGTGTCGTGCAACCATCACCCGGTTGACCGCGTTCGATACGATACGCGCCACGATCATCCCGACAATGATGATGGCAATAGCGGCAACAATATTCACAGCGTAGCTCAGCAGTAGCGCCTGGTTGCGCACCAGCCAGTTACCCGCGTGATTGATGCTGTCTACAACATCAAGTTGTTCCATTTATTCTTCCTTTTGCTAAACCAAAACACAAAATCTATCCCTTAAGGGGACAGGCAGGTCAGTAAAGGGTAAACAAAAAGAGCGGGTAATGCCAAACAGATCACAAAATCAGGTATTGCAGGATATTGAAAAAGCATAAAAAAAGGCCCGCATTTGCGGGCCTTCTGATGTGCTGTCAGCAGTTCAAATTACAGAACGTCAACCGCGTTCAGTTCTTTGAAAGCCTGCTCCAGACGAGTAATCATAGAAGTCTGGGCAGCGCGCAGCCATACGCGTGGATCGTAGTATTTCTTGTTCGGCTGGTCTTCGCCTTTCGGGTTGCCCAGCTGACCTTGCAGGTAAGCTTCGTTGGTTTTGTAGTATTGCAGGATACCGTCCCAGGTTGCCCACTGGGTGTCGGTATCGATGTTCATTTTCACTACGCCGTAGCTTACGGAATCTTTGATTTCCTGAGCAGAAGAACCGGAACCGCCGTGGAAGACGAAGTTCAGGCTGTTGTGCGGCAGGTTGTGTTTCTTAGACACATATTCCTGAGAATCACGCAGGATGGTCGGGGTCAGAACCACGTTACCTGGCTTGTACACGCCGTGCACGTTACCGAAGGATGCTGCGATGGTGAAGCGTGGGCTGATTTTGCTCAGCTCGGTGTAAGCGTAATCAACGTCTTCTGGCTGAGTGTACAGAGCAGAAGCGTCCATGTGGCTGTTGTCCACACCGTCTTCTTCACCGCCGGTGCAACCCAGTTCGATTTCCAGGGTCATGCCCATTTTGGACATACGCGCCAGGTACTTAGAGCAGATCTCGATGTTTTCTTCCAGAGACTCTTCGGACAGGTCGATCATGTGAGAAGAGAACAGTGGCTTACCGGTTGCTGCGAAGTGTTTTTCACCTGCGTCCAGCAGACCGTCGATCCATGGCAGCAGTTTTTTCGCGCAGTGGTCAGTGTGCAGGATAACCGGAACACCGTAATGCTCAGCCATCTGGTGAACATGATGTGCGCCAGAGATAGCACCCAGGATAGCAGCGCCCTGAGGAACGTCAGTTTTCACGCCTTTACCTGCGATGAACGCAGCGCCGCCGTTAGAGAACTGAACGATAACCGGTGCTTTAACTTTTGCAGCGGTTTCCAGTACGGCGTTGATGGAGTCGGTACCTACGCAGTTAACTGCTGGCAGAGCGAAGTTGTTTTCTTTAGCTACCTGGAACACTTTCTGTACGTCATCACCAGTGATAACGCCAGGTTTTACGAAATCAAAAATTTTAGACATGTTGCTTAGTCCTGTATCTTCGGCCGTTAGAAAAGGTGCGAGCTCTGATAAGCGCGCTGAAAATTGGGCAGGTTTCCCTGCCCCTGAATGGCTTACTTCTTAGCGCGCTCTTCGAGCATTGCTACTGCTGGCAGGACTTTGCCTTCCACGAATTCGAGGAATGCGCCGCCACCAGTGGAGATGTAGGAGATCTTGTCAGCGATACCGAACAGGTCGATAGCTGCCAGGGTGTCACCACCGCCTGCGATAGAGAACGCTTCGCTGTCTGCGATAGCGTTTGCAACGATTTCAGTCCCTTTGCGGAAGTTCGGGAATTCGAACACGCCGACAGGACCGTTCCACAGGATAGTTTTTGCGTTTTTCAGGATTTCAGCCAGTTTCTGTGCAGAAACGTCGCCCAGGTCCAGAATCTGCTCTTCATCTTTGATGTCATTAACAGATTTAAGGGTTGCGGTAGCAGTTTCGGAGAACTCGGTCGCCACGCGAACGTCAGTTGGAACCGGGATATCACAGGTGCTCAGCAGGCGTTTGGCTTCGTCAACCAGATCCGCTTCGTAAAGGGATTTACCCACGTTGTGGCCTTGCGCAGCAACGAAGGTGTTCGCGATACCACCGCCAACGATCAGCTGGTCAGCGATTTTGGACAGGGAATCCAGAACGGTCAGTTTGGTAGAAACTTTAGAACCACCAACGATAGCGACCATCGGACGAGCAGGTTCTTTCAGTGCTTTACCCAGAGCTTCCAGTTCGTCAGCCAGCAGTGGACCTGCACAGGCGACGTCTGCGAATTTACCGATACCGTGGGTAGAAGCCTGCGCACGGTGAGCCGTACCGAATGCATCCATCACGAATACGTCGCACAGCGCAGCGTATTTTTTGGACAGGGTTTCGTCGTCTTTCTTTTCGCCTTTGTTGAAGCGAACGTTTTCCAGAACAACCAGCTCACCTTCGGCAACTTCCACGCCGTCCAGGTAATCTTTCACCAGGCGAACCGGGCTGGACAGTTTGTCTTTCAGGTAATTAACAACCGGCAGCAGAGAGAACTCTTCGTTGTACTCGCCTTCAGTTGGACGGCCCAGGTGGGAGGTGACCATCACTTTAGCGCCCTGCTTCAGAGCCAGTTCAATGGTTGGCAGAGATGCACGGATACGCGCGTCGCTGGTCACTTTGCCATCTTTAACCGGTACGTTCAGATCGGCACGGATGAAAACGCGTTTACCTGCCAGATCCAGATCGGTCATCTTAATTACAGACATGGTGAATCCTCTCGTTGATTCTTAAAGTTTTGCAAGCGCAAGGTGCGCTCTACCTGAAACCTTTTGCGGCCATGGCTAACGTGGTGTCGAGCATTCGGTTAGCAAAGCCCCATTCGTTATCACACCAGACCAGCGTCTTGATGAGGTGCGCACCACTGACTCGCGTCTGCGTGCCATCCACGATGGCGCTGTGCGGGTCGTGGTTAAAATCTACTGAGACCAACGGTAATTCCGTATAGTCAACTATACCATGAAATGCTCCCTGTGCCGCTTTTTGCAGCAACAGGTTGACTTCACAGGCTTTTACCGGTTTTTTCACCGTCACGCTAAGATCGATTGCGGTGACGTTTATCGTCGGGACGCGCACGGCAATCGCTTCGAAACGGTCGTTAAACTGCGGGAAAATACGCGTGATCCCGGCAGCCAGTTTCGTATCCACCGGAATGATGGACTGGCTCGCCGCGCGAGTGCGTCGTAAATCCGGATGGTAGGCGTCGATAACCTGCTGATCATGCATGGCGGAGTGAATCGTGGTCACGGTACCGGATTCAATGCCATACGCATCGTCTAACAGTTTAATGACCGGAATAATGCAGTTGGTGGTACAGGAGGCGTTGGAGACAATGCGGTGTTCAGCCTGCAGCTCGTGCTGGTTGACACCAAACACGACGGTGGCGTCGAGGTCGTGACTGCCGGGATGGGAGAACAGCACTTTTTTCGCGCCAGCATTCAGATGCGCTTCGCCATGTTCACGGTTACCGTACACGCCGGTACAGTCCAGCACCACATCCACACCCAGTTCGCGCCAGGGCAGCTCTTCAATACTGTTCTCATGCAGCACGCGGATGGCATCGTCACCGACGAACAGCTGTTCCCTTTCCTGGCGAACGTCCCAGGCAAAGCGACCGTGGCTGGTGTCATATTTCAATAAATGCACCATGCCCGCAGCATCCGCCAGTTCATTGATTGCCACCACGGTGATTTCCGCACGACGCCCGGATTCATATAAAGCACGAACCACGTTGCGCCCGATGCGACCGAAGCCATTAATCGCTACGCGTACGGTCATAGATCTCCTGCAAAGCTATCCCTGAGTTTGAGGTGGCTGAAAGAGTAATCCAGCGACGCCCGAAGGGGAATCCTTGCTGTCACAAACTGCGATTGATTGGTCAATTGTCGAACATTTAATCGACTGAAACGCTTCAGCAAGAATAAGCGAATCGGGGAATAAAAGGAATCTCTGTCCAGATTAAGAGCGATTTTATCTGATCTCCATCACATTTTTCCGGAATAATCCCTTTTCTTCCCGCCACGTAAAACGCGGCGGGTTGACCGCTGCACCCATGGAACGCCGCGAAAGATCAGACGAGTCGGTATTCGCCATTTGCCGACATCATCAGTTCCACATTGGCAGAACGGCTGTGACGCAAAACACGCTCCACGTTTGGCCCGTCGGTGCGCGCATAAAACGCGTCGGCGTCGGCCTGAGAGAGTCCCCCGGCCAGCTTACGCCCTACCAGGCGCGTACGTAACGCTTCAGCGGGCGCGCGAATGAACAATGAAAAATCGCAGTATTCCATCAGCGTTCGCCATCGTTCGTCATCAAGCAGCAGCCAGTTACCCTCAACAATCACGACAGGGGCCGTTACCACAATAGCCTCTTCGACAGGATCGTGCGTTTGTCGGTCATACTGCGGCCAGGTACTGTCGCCTTCTTTTATCTGCCGCAGATGTTGCGCAAGCCTGTCGACATCAAAGGTCTCGGGCGCGCCTTTGTACGCACGCAGGTTATGGGCCTCAAGCCACGCGTTGTAGTGATGAAAACCATCCATCGGCAACGTCTGGATCGGCGGCATCCCCTCCATCTGACGAGAGAGGAATTCCCAGAAGGCGGTCAACGTGGATTTGCCCGTCCCGGGCGGCGCGCTGAGAAAAACAATCGTACGTTTGCTGGCGCTGGCAGAATGCAGTTTCGCCAGTTGCCGCAGCAAAGGCTTATGAACATTTTCGATTTCGTCATCAGGGTAATGTGCTTCTACATGTAGCCCGTTAACCGTTAGCCCAATTTTCACGGCGTCAGTTCCTTTAAAATTGTCGTTACCGCCAGGGTGAGCGCCGTCTTGATCATTGCGGTAAAGCGCACCTCAGACCATGCGGCAAAGTCAGCAAATTTCATCGACTCCAGCGCGCTGAATAACGTCGCGTTACGGGTGATGCAATTAACGTTGCTGATAAAATCCCAGGTGATGTCATCGGCGAAGTCAGGGATCGTATCCTGCTCTTTCAGATACTGATAAAACTGCGAAAAATGCGTAATGTCGGCGTAGAGCCATTTTTCCATTTTCCCCAGCGCATAGATCAGTCGTAACGCCACATCAATGTCATCAAGCGGCCCACTCCGGGCGAGTAACGGCTTCACTGCATATTCCACGATCTCTTCATCGTTATCGACAAACAGCGACGGCAGAAAACATTTAATGCCCTGGAGCAAAAAAGACTGTGCCGTCGTCATGAATGCGAGGAGGTTATTCTGAGCATCCAGTTGCTCAAGCACATCGTCTTCTGTCAGCGTCGTCATTTGTATCTCGATAAATCACCGTGAATGCAGAGAGTCTATTATATTACACGTTCGATCTGCGCCGCCGATCAGTAAAGTTTGCGTGCGCACACCCTTCGCAACCTGTTGAATACCTTTAACCAGTTCGCCGCCCGTCACGCCCGTCGCGCTGAACAGGATGTCATTGCCCTTTACCAGTTCGCTAAGGGTATAGATACGATTGACTTCCACTTTCATCTCCGCACAGCGGCGGTGCTCCTGCATGGCGACCCGACGGTTCTCAGGACTCTCCCCTTTCGCTTCACAGAAATCGATCAGTTCCGCCTGCATATCGCCGCCCAGCGCTTTCACCGCGCAGGCGGAGATCACCCCTTCCGGCGCGCCGCCTGTGGTGTACATCAGATCATAAGGATTATCCTGTAAGCAGGTCAGTACGCTGGCAGCGACATCGCCATCGGGCAGCGCAAACACTTTCACGCCCAGCTGCGTCGCCTCGGCAATTGCATTTTGCAGGCGCGGTTTGTCCAGCGTCACCATCCGCAGATGCTCCAGCGGCTTGCCCAGCGCCCGGGCAACGTTGCGAAGGTTTTCTGCCAGCGGGAGATCGAGGCTGATTGCCCCGGCGGCCGCTGCGTTAACCACCAGTTTTTTCATGTACATATCAGGGGCATGAAACAGGCTGCCCTCAGGCGCAAACGCCATCACTGCCAGAGCATTGCTTTGCCCCATCGCCACCATGCGGGTGCCCTCTATGGGGTCGACGGCAATATCTACCGCCGGGCCGACGCCGCTTCCAACCTCCTCACCAATCCACAGCATTGGCGCATGGTCAATCTCACCTTCGCCGATGACGATACGCCCGCGAATCGCTATCGCGTTTAGCGCCTCGCGCATGGCGGTTACCGCCAGCCCGTCGATTTGGTTTTTATCGCCGCATCCGGTTTGCGGCCAGGCGGCCAGCGCCGCCTGTTCCGTAACGCGAAAGAGCGGCCATGCCAGAGACATCATGCTGCCGCCTCCCCAATATCCACCCCAAACTTCGCCAGCAAATAGCGCTCTGCTTTTTCATTCCAGATGCCGTGAGTCTCTTCCACAAGCCTTGCCAGCTCCCGGAAAAGCGGATCGGTTTTACCCTTTTCGGCAAAATCGGCAATGGCCGTTAACGGCATGGTGACACCGTTATAGATAAGCTTCTTGCCTCCAGGAATGTCCGGCAGGTTGAGTACCGTATGCGGCACCGCATCAAGGCCGCCGATGTGGGTCACCATAAACGACGGCTGAAGCTGGCCCGTCGCACTCAGCGCAATCGCCTCTTTCATGTCCTCCGTCGAGCCGCCGGAGGTGCCCACCACGTGGGTACTGTTGTAATGGACGTTGTAAAAATTAAACGGCACCTTGAAATTGCTGTCCGTTGGTCCGGCGAAGAAATTCAGGCACCCGTCCTCGGCGAGAAGATCGTCTGCCAGTTCAATGACCGCCGGAACCGCGGCATAGACAAACACGTCGTCAAAGCCTGCATTGTCAGTTAATGCGCGTAACGTAGCGGCCGGGTTCTCCAGTTCAGAGGTATTGACATAGATAAGCTCAATACCCTTTTGTGCCGCCAGCTCAACCGGCAGGAGTTTTTCCGCCTGCGCAAGGCGGGCCTCATCAATATCTACCACCACAACGCGCGACGGCTGAATCCCGCCGTTAATCGCATAATCAATAGCGCCAATTCCCATCGGCCCGGCGCAGGCCAGAAGCGCAATCTTACCTCCCGGTTTCACACCCATCCGGTGCTCATAAACATATTGCGTCGTATGATAATTGGCGTTATACGCGCCGATAATGCAGCACATGGGTTCCGCCAGCGAAGCTGCCGCAAAATAGGAGCCGTGATAAGGTAAAACGCAGCCCAGATTAATCGCGACCTCTGGAATAATCATATACGTCGCATTGCCGCCAAAATATTCGTAGCTGTATCCAGCGGAATAACCGCTTGGCAATCCCATTGCCGGTTGTAAAACAAAGCGCTGACCTTTTTTATATTTCCCGGTAAGGTTTTTTCCGACCTCAACAATCACCCCGGCGCATTCATGTCCGGTAATGACCGGATGATTTTCCAGATCGTCCGGCACACGTTTATGTTCACTGCCTAATTTGGCTGCCTTCCAGGTGGATAAACAAACGCTGTCGGAAATTACGCTCACCAGCAGTTCATTGTCGCTTATTTCGGGCAGTTCAAATTCGCGGATACGAACATCCTGCTTGCCATAAATGGCAGCCACTTTCGTTTTCATAATGACTCCAGGAACCAGATAGATTAATTCGCCGTTAGATGCTTAAATAATTCGTCAAGCTTCGGATCGCCGAGATAGTTTTTTATCAACACTAACGGTTTGTCACTGACCCGTTTAGCGCGCCCCTCCAGGCTGGCATGGGTAACAATAATGTCCGCGTCGTCAGGCACATTTTCGATGGCATAATGTTTTACTTCGATATTTTGTCCGGCTTTTTCCAGGCGCTTCCGGAATGTCGTCGCGCCCATAGCGCTAGAGCCCATTCCGGCATCGCAGACAAAAGCGATATGCTTAACATCCTGGTAAGAAAACTTGCCTTCCTGCTTCATGGCTTTTACGGCGTTGGCAGAATAATTGAAAGTATCTTCCGTTTCAGCTTCGCTATTTTTATCCATCTTCAGGATAAAAGAGGCGACCGCAAAGGTGACCAACGTGCCTGCCGTTACGCCAGCAATCGTGGCGAGGAATGCGCCTTTAGGCGTTAACGCGAGGTAGGCGAAAATCGAACCCGGACTTGGGCCAGCCACCAGTCCACCGCCTAACAGGTTAAATACCCACGTCCCGCTCATGCCGCCAGCAATCATCGCAATCAGCGTCAGTGGTTTCATCAGTACGTAAGGGAAATAGAGCTCATGAATGCCGCCCAGGAAGTGAATGATCATCGCGCCGGGGGCTGACTTTTTCGCCATTCCTTTGCCGAAAAAAGCAAAAGCCAGCAGCAGGCCTAAACCCGGCCCGGGGTTGGAGGCCACCATAAAGAAGATGGATTTACCCGTCTCGGAAGCCTGCTGCATCCCCAGCGGATAATAAACCCCCTGATCGATAGCGTTATTTAAAAACAGGATTTTTGCCGGTTCGTTAATCAACGACAGCAGCGGCAAGTAGCCTGCATGTACCAGTGATTCAATACACTCTTTGATAAAGTTATTGGCAATCGACACCGCAGGACCGATGACTTCAAACCCCAGCAGGCAGAGGATCATGCCCGCAATACCCAGCGAGAAGTTGTTGATGACCATCTCAAAACCCGCTGGAATGCGTTTATCCAGCATTCGGTCGATATGCTTAATCACCAGGCCGCCGAGTGGCCCCATGATCATTGAGCCGAGGAACATAGGAATATCCGCGCCGATGATCACGCCGATAGTGCCGATCCCCCCCATCACCGCCCCACGTTTGCCGCCAACCAGGTGTCCACCGGTAGAGCCAATCATCACCGGCAGTAAATAGGTGATCATCGGTCCGACAATTTTGGCGAAATGCTCATTTGGCATCCATCCGGTTGGTATAAATAATGCGGTAATAAATCCCCAGGCAATAAAAGCGCCAATATTCGGGATGACCATTGCAGTCAAAAAGCCCCCAAAAGCCTGGACCTTTGCACGAGCAGACTTGTGTTCCATAATAATATCCTGTTAAGGAGAGAATAATTATGCGCGAGCGATAATATCCGCCAGTTGCTTTTCTGACTTAGCGGTTAACAACGCTGACAGCATATCTTCTTCACATAATAATTCGCTTAATACCTGGATAGCGTCGATATGTGAATCCGCATCCGCCGCAGATAAACCAATGAGTAATTTTACTGGCTCATCGTCGTCGGCAAACTGCACTTCCTGTTTAAGAAGCGTTAATGACATACCTGTTTTTAAGGCACCGCACTCCGGACGGGCATGAGGCATTGCTACACCCGGAGCGAGAATGTAATAAGGACCATTAGTGAGCGTCGAGGTTTTAATTGCTTCAATATAATCAGCATTAATATAATGATTTTGCAGCAAAGACGACATGGAAAAATCAATGGCTTCCTGCCAGTCCTTTGCTGCGGATTTTATTGATATTGAGGATTCAGGGAAATAATCAATTAACCGCATATATCATCCTTATTTTATTTTTAAGGTACAACGTATCGCTAAAAACAAAATACGCCTGCGGTAAAATGAAATCAAACGGAGAGAAAATAGCGAGCATGTCAGAGTGGATTTTAATAAAACGAATAAAAACAGATCGTTAAAAACAAGAAATTAAAAAGCAAGTCTATATATGTGATATCCATTGCAAATTAAACATATTATAACTTTTCGTATTTGTGATGGAAATCACCAAATATATGTTGTTAACACCAAAGAAAATACCACCAAAATAAAAACGGGCCGCCTGAGCGACCCGTTTTGCCTCACTGGGAGAGTTACAGCAGTTCTTTCGCTTTAGCGACAACGTTCTCAACGGTGAAGCCGAACTCTTCGAACAGCAGCTCTGCCGGAGCAGATTCACCGAAGGTGGTCATACCGACGATAGCGCCGTTCAGGCCCACGTATTTGAACCAGTAATCAGCAATACCCGCTTCCACTGCCACGCGAGCGGAGACCGCTTTAGGCAGTACAGATTCGCGGTACGCGGCATCCTGCTTGTCGAACGCATCGGTAGACGGCATGGAAACCACGCGCCCTTTCACGCCTTCAGCAGTCAGTTTTTCCCATGCTGCAACGGCCAGTTCAACTTCTGAACCGGTCGCGATGAAGATCAGCTCAGGCTGGCCCGCGCAATCTTTCAGCACGTAACCACCGCGGGCGATGTTTGCCAGCTGCTCTGGGGTACGTTCCTGCTGCGCCAGGTTCTGACGGGAGAGGATCAGCGCGGTCGGGCCGTCCTGACGCTCAACGCCGTATTTCCACGCCACCGCAGATTCAACCTGGTCACATGGACGCCATGTGCTCATGTTCGGGGTCACGCGCAGGGAAGCTACCTGCTCTACTGGCTGGTGAGTTGGACCGTCTTCGCCCAGACCGATGGAGTCGTGGGTGTAGACCATCACCTGACGCTGTTTCATCAGCGCAGCCATACGCACGGCGTTACGTGCATATTCCACAAACATCAGGAAGGTAGAGGTGTACGGCAGGAAACCACCGTGCAGAGCGATACCGTTGGCAATCGCGGTCATCCCGAATTCACGTACACCAT
Organism: Enterobacter cloacae complex sp.6700776; assembly: GCF_048284255.1. Lineage (NCBI taxonomy): Bacteria > Pseudomonadati > Pseudomonadota > Gammaproteobacteria > Enterobacterales > Enterobacteriaceae > Enterobacter > Enterobacter cloacae complex sp.6700776. The sequence goes on along the minus strand of NZ_JBLVYK010000002.1, from coordinate 100,120 downwards.
AATGGATGTAGTTACCGGCAGTGTCTTCGTTGATTGGCTTAGAGCCAGACCACAGGGTCAGGTTAGATGGCGCCAGGTCAGCGGAGCCGCCGAGGAATTCTGGAAGCAGAGGACCAAACGCTTCGATCGCATTCTGAGACGCTTTACGGCTGGCGATTTTAGACGGGTTCGCCTGCAACTTCGCGATGAACTCGTTCGCTTTCGCGTCGAAGTCAGACGGCATGTCGCCTTTCATACGACGGGTGAATTCAGCCGCTTCCTGTGGGAAGGCTTTCGCGTAAGCCGCGAACTTCTCGTTCCAGGCTGCTTCTTTCGCCTGGCCCACTTCTTTCGCATCCCACTGCGCGTAGATTTCAGATGGGATTTCGAAGGCAGGGTGTTTCCAGCCAAGCGCTTCACGGGTCAGTGCGATTTCCGCGTCGCCCAGTGGTGCGCCGTGGGAGTCGTGAGTGCCCGCTTTGTTCGGAGAACCGAAGCCGATGATGGTTTTGCACATCAGCAGGGACGGTTTGTCGGTCACGGCGCGCGCTTCTTCTACGGCACGTTTAATCGAGTCAGCATCGTGGCCATCAACGCCGCGCACAACGTGCCAGCCGTAGGCTTCGAAACGTGCGGCGGTGTCGTCAGTGAACCAGCCTTCAACGTGACCGTCGATGGAGATGCCGTTGTCGTCGTAGAACGCAACCAGTTTACCCAGCTTCAGGGTGCCTGCCAGGGAGCACACTTCGTGAGAAATGCCTTCCATCATGCAGCCGTCGCCCAGGAACGCATAGGTGAAGTGGTCAACGATGTCGTGGCCAGGACGGTTGAACTGTGCCGCCAGGGTCTTCTCAGCAATCGCCATACCCACGGCATTCGCAATGCCCTGACCCAGCGGACCGGTAGTGGTTTCAACGCCAGCGGTGTAGCCCACTTCCGGGTGACCTGGAGTTTTGGAGTGCAGCTGACGGAAGTTTTTCAGCTCTTCGATTGGCAGATCGTAGCCAGTGAGGTGCAGCAGGCTGTAGATCAGCATAGAGCCATGGCCGTTAGACAGCACGAAACGGTCGCGGTCTGCCCATGCCGGGTTCTGCGGGTTGTGGTTAAGGAAATCACGCCACAGGACTTCGGCGATGTCAGCCATGCCCATAGGGGCGCCCGGGTGGCCGGATTTGGCTTTCTGTACTGCGTCCATGCTCAGCGCACGAATAGCATTAGCAAGCTCTTTACGTGAGGACATTTTAACTCCAGATCGGACTGTTAAAGGCCATGCCCTTGACGACAGCGCGTTTTGGGCTACGCCGGAAAAAAGTGCCAACAATGTAACCCAAGCCGCAGGGCATGTACATGGACCATTCTTTTGCAGCTTAAGAAATCTCTGGATCATGCTCGCATGTTGCGCAATCTACTCGCCCGCCCCTGTAGATATTCCTTATACTTAGCCCGACACCGGCTTCGTTGACGGTGCATTTTTCGGAATTAATTCAGATTAACGAGTACGGAAGCAACATCATGAAAATGCGTGCAATTGGGCTGGCTGTGGGAACAACGCTCCTGCTAAGCGGCTGTCAGAATATGGATTCTAACGGCCTGATGACCTCAGGCGCAGAAGCTTTTCAGGCCTACTCATTGAGCGATGCGCAGGTGAAAGCGCTGAGCGACGAGGCCTGTAAGGATATGGATGGAAAAGCTACGCTTGCCCCGGCAAACAGCACCTACACGCAGCGTCTGAACAAGATTGCTTCCGCGCTGGGCGACAACATTAACGGTCAGCCGGTGAACTACAAGGTGTATATGGCGAAAGACGTAAACGCCTTCGCGATGGCTAACGGCTGTATCCGCGTTTACAGCGGCCTGATGGACATGATGACCGACAACGAAGTGGAAGCGGTGATCGGCCATGAAATGGGTCACGTTGCTCTCGGTCACGTGAAGAAAGGGATGCAGGTTGCGCTGGGCACCAATGCCGTGCGTGCTGCGGCGGCCTCTGCGGGCGGCATTGTCGGCAGCCTGTCCCAGTCGCAGCTGGGCGACGTGGGTGAGAAACTGGTTAACTCCCAGTTCTCCCAGCGTCAGGAGTCGGAAGCGGATGACTACTCTTACGATCTGTTGCGCAAACGCGGCATCAATCCATCGGGTTTAGCCACCAGCTTCGAAAAACTGGCGAAACTGGAGGAAGGCCGTCAAAGCTCCATGTTTGACGATCACCCGGCCTCCGTTGAACGCGCGCAGCATATCCGTGACCGCATGGCGGCAGACGGAATTAAATAAAACTTCGGCCCGGTGCGCGCCGCGCTACCGGGCAACAAGGCTCAATCAGTACAGCGTTTTCTGTGGCGGCCCGGCAAACTTCAGGGCGCCAATCTGCCCCATCCGCACTTCCACCACCGACGGCCCCGGCATCGCCAGCGCTTCCGTCATCACCGCATCAAAGTCCTCAGCCCGCTCAACGCTCCAGGCCTGTAGGCCAATCGCCTGCGCCAGCAGGGTAAAGTCCGGTGTATGCAGTTCGTTATAATACTGACGCCCGCCAAAATATTTATCCTGAATACCGCGCATTACGCCGTAGCCCCCGTCGTTCATGATGAGCAGCGTCACGTTGGCTTTCTCCTGCGCCAGCGTCGCCAGCTCGCCTAAATTCAGGCTCAGGCCGCCGTCGCCCACCAGTCCCACCACCCTGCGCTGCGGGTTAGCAATCGCGGTGCCGATGGCCATCGGCAGTCCCATACCAATCGCCCCGGCGAGGGAGTGAATGTTCAGCAGCGGACCGTTAGCCCTGAACAGACGGCTACCCCACAGGCTGCCGGACACGGTGATATCGCGCACCAGCAGGCCGTCTTTCGGCAGGGCTTTTTCTATGGCGTCGTTAAGCTTCGCATAGGCGCCGCACTGCTCGCGCAGCCCCTGCTCAGCTTGCCCGACCGCCTGCTGCACCTGCATATCCCACTGGGCGTTGCCCCACTCGCGGCTCTGCACTTTTTTAGCCAGCGCGCCAAGCAGCGCTGAACAATCTGCTATCAACGTGCTATCCATCAGGTAGTTACGGCTGGCCGCCGCCGGGTCGATATCAATCTGCACGCACGGGGACGGCAGCTCAAGCGTCCAGGAGCGGGTTTCGTTGCTGCGCAGACGTGAACCGGCCACCAGCGTAAAATCACACTGCGCAATCAGCGCCTCCACCGACGGCGAGTTGTGGAACGCCCGCAGGCTGGCGCGGTGGTCGTCCGGCAGCACGCCGCGCGCGTGGGTGCTGGAAATCACGGTGATGCCCGCATCCGCCAGTTTTTTCACCGCCTCAGCGCTTCCCAGCGCCCCGCCGCCCAGCCACAGCAGCGGCTGTTTCGCCTGTTTGAGCTGCGCCCACAGCGCGTCAACCATCCCGGTATCCACGGCTGGAACCGATGCCGGTTTGACCGGGGCGGTTACCAGCGACAGCGGAATTTTGGCGCCCTGAATATCAATCGGGATTTCCACCGAAACCGGTCCGCACGGCGGGGTCTGCGCGTCCTGGATGGCTTTATGCAGAATGGCTATCGCCTGATTCGCATTGCTGATACGGTACGCCCGTTTTGAGCTGGCCTTCAGGAAGGTCAGCTGATCGCGGGTTTCATGGATAAACCCGGTGTCGGCGTCCAGCCAGGCTTTCTCTACCTGCCCGGTTAAATGCAGCAGCGGCGTGCAGGCATTCATCGCTTCCACCAGCGCGCCTACCGCGTTCCCGGCCCCCGCGCCGGTGCTGGTCAGCGCCACGCCGAGGCCGGAAAAGCGCCCGTGAGCATCGGCCATGGTGACGGAACCGGCTTCACCGCGCGCGGGTACAAAGCGGATATTGCCCCGCTGCCCAACCGCATCCGCTATCGGCAGGTTGTGAATGGAGATGACGCCGTAGATGGCCTCAACCTGATACTGCTCCAGCGTTCTGGCGATGGCGTCGCCGACGGTTATCATTTCGCTCATTGCTCACCCTTTCTCAGTCGCACCAGTGGTTGACGCTGTTACCCGTCGCCAGATAAATGCTCTTTTGTTGCATCCAGGCTTTCAGCCCCTGGATACCCTTCTCGCGGCCCAGACCGCTCTCTTTAAAGCCCCCGAACGGGGTCGAAATCGCAAAAACCTTGTAGGTGTTGATCCACACCGTGCCTGCCTCCAGCTGCTCGCTGAGACGCAGGGCGCGCCCGGTATCGCGCGTCCAGATCCCCGCCGCCAGGCCGTAAACCGAGTCGTTCGCCTCGCGAATAAGCGCCGCTTCATCGCCAAACGGCATCGCCACCAGCACCGGGCCGAAGATCTCTTCCTGACATGCGCGGGCGCTGTTGTGTAGCCCTTCGATAATGGTTGGCTGGAAGAAGCTACCGTTTGCCAGAGCGGGATCGGCGGGGATCTCGCCGCCGCACAGCACGCGGCCCCCTTCCCGCTTCGCCAGTTCGACGTACTCGATCACGCTCTGGCGATGTTTCTCGCCGATCAGCGGTCCGACATGCACGCCGTCGGTAAACGGATGCCCGACGCGCAGCCCGCGAGTTAATTCCAGCAGCCTCGCCATCAGCGGGGCGTAAATACTCTCGTGGATAAACAGCCGCGATCCGGCGATGCACGCCTGCCCTGCCGAGCTGAAAATGCCGTAGCAGATCCCACGCACCGCCTGTTCGATATCGGCATCCTCCAGCACGATAGTCGGCGATTTGCCGCCCAGCTCCAGCGAGGCCGGGATCAGTTTTTCCGCCGCCACGTGCGCCAGATGACGGCCCGTAGTGGTTCCGCCGGTAAAGGAAATTTTGCGCACGCGAGGATGACGCGCCAGCGCATCACCAATCACCGAGCCTTTGCCCGGCAGCACGCTCAGCAGCCCGGCGGGCAGCCCGGCCTGTTCAAAAATCCGCGCCAACTCCAGCGCCATCAGCGGCGTGGCTTCGGCGGGCTTGAGGATCACCGCGTTCCCGGCGGCAATCGCCGGTGCGACCTTCTGCATTTCGCTGGCAATCGGCGAGTTCCACGGCGTGATGGCCGCTACCACGCCAAGGGGCTCGTAGCGGCTCAGCGTCAGCAGATCCGGCTGGCGCGGTGTCGGAAGTTCCCCTTCCAGCAGCTCGCAGGCGGCGGCAAAGTAGCGCGCCGTTCCCGCCGCGCTCATCACCAGCCCGCACGCTTCCGCCAGCGGCTTGCCGTTATCCCGGCTCTGCATCTGCGCCAGTTCATCCACACGGGATTCAATAAGATCCGCCACCTTGTGCAGGATCTTCGCCCGCACGTGCGGAAGGCTGTTACGCCAGGCGGGATCGCGCCACGCGCGCTCTCCGGCGTCTACCGCCTCCTCCAGGTCATCCAGACTGGCGGCGTTCAGCGTCGCGTTGATCGACCCGTCTGCCGGGAAGTGGCTCTGCATCGGGTTACCTCCGCCGTGTCGCCACTGGCCGCCGATAAAAATCTTCAGATCGTCCATCGTCACTCCTCAGCTCAGGGCCAGCTCGCGGCAGGCGCGCACCGCGCTCAGTGCCGCCAGGGTGGAGGTTTTAGGGTTAGACGCCAGCGGCAGCCCGCTCAGCTCCAGATGGAATTCGCCAAACAGCCCTTCGACGTGCAGCGTGTGGGTGTTACGTTTCGTTGCCGGGTCAACCATCAGCTGCACGCGGGTGTCATCCATCCCGACGCCGCCGAGCGCCACGGTCGCCGCTACGTTGGCGTTCGCCGGGAACAGCCGCGCCGCCTCGCGAGCGCTGCCTTCAAAAAAGACCTTTGCCTCAGCCACTGAATTCAGATCGATAAGCTGCTCGGCATAGCTGCCGCGCCAGCTGGCCGGGCTTTTGCGCGACTGATAGGTGACGCGTTCAAGCCCACCCTCTTTCGCTGCCGCCAGCCCGTCGATACCGGCCACTGCACCGGAAAGCAGAGTCAGTTTTCCGCCCGCGGCGAGCAGACGCTGCTCCAGCGCGCTGTCCGCCAGCGCGCCGGTGGAAATGACGGCCAGATGCCAGCCGCGACGCAGGATCTCTTCCCCGTACTGGGCCACCGCCTGCTGGCTGGCGCATTCCAGCACCAGATCCGGCGTTTGCGCGCACGCCATTGGCGACGACAGCGCCTCGACCGCATCGCCAAACTGGTCGTGAATGGCGGCATGGTGAGACGCGCGCGCCACGATCCAGCCGATAGCCACACCGGCGGGCAGGCGCTCAATCACCGCCTGCGCCATGGCACCAAAACCAATCAACATTACCTTTTTCATGATGCGTCCTTACAGATGGCGACAGAAGCCGCCGGAAACGTCCAGCGCGGCGCCGGTGGTAAACGAGGCCAGCGGCGAGGCGAGGAACAGCAGCGCCTGCGCGGGCTCCTGCGGCTTGCCGAGGCGCGCCATTGGAATGCCGCGCTTGCGCGCGATATCCGCCGTCCACTCCTGCCAGCTCTGGCTTTTGTCCGCCCGGTTTTCAAAGCGGCGCTGCCACTGGCCGGACTCCACCATGCCGAGCAAAATGGAATTGACGCGAATGCCTTTACCCACCAGTTCTTTCGAGAGCGTCAGCGTCATGTTCAGCAGCGCGGCACGAGCAGCGGAGGTAGCGATCATGTGCTCCTCCGGCTGTAGCGCCAGCAGGGAGTTGACGCAGGTAACAGAGGCAATGTCTGACTGCTCCAGCAGCGGCTGAAACGCCTGCACCGGATTGATGACGCCAAACAGCTTCAGCTCTGCCTCGTGCAGCCACGCCTCGCGCGGGGTGTCATGGAAGTGCGCCACGTAGCCCTGCCCGGCGTTGTTGATCAGCAGATCAGCCGCGCCAAAGCGCGCCTGCACCGCATCCGCAAAGGCCTGAACCTCGTCGGCGTTCAGCACGTCGCAGCGGTAAGAAAAAATCTCCCCGTGGGGGAATTCGTTTTGCAGCGTCGCATGGGCGCTGGCGAGCCGATCCGGGTCACGGCCGCAGAAGGCGACTTTCGCCCCTTCACCCAGCAGCAGGCGCAGCGTTTCAAAGCCAATGCCAGAAGAACCGCCGGTGACTACCGCTACGCGCCCGTCAATTTGTGCATTCATCGCGCACCTCTTCGTTAATGCGTAAAAGCTGTTGGTTGAAAAACACGTCGTTATCGAGATAGCTGGCGTGCCCGGCCTGCGGAATGGCGGTAAACGGCATGCCGTAGCGCAGCGCCAGCCCCTGCACCAGTTCGGGCTGCGTTATCGCGTCCTGCTCGCCGCACCAGACTTCAAACGTGCCGGAGTATCGTTTAAGCCAGCCGTGAATGTCGTCATGCGCCAGCATCCACGCGGCGGCAAGGTAGCCTTCCGGGCGCAGCGTGCGCATGCCCGCCGCGACGGTGGCGATATCTTCCGCGCGCGCGCCGGGGCGCAGCAGCTTCGCGGCACGGGTCTGGGCGAGGATTTCGCCGCCCAACGCCATCTGCTGCTCGCGGTTGCGCCAGACCTGCTCCCGCTGCTCCGGCGCGGCATTGCCGTAGCCCTGCGCAGCGTCGGCCAGTACAAGATGAATGACGCGATCCGGGAACTTCGCCGCAAAGGCACTTGCGACCAGTGCCCCCAGGGAATGGCCCACCAGCACCGCCTGCCAGACACCGGCGCGATCCAGCATCGCCGCCAGCACGTCGGCGTAATCCCCCGCGTTTGCCCGCGCGACGGCCAGCATCGGGCTTTCGCCATAACCGGGCATGTCCCACGCCAGCACGCGAAAACCGTTCAGCGCCATCTGCTTGTGCCAGGACGCAGCGCCAGAGCTGATCCCGTGTAGCAGCATCAGCGGAATGCCGCTTCCCTGTTCACGAAAACCCGTCATGGCGCCCCCTTAGTTCCGCTTCACTTTCGAGAGCGGATGGTCGGACGGATAGGTCGGGATTTCCGGCTTGTTGGTTCCCAGCATGACGCACATCAGCGCCTCCTCTTCCCCGTGGTTAAACAGGCCGCGATAGATGCCCGGCGGGACGGAGATCAGGTCACGCTCGCGCAGCACGGTTTCGGTGTAGTTGTCGCCGTCCTGGATCATCAGCGTGATCTGCCCCTTGAGCATGAAGAACACCTCTTCCACGTCGTCGTGCAGGTGCAGCGGCCCTTCGCACTTCGACGGCAGTACCATGGTGGAGAAGGTAAAATGGTCCGCCTGCACGGTATTGGTGTCGTTCGCCACGCCGGTTGCGCCGGTGCCGATGTAGCGCATCTGCGCCCGGCGGTATTTCGGGTCAAAATCGGCCTGGAACTTCAGCGCGTTCCAGTCGTATTTACGGCCTTCGAAGCGCGCGATGCGCGACTCGACCCACTCTTCCATCGTCAGATGGTCAGGTTTGATGCCCGTTTTGTGGGTTACGGTTGAATCAGTCATGACACTCTCCTCAGTAACGTCTCAGCAGCGGCAGTAACAGGACGCAGCCCACCGCCGCCATCACCGCCAGAAAAATCAGCCCGGAATCCATGCTGTGGGTGAAGGCGATAAGCGCGCCCATCACCGCCGGCGACAGCGCGCCTGCAAAGTTTCCCAGCCCGTTGAAAATGCCGCCCGCCGTGGCGCTCACCCGGGGATGGGTGGCCTTCGCCAGCAGGGCGAAAATGTTGGGCGCGCCGGTGCCCCACATAAAGGTGCTGAAGCTCATCGCCGCGATGACGGCGAGCGGGGTATCGAGGTGCATCACCGCCGCCAGCCCCACCGCCGCCCCCGCCATCGAGATAAAGCAGGCCGCCGCGCGCTTATCGACCCTGTCCGAGAGCCACGCGCCAATCACTTCCCCCGCCAGCATGGCGATGAACGGCATCGACGACAGCCAGCCTGCATGCTCAAGGTGAATGCCTTTGCCTTTGATCAGGTAGCCCGGCAGCCAGCCGTTGATGCCCCACAGGTAGGTCAGGAACGCGATGTTAAAGATGCAGATGATCCAGAAGTGCGGGCTGACGAACAGCTCGCGCCGCGCGGCACGCCGCTCGTCCTGTGACGCCTGCGAAGTGCCGGGTTTAGCCTCCAGACGGATCCCGCGCAGGCCGATGCGTACAAAGATAAGCACCGGCACGGTAAGCATGGCCATGACAAAGAAGGTGCTCTGCCAGCCGAAGGTGTTCAGCAGCCAGAGGGAGAGCGGGAAGCCAATTGCCGCCCCTACCGGTGTGCCCAGCAGCCACAGCATGGTGGCGCGCGCCTGCAGATGCTGCGGGAAGTTGTGGCGCACGATGGCGAAAGCCAGCGGGAACAGCGGCCCTTCCGCCACGCCCAGCAGGATGCGCAGGACGATCATCAGCGTGTAGTTATGGGTAAAGCCCATCGTCACCATCAGCACGCACCACACAGCCATCATCCCGGTGAGCAGGCGCAGCGGCGCGATTTTGTCGCCTAAACCGCTCAAAAATACCGACGAAAAGCCGTAGCTCAGCAGGAAGGCGCTCATCAATATGCCGAGGCGCGTGGTGTCGAAATCAATGCCCATCGCCTGCTGGAAATGGGTATCCGAAAAGAGCGCCGCGATGCTGATTTTGTCGAAAAACGCCAGCAGCACGCAGGCCAGCAGCGACAGCGGGATGGCCCAGCGCACCGCTTTTTCGGGCGTGCGGGTCCCCTCACCGCTCGCCTCAACCGGCGCGGTGTTCGTCTCTAGTGTGGTCATCTCTCCCCCTACGGGTGCGGGTTAGCTATCGCAGTGACATCAGTGAAAATGTCGGGTCGGCAAGCGGTACGTTCGACAGATCCCGCCCCGCCGCCATCCAGCGCTTCGCCAGCTTGACGGTGCGCGCATCGTTGAACGCCACCAGCTGCGTCAGCCGCCCGTTTTCATCCAGCGAGAAGAACAGCGCATCTTCACGCACTATCGTTTTACTCTCCGGCTGCGGAATACCGAGGATCTGAATATTGTGCTGATATTGATCCGACCACAGCCACGGCGCGTCGTCATAACCTGGCGCATCGCGGTTGAGCATCGCTTTCGCCGTCGCCACCGCCTGATTCTGGGCGAAGGCCCAGGACTGGATGCACAGGCCGTAGTGATGGTGCTGGGCGACATCTCCTGCGGCAAAGATGAATGGATCCGAGGTGCGTCCATGGGCATCCACCACGATCCCGCGCCCGGTTTTCAGCCCCGCATCAAGCGCCAGCTCCAGATTGAGATCGACGCCGATCCCGACCACGACCGCATCAAAGGTTTCACGGTTGCCGTCGCAGTGGATGACCGGCAGTCCGCCGTCGTCCTCCAGCTCCAGCGCGCCGCAACCGGTACGGATCTCCACCCCCTGCTCGCGGTGGATGGCCTCCAGGCGCTGGGACACCTCGCCGCTCACCGAGCGCATGCAGAGCGCAGGCTGCTGCTCGAACAGGGTGACCGCCACGCCGCTTTTCCGCGCGGAAGCGGCAATCTCAAGGCCAATCCAGCCGCCGCCGATAATCGCCAGTTTGTGACTTTCCGACAGGCGACTTTTCAGGCGCTGCGCGTCCTGCCAGTGGCGCAGGGTGTAGACCTGCGGATGGCTGGCCCACGCCTGCGAAGGCAGGCGCGCCCGCCCGCCGGTAGCGATTAAAAGGATGTTGTAACTAAGACGTTCGCCGTTGCTTAAACGCACGATTTTCTCTTCACGATCGACTGATTCAGCACGCAGCGGGCGGTACCAGATCAGGTTCAGCGCCTGCTGCGCTTCTTCGCTAAACAGCCGCGGAAGCGCCGCGTCCGGCTCCAGCAGAGACGCTTTTGACAGCGGCGGCCGCTCGTAGAAATCCCATTCCTCTTCCGCTACCACGCAAATCTCGCCGTCGAAGCCCTCGTCACGCAGGGTTTTCGCCGCCCAGCCGCCCGCCTGGCCGCCGCCGATAATGACAATGCGCGATGTCATACCGCCTCCGGCTTTTTCTGCTGACGGCGCGTGTCGTGGTCAATCCCGCCCTCCACCGCCCATTCGGTAAAGGAGACCAGGGAGTGCTCCAGCTCACGCGGCTGCCAGTTTTCGGTCAGGTAGTCGTCGTTGGTGTAATACTCAAACGCGCCGCCGGTCGGGCTGTTGACGTACCAGAAGTACGCCGACGACACCGGATGACGGCCCGGCCCGATAAAGGTGCTCCAGTCATGTTTATTCATCGCGATACCGCCGCCGATCACCTCGTGGATGTCGCGCACGGTGAAGGCCACATGGTTGAGGCCGCGCTTGCGGTTCGGCAGTTGCAGCAAGAACAGGTTGTGATGGCCGCCACGCGCCCCGCAGCGCAGGAACACGGCGCGGTTGATATAGCGATCCGAGACCTGGAAGCCGAGCACCTCGCGGTAGAATTTCTCTACTGCCGCCAACTCTTCCACGAAGAACACCACATGCCCCGCGTTGATCGGCTGGGCGCGATCGTAAACCGGGCTGGGCGTGTCGATACGGCGGGCGTCGCCCCACTGGTTTATTGGCTCGACGTTAAGCTCCACGTCGGTCTGCTGGGTCACCTGCACGCGCAGCGTCATGCCGTTCGGATCCAGGCATTCCAGCGCGTCGCCCACTTCACGAAAACCTGGCTGTTGCGCCAGCTTCGGGCGCAGCGCGTCCAGCTCAGACTGTCTGGCAACCGCCCAGGTCATGCGGCGCAGAGTGTTGCCCGCTTCAAACGCGGGCGGCAGGTCGGGGCTGTCGATCGGGTTAAGCTCCACGCGCGCGCCGCTCAGGGTGGTGAAACGCTGGCCGCTGGCATCGCCCGTCAGGCCAAAATCACGCATAAATTTGGCGCAGTGCGTCAGATCTTCCACACCAAATTCCAGCTTTTCAATTCCGGTTATACTCATCGTTCGTTGCCTCATCTGGCCCAGATTGGGCGTAAAACATGCCCGACGCAGTCAAGCGCCTGACGTTAACTCACTGATTTAACTGGCCTGTGACAGATACCCTAAGAAGCCAGAAATTTTATCCGCCGCAAGGCGAACCTCGTTTTGCAGGCGCTCGCGGTCGCTCAGTGGGATCTCCTCCGACGGCACCAGAATGCTGACCACCGCCGCCACGCGGCCGCTTCGGTCATACACCGGGTAGACGATGGAAGAGATGCCGTGGCGGAAGAAGGATTCGCCAATGACATACCCGCGGGCTTTGTCCTGCTGCACCATCTGCCACAGGGCTTCGCGGTCGTGAAGCTGCCCCGGCGTGTTGCCCGGCAGGCGCTCATGCGGGAACAGCTGTTCGAAATCAGCGCGGGAAATATCGGTCAACAGCATGCGGCCCAGCGAGGTGCAGTGCACCGGCAGACGGGTACCAATGCTGACCTGGTTGATACGCGACCCGGCGGCGCTGACGCGGGCGATATAGATAATGTCGCGCCCGTCGCGGATCGCCAGATGGCTGCTGCACTGGCTCACGTCGCGCAATTGCTCGATCACCGGCTGGCCGACCTGCGCCACGTCCAGCGAGGCGATGTACTCAAAGCCAAGACGCAGCACGTTCATGCCCAGCGAAAAGGTATTGGTGCGCGTGTTGCGCTCCAGAAATCCCATGTACTCCAGCGTCTGTACCACGCGATAGGCGGTGGCCTTCGGCATATCCACCAGCCGATGCAGTTCGGCAAAGGTCAGATCGCGATGCTGCTCGCCAAAGGCCAACAGCAGCTGTAAACCGCGCTCCAGCCCCGGCACCAGATACTTCACTTCCTGATCGTTTGCCATCATCGCCCTACCTTAGTTAAAGACAAAACCGCCGTTGACCGGGATCAGCTGTCCGGTGATGAACCGCGACAGATCGCTTAACAGCCAGACCACGCTGCCGGTGACGTCTTCCGGCTGCTGTGCCCCGGTTAACGCGCGGCCGTTTTCGTAGAGTTGATGCCGTTCGGCGGGGACATATTCCGTCGCCTCGACGCGGGTTAGCCCCGGCGCGATGGCGTTAATGCGTATACGCTTTTCACCCAGTTCGCGCGCCATTGAGCGGGTCATGGCAATCACGGCGCCCTTGCTGGCGACGTAGGCCATCAGGCGCGGCGCGCCCCACAGTGCGGTGTCGGACGCGACGTTCACGATGCCCGCCCCCTCGCGCAGCAGCGGCACCGCGGCGCGCGTCACCAGCCAGGTGCCTTTGACATTGACGCTCATCACCCGATCCCAGAGATCCGGATCGTAATCGAGCATATTTTTGCCGCCGACGCCCGTCGCCATCGCCGCGTTGTTCACCAGGCCGTCAATCAGCCCCTGCTCGCCAATCGCGCTGAACACCTGCTCAATGGACTGCGGATCGGCCAGATCGATAACGTGCGATTCGATCGCATATCCCCGCTCGCTCAGCCGGTGGGCGCTCTCGGCCAGCTCGCCTTTGAGGATGTCGCACATCACCACCGCCGCGCCCTGCTCCGCGCAGGCCTGGGAAAAGTGGTAGCCCAGCCCGCGCGCGGCGCCGGTTATGACGATGCGCTTACCGCTCAGCAGCCCGTTCATCAGGCGGCCCCCTGCTGTGCTTCACGCATCGCCAGCTGCTCTTTGGCGGCCTTTTGCATCATGCGACGCAGGCGCGAGAGGCCAACGTCGTGCTGATACAGGTATTCATGATCGCGGGCGTTTGGCGCCAGGCTCTCCAGCACCACGCGGTCCTGCTCCAGCACTTCCCAGTGCAGTTTTTCCAGCCGGTTGCGGTACATGAAGCGCCACATATCGCGCTGCCAGCCCTGCACCCGGCGAATGCGCCAGAAGAAGACGCGGCAGTTGTCGTTATCTTCCGGCACCACCATGCCGACGATAAAGAAGTGGCCGCCCGGCCCGAAACGCTTCTTGTACGGAATGGAGAGACGCATCCAGCAGGTGCCGCTGTTGCCCAGCTCCACCCAGTCGAAGTTGACGCCGCTCTGCCCTTTCTTCTCAAAGATAAAGCCGGTTTTGGTCGGCTGGAGCACCATGTCGGCCTTGCGATCCCCTTCCGCCATCGAGTGCGAGGAGGAGTGCAGATAGGTGCCGTGCATCGGGTCCATCACGTTTTCCAGCGCGTACTGGTAATTGCATTTCCACGCGGCGGTGCAGAGGAAGTTGCTGAAGTTTTCCGTGTCGGCGAGTTCATCCGGGAAGGTCAGTTCGTCCGGCTGCTGATCCGCGGTGACGCCAAACCAGAGGAAGATGGCGCCGTGCGCCTCCTGCACGTTATAGCTGCGCACGCACTGCTGGCCGACCAGCGGACATTTATCCACAGCGGGCACGTCTTTCACCTCGCCGTTGCCCGCCACCTCTACGCCGTGATACCAGCAGGCGATGCGGTCGCCGAGGTTCCAGCCCATAGACAGGCGCGCGCCGCGGTGCGGACAACGGTCCTCCAGCGCCTGCACCTGGCCGTCTTTGTTGCGCCAGACCACAATCTGCTCGCCCAGGCGGGTGATGCCCACAGGAGCAGACTGCACTTCCCAGCTCGCCAGCACCGGATACCAGAGGCCGCGCAGGCCTTTATCCAGATAGTGTTGTACGGTCGTTGTCATCGCATTGCCCTCAGTAGCCGTTAACCTGTAAGAATGCCTGGAAGCTGGCGTCGCTCCACGGCTCGCCCTGCTGGTCGTGCATGCGCACCGCGTTCAGCCCGTTTACCAGCTCCGGCAGGGTTTCAACGCCCTGTTCGAAAAGCTCTTCCAGCGTCGCAATCAGCTTCACCTCCCAGCTTTCCGGCTCACGGCTGCGGGTCTGCCAGATCAGGTTCTGGTACTCGCCCGGCTTGTGAATGGCGCCATTACCGCCCTCTGCCGGCGGGGTAAACTGGCGGCTTTCCGGCAGCGCCGGGTTGTAGTTCAGCGTGTCGCTCATGCCACGGTCTCCTCAACAAAGGTAATCTGAATCTGGTTTTCAAAGACCCGAACCGGGTAACGGTTGAGGTTGCGTCCTCCGGGGCCGTGCAGACACTGGCCGGTTTTGACGTCGAACACCGCCTCGTGCAGCGGGCATTCCACCTTGCCGTCTTCTACGAAGCCCTGACTCAGCAGGGCATAGGCGTGGGGGCATACGTCTTCCAGCGCGTAATATTCACCGTCGATCAGGTAAACGCCGATCTCTTTCCCGTCGACGTTGCCGCTAAAAGGGAAATCTTCCTGTACTTGTTCTGCGTCACATACGCCTATCCAGCTCATCACGATCCTCCAGGCTTTTGTTTCATATATGAAACTCTGTTTCTTATTTAATACGGTCAATATAAAAGCGATGAATGTTTCGTCAAGCGACAATGTGACGAATTTGTTAATCGATCGGCAATTAATTAACTAAGTGTGCAAGGGATCACGAAAAAATGCAGCGATATGAAATTTTCATTATTACAGCGTGAGAAATACGTTTTTTTAATGGTCTCTTATTTTGAATAAAAGATATTGACTTCCTTTCTTTTTACTCTTTAAAAATAAATTAACGTCACCTCTTTCGCGTTTCACCGGTGAAACTCATTTTTAATTTATCTTTAATAAACAATGAGTTTCACAGGTGAATCATTTTAGCTCCGTGACAATCACATTGATGAAAAATATAAGTTACAAAAAACGTAAGGCGGACATGATGACGGCAAGATGGCAAGGCACGATTGCGCTTTTATTACTCATTATTATTTCGTACGTCGATCGGGTAAATATCTCGGTAATGATTTTAAACCCGGAATTTGCCGAACATTTTCAGTTAAATGAAAACAGAATGTTACAGGGTCTACTCATGACCTGCTTTCTTCTGGGTTATGGTTTTTCCGCTCTATTATTAACGTCGGTTATTGAAAGCAAACTTCATTATCGGCAGGGATTATTAAGCAGCATTGCGCTTTGGGCCGCGGTCTGCGCGGTTTCGCCTTTGTTAGGCTCGCTGACCGGAATGGTCATCGCCCGCGAAATAACCGGGGTTTGTCCACACCTTCACGCTGGCCTGGGGAATGTTGCTGCTGCGCATGCGGCGCGCAGCAGCAATCAGCGCGTAAGGCTTATTCGCCTTTTTTCGCTGCCTGGATGTAGAGCATTTCCAGCGCCAGGGTCGCCGCGGCCAGCGCGGTGATCTCGGACTGGTCATAGGCCGGAGCCACTTCCACCACGTCCATCCCGACAATGTTCAGATCCTTCAGGCCGCGCACCAGCTTGATGGCGCGGTCTGAGGTCAGGCCGCCGATCACCGGCGTACCGGTGCCCGGCGCAAATGCCGGATCCAGGCAGTCGATGTCGAAGGTCAGGTAGACAGGCATATCGCCGACGATCTGCTTAACCTGAGCCAGAATATCGTCCACGCCGCGATCGTTCACCTGGCCCGCGTCGAGTACGGTGAAGCCGTTGTCTTTGTCGAACTCGGTGCGGATGCCGATCTGCACGGAGTGGTTCGGATCGATCAGGCCTTCTTTCGGCGCGGTGTAGAACATGGTGCCGTGGTCGAATTCGCAGCCGTTCGCGTAGGTGTCGGTATGCGCGTCAAAGTGCACCAGCGCCATTTTACCGAAGTGCTTCGCGTGAGCGCGCAGCAGCGGCAGGGTCACGAAGTGGTCACCGCCGAAGGAGAGCATGCGTTTACCGGCCGCCAGCAGCTTCTCGGCGTGCGCCTGCAATTTTTCGCTCATTTCGCGCGCGTCACCGAAGGCGTACACCAGATCACCGCAGTCCACCACGTTCAGGCGCTCGCGCATGTCGAAGTTCCACGGGAAGCGGTTGTGCTCCCAGGCCAGGTTGGTGGAAACCTGACGGATTGCCGCCGGGCCATGACGTCCACCCGCACGACCGGACGTTGCCATGTCGAACGGTACGCCGGTGATCACCCAGTCAGCATCGCTGTCGTAAGGCTGGAAGTTCATCGGAAGGCGTAAAAAACCAAACGCGTTAGATACCAGAGAGTTATCGTACTGATGACCTAAAGTGCTCATGTCCTGACCTCTTATAAAGTCGATACATTAAAACAGATGAAAAAAAATCCCCTCCGCGTCGTTAAACCCGACGAGGAAGGGATTGATTCGTAAATCGCATAGTGGGGCGAATTATCGCCGTTAATTCATACGGGTTCAAGTGAGTATAGGGCATCGTGCGGTCTGATGCCCTCACCCCAACCCTCTCCCACCGGGAGAGGGAGGTTTTACTACTCGTCTTCCAGATACGTATACCCGTACAGACCCGCTTCAAACTCTTCCAGGAACTGCTGCTGCAGCGCATCGTCCAGACCGGTGTTTTTGACCTGATCGCGGAACTGGGTGAGCAGTTTTTTCGGATCCAGCTGAACGTATTCGAGCATATCCGCCACGGTGTCCCCTTCGTCGGACAGCTCAACCTCCACGCTGCCGTCAGGGAAGACAAACACGTCAACCGCTTCGGTATCACCGAACAGGTTGTGCATGTTGCCGAGGATCTCCTGATACGCACCCACCATAAAGAAGCCCAGCATTGGCGGGTTCTCCGGATCGTACTCCGGCATTGGCATGGTCGTTGCGATACCGTCACCGTCGACGTAGTGGTCAATCGCGCCGTCTGAGTCACAGGTAATGTCCAGCAGCACCGCGCGGCGTTCCGGCGCATGATTCAACCCTTCCAGCGGCAGAACCGGGAACAGCTGGTCGATACCCCAGGCATCCGGCATCGACTGGAACAGGGAGAAGTTGACGTACATTTTGTCCGCCATACGTTCCTGCAACTCGTCGATAATCGGACGGTGTGCGCGGTTGCTCGGATCGAGCTGCTTCTGCACTTCATGACACATGTTCAGATAGAGCTGCTCCGCCCACGCGCGTTCCTGCAGGCTAAAGGTGCCTGAAGAATAACCGACGTGAATGTCGTGCAGATCCATCTGGCTGTCGTGCAGCCATTCGCGCAGAGAACGACGCGTGCCCGGCTCGTGCATCTCCTGCCAGGTTTCCCACATGCTTTGCAGGGAACGTGGGGCATCGTCTGCCGGAGGCGTGGCTTCAGTGATTTCGCTGCGCTCAACGCCGATGATGTTAGAGACCAGCACCGTATGGTGCGCAGTGACCGCGCGGCCGGATTCGGTGATCACCGTCGGGTGCGGCAGGCCGTGCTCTTCGCAGGCATCGCCAATCGCCCAGATAATGTTGTTGGCGTATTCGTTCAGGCCGTAGTTGACCGAGCAGTCAGACTGCGAGCGTGTCCCTTCGTAATCCACGCCCAGGCCACCGCCCACGTCAAAGCACTGAATATTTACGCCAAGCTTGTGCAGCTCAACGTAGAAACGTGCCGATTCACGCACGCCGGTGGCAATGTCGCGAATGTTGGCCATCTGCGAGCCAAGGTGGAAGTGCAGCAGCTGAATGCTGTCCAGACGACCGCGCTCGCGCAGAATTTCCACCAGCTGAAGCACCTGGTTCGCCGCGAGGCCGAACTTGGATTTTTCACCGCCGGAAGACTGCCATTTACCGGAACCCTGCGACGCCAGTCGCGCACGCACGCCAAGCCGTGGGATCACGTTCAGACGCTCGGCCTCTTCCAGCACGATCGCGATTTCGGTCATCTTCTCGATCACCAGATAGACCTTGTGGCCCATCTTCTCGCCAATCAGCGCCAGACGAATGTATTCGCGGTCTTTATAGCCGTTACAGACGATCACCGACCGGGTCATGCCCGCGTGCGCCAGAACCGCCATCAGCTCCGCTTTGGAGCCAGCTTCCAGGCCCAGCGGTTCGCCGGAGTGGATCAGGGACTCAATCACGCGACGGTGCTGGTTTACCTTGATCGGGTAAACAAGGAAATAGTCGCCGTTATAACCATACGATTCCCGCGCGCGTTTGAACGCGGCGTTAATAGAACGCAGGCGATGTTGCAGGATCTGCGGGAAGCAGAACAGTGCAGGCAAGCGCTGACCCTGGGCTTCACGGGCTTTCACCAGCTTAGCGAGATCGACGCGCGCTTCCGGGACGTCCGGATCCGGGCAGACACTGATGTGGCCCAGCTCGTTAACGTCGTAGTAGTTATTGCCCCACCAGGCAATATTGTAAGTGCGCAGCATCTTGCTGGCTTCCTGGGAGCTCATCGCAACCTCCTGCATAGAACGTAGTACACCCTGTTCGCCTGCTGACGAAGGCGAAAGCGAAGACATGTCGTCAGACATAGCGAACCTCAACTCTTTGTATTAAGTGTAAAACAGTTGACTACTATCGCAGCGTTATACGGCGATAACAACCCATTAACGGCTCCATTTCCCAGCAGAGTATGCTGAAATCCAGACCGTGCGACCGGTTTCTTATTCATATCATTGTAAAACACGTATCCGAACTCTGTATGACAAGGTTCGGCGAAACCACGAGAAAACTCCTGTATTAACAAGAGCGCCCTTGTTCAGTTTTCACAAAGCGTGACCGGCTCTGGAATCCTGAGAAGCACCGAGATGGGTATAACATCGGCAGGTGTTTAGACCAGAAGTGCGGGTGGGAATCAAATGCGCGCCAGAACGGCTGCGCTGAATGAGCGGAAAACAATGGTTCATTATCTCGTATCACCTCCACGGCCGCCTCTGCTGAAACGGACCACAAGCCAAAGCTAAAAGTTCACTGCTTAACCCGGCTGGAAGTGGCGACACGATGTGTTCATCGAGCGCTTATTTTATATGAGCCGCGCGCCGCGTTTTATACCGAGAAGGTCGCTAAAAAGCAAAACAAAAATGCGCAGGTTGCCAGCGCCGTCAGGAAAAATTTCCAGCCGTGTTTTCAACGCAGTGAGAGGTGAGTCAAAAAAAACTGGAAATCGGGTGAAGAAGTGACCTAAAATAGACGTCCAGATGTTAATCCATCCATACCGATTAACACTCAGACTGCCAGTGTCAAAATCCTGCAGGCCTTGGTAGAATTATCTCCTTTGGCTATTCCACACAGCAGTTCGAGCTAACCAAATTCCTTTTAGGTGAAATAAAACATGGCAAAACACCTGTTTACGTCCGAGTCCGTATCAGAAGGACATCCTGATAAAATTGCTGACCAAATCTCCGATGCGGTGCTGGATGCGATCCTCGCGCAGGATCCAAAAGCGCGCGTAGCGTGTGAAACCTATGTCAAAACCGGCATGGTTCTGGTTGGCGGTGAGATCACCACCAGCGCATGGGTTGATATCGAAGAGATCACCCGTAACACGGTGCGTGAGATCGGTTATGTACATTCTGATATGGGCTTTGATGCCAACTCCTGCGCCGTACTGAGCGCTATCGGCAAACAGTCCCCGGACATCAACCAGGGCGTTGACCGTGCCGATCCGCTGGAACAGGGCGCGGGCGACCAGGGCCTGATGTTCGGCTACGCGACCAACGAAACCGACGTGCTGATGCCAGCGCCGGTGACTTACGCACACCGTCTGGTGCAGCGTCAGGCTGAAGTGCGTAAAAACGGCACCCTGCCGTGGCTGCGTCCGGATGCGAAAAGCCAGGTGACCTTCCAGTATGACGACGGGAAAATCGTCGGCATTGATGCCGTGGTTCTTTCCACGCAGCATGCTGAAGATATTGACCAGAAATCCCTGCAGGAAGCGGTGATGGAAGAGATCATCAAGCCGGTTCTGCCAACTGAATGGCTGAGCTCTGCGACCAAATTCTTCATCAACCCAACCGGACGCTTCGTTATCGGCGGCCCAATGGGTGACTGCGGTCTGACCGGTCGTAAAATCATCGTAGATACCTACGGCGGCATGGCGCGCCACGGTGGCGGCGCGTTCTCCGGTAAAGACCCGTCTAAAGTGGACCGTTCTGCGGCGTACGCTGCACGTTATGTGGCGAAAAACATCGTTGCTGCGGGCCTGGCTGACCGCTGTGAAATTCAGGTTTCCTACGCCATCGGCGTGGCTGAGCCAACCTCCATCATGGTGGAAACCTTCGGTACTGAAAAAGTGCCTTCTGAACAGCTAACCCTGCTGGTGCGTGAGTTCTTCGACCTGCGTCCATACGGTCTGATTCAGATGCTGGATCTGCTGCACCCAATCTACCAGGAAACCGCAGCGTACGGTCACTTTGGTCGCGAACATTTCCCTTGGGAAAAAACCGACAAAGCCGCCCTGCTGCGTGATGCTGCCGGTCTGAAATAATCGACTGCCAGCAGCTTAAACAGGCCAGCCTTTGTGCTGGCCTTTTTTATGTCGGGTGGCGGCTATGCCTTACCCGACCTACGGGTAGTGAATTTTGGTAGGCCGGGTAAGGCGCAGCCGCCACCCGGCAATGTTTGGAACCGTTTACACCTCACTCTCTATACCCCGCTTTCAGAATATTCTCTTTGCATGATCGCATTTCTTCTGCTGTTACATTCCCTTTCAGTTAAGTCTGAAATTTGTGCAAACGCGATGCATATCAATTAATTTACCTCTATATTTTCAAAGCTTTAATTATTTTTACGGTTACAAACTAGTGTAACCGATTACACCGTTGTGATTTGACTCACATATTTTTATGAGCCGCTCACCTACTCTTAATATCGTAAAAACTGATAACCCAACTGGAGGGCATAATGCCTGACAATAATAAACAGGGGCGTACGTCCAATAAGGCAATGACGTTCTTCGTCTGCTTCCTCGCCGCTCTGGCAGGATTACTCTTTGGCCTGGATATTGGCGTAATTGCCGGTGCATTACCTTTCATCACCGATGAGTTCCAGATTAGCGCACACACTCAGGAATGGGTGGTCAGCTCCATGATGTTCGGTGCCGCCGTCGGCGCGGTCGGCAGCGGCTGGCTCTCCTTTAAGCTCGGGCGTAAAAAGAGCCTGATGATCGGCGCGATCCTGTTCGTTGCCGGCTCACTGTTCTCTGCCGCTGCGCCTAACGTTGAAGTGCTGATCCTCTCCCGCGTGCTGCTAGGTCTGGCAGTGGGCGTGGCGTCTTATACTGCCCCGCTGTACCTGTCTGAAATCGCACCGGAAAAAATCCGCGGCAGCATGATTTCCATGTACCAGCTGATGATCACCATCGGTATTCTGGGGGCTTATCTTTCCGATACCGCCTTCAGCTACAGCGGCGCATGGCGCTGGATGCTGGGCGTCATCATCATTCCGGCCATTCTGCTGCTGATTGGTGTCTTCTTCCTGCCGGACAGCCCGCGCTGGTTCGCCGCCAAACGCCGCTTCCACGATGCCGAACGCGTGCTCTTACGCCTGCGTGATACCAGCGCCGAAGCCAAAAACGAGCTGGAAGAGATCCGCGAAAGCCTTAAGGTCAAACAGTCCGGCTGGGCGCTGTTCAAAGAGAACAGCAACTTCCGCCGCGCGGTGTTCCTCGGTGTGCTGTTACAGATCATGCAACAGTTCACCGGGATGAACGTCATCATGTATTACGCGCCGAAAATCTTCGAACTGGCGGGCTACACCAACACCACCGAACAGATGTGGGGCACCGTGATCGTCGGCCTGACCAACGTGCTGGCGACCTTTATCGCTATCGGTCTGGTGGACCGCTGGGGGCGTAAACCAACCCTGACGCTGGGCTTCCTGGTCATGGCCGTCGGGATGGGCGTGCTGGGTACCATGATGCACATGGGCATTCACTCCCCAACGGCACAGTACTTCGCCGTGGCGATGCTGCTGATGTTTATTATTGGGTTTGCGATGAGCGCCGGTCCGCTGATTTGGGTACTGTGTTCTGAGATCCAGCCGCTGAAAGGGCGTGATTTTGGTATCACCTGCTCTACCGCAACCAACTGGATTGCCAACATGATCGTCGGCGCAACGTTCCTGACCATGCTCAATACCCTGGGTAATGCCAATACCTTCTGGGTCTACGCCGGTCTGAACCTGTTCTTTATTGTTCTCACTATCTGGCTGGTTCCTGAAACCAAACATGTTTCACTGGAACACATTGAACGTAACCTGATGAAAGGTCGTCCTCTGCGCGAAATCGGCGCACACGACTGATCCTCCTGCGGGGAGGCGCCTCTTGCGCCTCCCCGCTTCCCGCTTTATGCTCTGCCCCTATGAAATCTCCCCGTCTCCCCATCGCCATTCAGCAAGCCGTTATGCGCAGCCTGCGGGAAAAACTCGCCCAGGCCAACCTGAAGCTCGGCCGCAATTATCCTGAACCGAAGCTGGTCTATCAGCAGCGTGGCACCGCGGCAGGCACCGCCTGGCTGGAATCGTATGAGATCCGCCTGAATCCGGTGTTGATGATGGAAAATCAGCAGGCGTTTATCGAAGAAGTGGTGCCGCACGAGCTGGCCCACCTTCTGGTGTGGAAACACTTTGGCCGCGTCGCGCCGCACGGCAAAGAGTGGAAATGGATGATGGAGGCGGTGCTCGGCGTTCCGGCTCGCCGCACCCACCAGTTCGAGCTGGAATCGGTACGCCGCAATACGTTTCCCTACCGCTGCCAGTGCCAGCAGCACCAGCTTACCGTCCGCCGTCACAACCGCGTGGTGCGCGGCGAGGCTACCTATCGCTGCGTAAAGTGCGGCGAACCACTGGTGGCGGAATAATCACTCGAACTTTCAGGAACTTTCCTGATCTGAATGATTGCATACGGGAACAACATTCGTTACGTTGCGGGCTCGTTTTGACACGGAGTGTAAGATGTCCCGTAATGTTTCTCTCGCAGTCGCTTTTCTGGCGGCGGCGCTCTCCGGCCATGCTCTGGCCGACGGTATTCACAGTTTCTCACAGGCAAAAACCGCAGGCGTAAAGATTAACGCCGACGTACCGGGTGATTTCTACTGCGGCTGTAAAATTAACTGGCAGGGTAAGAAAGGGGTCGTGGATCTGGGATCCTGCGGCTATAAGGTGCGCAAGAACGAGAACCGCGCCAGCCGAATCGAATGGGAACACGTTGTTCCGGCCTGGCAGTTTGGCCACCAGCGCCAGTGCTGGCAGGACGGTGGACGTAAAAATTGCGCAAAAGATCCGGTCTACCGCCAGATGGAAAGCGATATGCACAACCTGCAACCCGCCGTGGGTGAAGTCAATGGCGACCGCGGAAACTTCATGTACAGCCAGTGGAACGGTGGCGAAGGCCAGTACGGTCAGTGCGCCATGAAGGTCGATTTCAAAGAGAAACTCGCCGAACCGCCTGCCCGCGCGCGCGGCAGCATCGCCCGCACTTACTTCTATATGCGCGACCGCTACGATCTCAACCTTTCCCGCCAGCAGACGCAGCTCTTCAATGCCTGGGACAAGCTCTACCCGGTGACGGACTGGGAATGCCAGCGCGACGAACGTATCGCCAAAGTCCAGGGGAATCACAACCCTTACGTCCAGCGGGCTTGCCAGGCGCAAAAGAGCTAACCTACACTACGGCAATTCGCTTATATCGCATGACACATGGAATTTCTGACTATGCGCATCCCTCGCATCTATCACCCTGAACTGATTACCCCAGGCGGCGAAATCGCCCTGTCTGATGATGCCGCAAACCACGTAGGCCGCGTGCTGCGCATGGGCGCAGGCCAGGCGATTCAGCTCTTTGACGGCTCTAATCAGATTTTTGACGCTGAAATTACGCGCGCCGATAAAAAAAGCGTGCACGTGAAGGTGCTGCGTGGCGATGTGGACGACCGGGAATCCCCGCTGCACATTCACCTTGGCCAGGTGATGTCGCGCGGGGAAAAGATGGAGTTCACCATTCAGAAATCCATTGAACTGGGTGTAAGCCTCATTACGCCACTTTTTTCTGAGCGCTGCGGCGTTAAACTGGATGCGGAACGTCTGAACAAAAAGATCCAGCAGTGGCAGAAAATTGCCATTGCAGCCTGTGAACAGAGTGGCCGCAACCGCATCCCGGAGATCCGCCCGGCGATGGATCTGGAGGACTGGTGTGCAGAAGAGGAAAGCGGGCTTAAGCTTAATCTTCATCCGCGCGCCAGCGCCAGCATCAATACGCTGCCGCTGCCCGTTGAGCGCGTACGCCTGCTGATTGGCCCGGAAGGCGGCCTGTCGGCTGACGAAATCGCCATGACGGCGCGTTACCAGTTTACTGATATTCTGTTGGGACCTCGCGTTCTGCGCACTGAGACAACGGCACTCACCGCCATTACCGCCCTACAGGTGCGATTTGGCGATCTGGGTTGAAGCAAAGCCTGACCCATAACCGGAGAAGAACATGATTAAGCTCGGCATCGTGATGGACCCCATCGCAAACATTAACATTAAGAAAGATTCCAGCTTCGCTATGCTGCTGGAAGCGCAGCGTCGCGGCTATGAACTCCACTATATGGAGATGAACGATCTGTACCTGATCAACGGTGAAGCCCGCGCACGTACCCGCATCGTTAACGTCGAGCAGAACTACGAAAAATGGTACGAATTCGGCACCGAGCAGGATATTGCCCTGGCCGACCTTAACGTGATCCTGATGCGTAAAGATCCGCCGTTCGACACCGAATACATTTACTCCACCTATATCCTTGAGCGTGCCGAAGAGAAAGGCACGCTGATCGTCAACAAGCCGCAGAGCCTGCGCGACTGCAACGAGAAGCTCTATACCGCATGGTTCTCTGACCTGACGCCGGAAACGCTGGTCACCCGCAGCAAAACGCAGCTGAAAGAATTCTGGCAGAAGCACGGCGACATCATCATGAAGCCGCTGGACGGCATGGGCGGCGCATCGATCTTCCGCGTGAAAGAGGGCGACCCGAACATTGGCGTGATTGCCGAAACGCTGACCGAGCTGGGAACCCGCTACTGCATGGCGCAAAACTATCTGCCGGCCATTAAAGACGGCGACAAGCGTGTGCTGGTTGTAGACGGCGAGCCGGTGCCTTACTGCCTGGCGCGTATCCCGCAGGGTGGTGAAACCCGTGGCAACCTGGCGGCCGGAGGCCGTGGCGAACCGCGTCCGTTAAGCGAAAGCGACTGGGAAATTGCCCGCCGCGTCGGCCCTACGCTGAAAGCCAAAGGCCTGATCTTCGTTGGCCTCGATATCATCGGCGATCGTCTGACCGAAGTGAACGTCACCAGCCCGACCTGCATTCGTGAAATCGAAGCGGAATTCCCGATCTCGATCACCGGAATGCTGATGGACGCTATCGAAAAACGTTTACAGAAATAACCTGTGACAGCGCCTGTGTTTATCCCCATACTGGGCGCTGTCGCTTTTTAAACCAGGAAACAGTACCTCTGACAATGAATTTACAGCATCACTTTCTTATTGCCATGCCTGCTCTCCAGGATCCGATTTTCCGCCGCGCCGTGGTCTATATTTGCGAATACAACGAAGACGGCGCAATGGGGATTATCATCAATAAGCCGCTGGAAAACCTTCAGGTCGAAGGCATTCTGGACAAGCTGAAAATCCCTGCTGAAGCGCGGCTGCCGGAAATCCGTCTTGATAAACCTGTGATGCTCGGCGGACCGCTTGCAGAAGATCGTGGCTTTATCCTGCATACCCCGCCGGTTTTCTCGTCCAGCATTCGTATCTCCGATAACACCGTCGTCACCACCTCTCGCGATGTGCTCGAAACACTGGGCACGGCAAATCAGCCTTCTGAGGTGCTGGTTGCGCTCGGCTACGCTTCCTGGGAAAAAGGGCAGCTGGAACAAGAAATTCTGGACAACGCCTGGCTGACGGCCCCTGCGGATATGAATATCCTGTTTAAAACCCCTATCGCCGATCGCTGGCGTGACGCGGCAAAACTGATTGGCATTGATATTCTGACCATGCCTGGCGTTGCGGGGCACGCGTAATGAGCGGCACCCTTCTCGCCTTTGACTTCGGCACCAAAAGCATCGGCGTCGCTGTGGGTCAACGGATCACCGGCACCGCCCGCCCGCTCACAGCGCTGAAAGCTAACGACGGCACGCCGGACTGGAACCTTATTGAGCGCTTGCTCAAAGAGTGGCAGCCGGACGACGTGATTGTCGGTCTGCCGCTGAACATGGACGGCACCGAGCAGCCGCTTACCGCCCGCGCACGCAAGTTCGCGAACAAAATCCATGGCCGCTTTGGCGTCTCCGTTAAGCTGCACGATGAACGTTTGAGCACCGTCGAGGCACGCGCTGGCCTGTTCGAGCACGGTGGCTTCCGGGCGTTGAACAAAGGCAGCGTGGATTCAGCTTCAGCCGTCATTATCCTCGAAAGCTATTTCGAACAGGGTTACTGAGCGCCGGGGCCTACAGCCGCCCCTGCGCCCGTCGCTCCGCCAGACTCTGCTCAAAGTTCTGCATCCCCGCCTGCTGCCCCGTTTGAATAATGCCCGGCAGTTGCCAGGTTTTGCCTTCGCGGATCAGGTTTGCCGCCGCCGACGTATTCACCAGTAGCTCATACAGCGCCACGCGCCCGCCCTGGACATCCTGACGCAGCTTCTGCGCCAGTACCGCACGCAGGCTTCCCGCCAGCTGATTACGAACCGGATCTTTCTCCTGCGCCGGGAAGGTATCGACCAGGCGCTCGATCGCCTGCGCCGCGCCGCGCGTGTGCAGCGTGGCCAACACCAGATGGCCAGTCTCAGCCGCCGTCAGCGCCAGGCGTATCGTCTCGCTGTCGCGCAGCTCACCAAGCAGAATCACATCCGGATCTTCACGCAGCGCACTGCGCAGGGCCTCGGCAAAGGACGGGCTATGCTGGCCTATCTCCCGCTGCCGGATGAGGCAACGTTCACTCTGGTACATAAACTCCACCGGATCTTCCAGGGTCAGAATGTGCCCGTCCGTATGGTGATTGAGAAAATCGACCATCGCGGCCAGGGTGGTCGATTTCCCGCTGCCGGTGGCGCCGGTGACCAGAATCAGGCCATTGTCATTGGACAAAAGCTCCGGGATCGCGCGCGGCACGCCTAACGCAGAGAGCTGCGGACACGTTAGCGGCAACAGGCGTAGCGCGATCGAAACGCCGTGCATATGCTTAAACGCACTGCCGCGCAGCCGCTGACCGCCTGTGAGGGTAACGGCAAAATCTACCTGCCCGTTTGCCCACCAGGCACCCTGCTGCTCGTCGTTGAGCCACGCTTTTAATAACGCCTCCACATCGGGGGGCGGAAACGGCGCAGGTTCAAGACGGCCTGACCTGCGCCAGCGCGGTGGTGAATCACTGCACAGGTGTAGATCGGAGACGTTATGCTTTACACTAAGGGCCACAATTTCTTCCACATCCATAGACAACTCCTCGGAAAATGAACGACATTGCGCATAACCTGGCACAGGTCCGGGACAAAATCTCAGCCGCGGCAACGCGTTGCGGCCGTGCTTCAGAAGAAATTACGTTGCTTGCAGTCAGCAAAACCAAGCCTGCGAGCGCCATCGCAGAAGCGATAGCCGCCGGTCATCGTGCCTTTGGTGAAAACTATGTGCAGGAAGGCGTAGATAAGATTCGCGCTTTCCGGGAGCGGGGAAATACAGACCTGCAGTGGCACTTTATCGGTCCGCTACA
The DNA here is from genome assembly GCF_048284255.1 of Enterobacter cloacae complex sp.6700776. NCBI lineage: Bacteria > Pseudomonadati > Pseudomonadota > Gammaproteobacteria > Enterobacterales > Enterobacteriaceae > Enterobacter > Enterobacter cloacae complex sp.6700776. Next base: position 71,993 of record NZ_JBLVYK010000002.1, on the reverse strand, counting down.
GTCGAACAAAAGCCGTCTGGTAGCAGAGCACTTCGACTGGTGTCACACCATCGATCGTCTGCGTATCGCTACCCGTTTGAGCGACCAGCGCCCTATGGAGATGCCAGCGCTTAACGTGCTGATTCAAATCAACATCAGTGATGAAAACAGCAAGTCCGGCATTACGCTGAGCGAACTGGATGCGCTGGCGGCGGACGTGGCGGCGCTGCCGCGCTTAACCCTGCGCGGACTGATGGCCATTCCGGCACCAGAGTCAAGTTATGAAAGGCAGTTTGCCGTAGCACAGCAAATGGCTGTAGCATTTGAGGCGCTTAAAGCGCGCTATGACACGGTAGACACGCTTTCTCTGGGCATGTCGGACGATATGGAAGCCGCCATCGCGGCAGGCAGCACCATGGTGCGCATCGGCACAGCAATTTTCGGTGCGCGCGATTACACCCAATAATAAGGAAACCTGAGGAACGCCATGAAGACGTTGACTTTCCTGCTTTCAACGGTCATTGAACTGTATACGATGGCGCTGCTACTGCGCGTCTGGATGCAGTGGGCCCGTTGTGATTTTTACAATCCATTCTCACAATTTATCGTGAAAATCACGCAGCCCATTGTGGGGCCGCTTCGCCGCATCATTCCGGCAATGGGGCCGATTGACAGTTCATCTCTGCTGATGGCGTTTATTCTGAGCGTTATCAAAGCGATCGTGCTGTTTATGGTCATCACTTTCCAGCCGATTATCTGGATTTCAGCCGTTCTGATCCTGGTTAAAACCGTCGGCTCGCTGATCTTCTGGGTCCTGCTGGTGATGGCGATTATGAGCTGGGTAAGCCGGGGCCGTAGCCCGGTGGAGTACGCGTTGATTCAGCTGACTGAACCGTTACTGCGTCCGATCCGTAGCCTGCTGCCTGCGATGGGCGGAATCGACTTCTCCCCGATGCTTCTCGTTTTGCTGCTGTACGTGCTGAATATGGGTATCGCGGAACTGTTACAGGCGACGGGTAATATGCTGCTGCCGGGGCTGTGGATGGCGTTATGAGTGCAGTTAGCCCCTGCGCCGACGGGCTGGTTTTACGGCTGTACATTCAGCCGAAAGCCAGCCGCGACAGCATTGTTGGGCTGCATGGCGACGAGCTAAAAGTCGCCATCACTGCCCCGCCCGTTGACGGCCAGGCGAATGCGCATCTGACTAAATATCTGGCAAAACAGTTTCGCGTCGCTAAAAGCCAGGTCATCATTGAGAAAGGTGAACTTGGCCGGCATAAACAGGTAAAAATCCTTAACCCGCAATCTATCCCGACGGAAGTCGCGGCTCTGACAAAACAGGACTAAACCATGCAGAAAGTTGTTCTCGCCACCGGTAACGCCGGTAAAGTGCGCGAGCTGGCCTCGCTATTACATGATTTTGGGCTGGACGTGGTGGCTCAGACCGAGCTGGGCGTGGACTCCGCCGAAGAAACCGGCCTGACGTTTATCGAAAACGCCATTCTGAAAGCGCGCCATGCGGCGCAGATCACCGGGCTGCCCGCGATTGCCGATGACTCCGGTCTGGCCGTGGATTTTCTGGGCGGTGCGCCGGGGATTTACTCCGCCCGCTATTCCGGGGTGGACGCCACCGACCAGCAGAACCTGGAAAAGCTGCTTGTGGCCCTGAACGACGTCCCTGACGAACAGCGTACCGCGCAGTTCCACTGCGTGCTGGTCTACATGCGTCACGCGGAAGATCCCACGCCGATTGTCTGTCACGGCAGCTGGCCGGGCGTGATCACCCGTGAAGCGGCGGGCAACGGCGGCTTTGGTTACGACCCGATTTTCTTTGTCCCGACCGAGGGCAAAACCGCTGCGGAACTCACCCGCGAAGAGAAAAGCGCGATCTCCCACCGTGGACGCGCCCTGAAACTGTTACTGGAAGCACTGCGTAATGGCTAATTTGCCACCTCTGAGTCTTTATATTCACATCCCATGGTGCGTGCAGAAATGCCCGTACTGCGATTTCAACTCGCACGCGCTGAAGGGCGAAGTGCCGCACGATGATTACGTCGCGCATCTGCTGGCCGATCTGGATGCCGATGTACCGTACGCACAGGGACGTGAAGTGAAGACCATTTTTATTGGTGGCGGTACGCCGAGCCTGCTTTCAGGCCCGGCGATGCAGACGCTGCTGGACGGTGTGCGCACACGCCTGAAGCTGGCAGCGGATGCTGAAATTACGATGGAAGCCAACCCGGGCACCGTTGAGGCCGACCGTTTTGTCGAGTATCAGCGCGCGGGCGTGAACCGTATCTCCATCGGCGTGCAGAGCTTTAGCGAGCCAAAGCTGAAGCGTCTGGGGCGCATTCATGGCCCGGAAGAGGCAAAGCGCGCGGCGAACCTGGCAACGGGGCTTGGGCTGCGCAGTTTTAACCTCGATTTGATGCACGGCCTGCCGGATCAGTCGCTGGAAGAAGCGCTGGACGATTTGCGTCAGGCAATTGAACTGAACCCGCCGCATCTGTCGTGGTATCAGTTGACCATTGAACCGAACACCCTGTTTGGTTCCCGTCCTCCGGTGCTGCCGGACGATGACGCGCTGTGGGATATCTTCGAGCAGGGCCACCAGCTTTTGACCGCGGCGGGGTATCAGCAATACGAAACCTCGGCGTATGCGAAGCCGGGCTATCAGTGTCAGCACAACCTGAACTACTGGCGCTTTGGTGATTATCTGGGGATTGGCTGCGGGGCACACGGCAAAGTGACCTTCCCGGACGGGCGCATTCTGCGCACTGCAAAAACGCGTCATCCGCGCGGGTTTATGGAAGGCCGCTACCTGGAGCGTCAGCATGACGTCGAGGCGGTGGATAAGCCGTTTGAGTTCTTTATGAACCGCTTCCGTCTGCTGGAAGCCGCACCGCGCGCGGAGTTTGCGCTCTACACCGGGTTGTCAGAGTCGGTGATTCGTCCGCAGATTGACGAGGCGTTGGCGCAGGGGTATCTGACCGAGTGTAATGAGTACTGGCAGATCACCGAGCACGGTAAGCTGTTCCTAAACTCCCTTCTTGAGCTGTTCCTCGCTGAAAATCCTGAAGGCTGATTCAGGATTTTACATCCCGTTCTGCTGGTTGAGGGAAAGGCTGGCAGAGTGTGGGGATGGAAAAATCAAAACAACTCCGCAAACAAATGACACCCGAAGAATTACGCCTCTGGTATCTGCTCAGAGGTCGCCGCTTCTTTGGGTATAAGTTTCGCCGACAGATGCCGGTTGGGCCGTACATCGTGGATTTTGCCTGCTTTAAGGCGAAACTGATTGTTGAGCTGGACGGGGGGCAACATCAGGATAAAGAGGCCTATGACTCTCGTCGCACCGAGTTTTTGAATGCGAACGGCTGGGAAGTCGTACGGTTCTGGAATCATGAATTCAGGGCTAATGAGGAGGAGATGCTGATGGCTATTCTGCAACGATTGCAATGCCTGATGCCCTCACCCTAACCCTCTCCCACAGGGAGAGGGAACTGGTTACTCCCTCTCCCCTGGGGAGAGGGCCGGGGTGAGGGGCCCTACGCGCAGAGGCGTTACTTCAGCGTCCCCACCAGCGCCTTCCGGCTGTCTTCCAGGGACACCACGCGTTTACACACGTCTTTGCCGAACTGCTGGAAATCGGCTTCCTGATTCTTCCACTCGTTCTGAATCGAGGTTTGCAGTCCGCCCAGGCTACCCAGTACACCCTGCAACGGATTACCGCCGCCTTTCAGCACCGCTTTGGCGCCCATCTCGTTGATGCTGTCCTGGAGAATGCCGCCCATCGCCTGGTTCACCAGCTGCTGACCGTCGGCTCGCACCTGATCGATCGCCTTATAGTGGAACGTCAGGCCATCAGAGCGCGTCTCAATAATGCGGTTCATCTGTTCTTTCAGCTGTTTATCCAGCTTCGTCAGGCGGGTGCGCATATTGCTGCTCTCCCCCACCTCTTTGGTGATGATTTTATCCAGCGCCACGCGGCCCTTCTCAACGCGGGTCAGCGCGCCATCGTTTATCCATGGCAGCGCGGTACGCAACTCGGCCTGGTAGTCCATCGCCTGCTCGCGCTGGGCGGCCGTCAGGTTTTGCTGTTTGCCGTTAAACGTCACGTTGCCATCCGGCGTGATCACCAGATTGCCATTCTCGCCCTTAACCTGCACGGTTTGCGGGCTTAATACCACGTCGTCACGCGGGGTGACGCTACATTTATACTCCGCATGGGCGGTGGTTCCGATTGCCAGTAAAGCAACCGCCAGCAACGTTTTACGCATCTTCAACACTCCCTCAGACAAAATGGGCCAGCTAATGCTGGCCCCGTTCTTGCTTTATTAGTCCCACCAAACGTCGAAAAGTTCGCTGACGCGGACATCTTCCAGTTTGTGGTCTTCAAGCCATTTGCGTACCAGCGCCTGATGTTCTTCGGTGCATTTCCCCACTTCCTGGGTGCAAATCAGACCTTCCCACGCCAGATAGCCGCTACCGTCGAAGGCCAGCTTGTTGGGTTCGATCACCTCGTTGATGAACGCATCAACGTCCTGATCGATCTGCTCAACGCTGGTGCCTTCCGGGAAACGCCAGGCAACGGAGAAACCCACTTCCTGGAATTCTTCGATGTGCATCTTTTTACGCAGACGACGGCTACGATTCTTTGCCATTATTTCACCCTCTCGAACATTAAGTCCCATACGCCGTGACCAAGACGATGGCCACGCTGTTCAAATTTTGTCACCGGACGTGAATCCGGACGCGGTACGTAGTCGTTGCTTTCAGACTGGTTTTTATACCCGTCCAGCGACGACATCACTTCCAGCATGTGTTCCGCATAAGGTTCCCAGTCGGTCGCCATGTGGAAGACGCCGCCCAGCTTAAGCTTACTTTTCACCAGCTCGGCAAACGGCGCCTGAACGATACGGCGTTTATTATGACGCGCTTTGTGCCACGGGTCAGGGAAAAAGAGCTGAACCATGTTCAAAGAATTGTCAGGAATCATTTTGTGCAGCACTTCCACCGCGTCGTGACACATAACGCGCAGGTTCTCAACGCCCTCTTCATGGGCCGTTGCCAGACACGCACCGACGCCTGGCGAGTGCACTTCAATACCGAGGAAGTTCTGCTCCGGTCGCGCTTTCGCCATAGTGACCAGCGAGGTGCCCATACCGAAACCGATCTCCAGCGTCACTGGCGCATCGCGGCCAAACAGCTCGGTAAAGTCGAGCGGCTGCTCGCTGAACTCAACGCCCATCACCGGCCAGTAGTTGTCCAGCGCGTGTTGCTGCCCTTTTGTCAGGCGGCCCTGACGGCGGACAAAGCTGCGAATACGGCGCAGCGGGCGACCGTTTTCATCAAATTCCGGTGAAATGACGTCGTTTTTCATAAAAGAGTTGTCTGCTTGTGAGAGTGTACGGGAAACGGGCATTATCCAAAGTTAAGGCTTCTATGCAAGCATGGGAAAGATCCGGTTTACAGCAGATTGACGCTGTGCTGCAATCTGCCTCCCTGATTAAGCGAATCGATGACCATGCAAGCCTCTCAATTTTCAGCCCAGGTGCTGGACTGGTACGACAAATACGGGCGTAAAACCCTGCCCTGGCAAATTGAAAAAACGCCTTACAAAGTATGGCTCTCCGAGGTGATGTTGCAACAAACGCAGGTCGCGACGGTCATTCCTTATTTCGAGCGTTTTATGGCGCGCTTCCCGACAATCACCGATCTGGCCAATGCGCCGTTAGACGAGGTACTGCACTTGTGGACAGGCCTCGGCTATTACGCCCGTGCGCGCAACCTGCACAAAGCCGCACAGCAGGTCGCCACCCGCCACAACGGTAAATTCCCGGAGACCTTTGACGAGGTGGCGGATTTGCCCGGCGTCGGGCGTTCAACCGCAGGCGCAATTCTCTCCCTGTCTTTAGGCAAGCATTTCCCTATTCTCGACGGCAACGTCAAGCGCGTGCTGGCACGCTGCTACGCCGTAGAAGGCTGGCCGGGCAAGAAAGAGGTTGAGAAGCGCCTGTGGGAGATCAGTGAAGCGGTCACTCCGGCGAAAGGGGTGGAGCGTTTTAACCAGGCGATGATGGATCTGGGCGCGATGGTCTGCACCCGTTCAAAACCGAAGTGCGAACTCTGCCCGGTAAATAACCTCTGCGTGGCCTATGCGAACCACTCCTGGGCGCAGTATCCGGGGAAAAAACCGAAGCAGACGCTGCCTGAACGCACCGGGTACATGCTGCTGATGCAGCATGGCGACGAGGTGTTTCTCGCCCAGCGCCCGCCGAGTGGCCTGTGGGGTGGTCTATACTGCTTCCCACAGTTTGAGGATGAAGCTTCGCTTCGGGCATGGCTTGAACAGCGCGGCATTGCGGCCGATACCCTGACGCAACTCAACGCGTTCCGTCATACCTTCAGCCATTTCCATCTGGATATTGTGCCTATGTGGCTTCCCGTGTCCTCATTCACCTCCTGCATGGATGAAGGCACCGCTCTCTGGTATAACTTAGCGCAACCGCCATCAGTCGGGCTGGCGGCTCCCGTGGAGCGCCTGTTACAGCAATTACGTGTCGGTGCAATGGTTTAGCATCGGCAAGACAAAGAGGAATGAGTATGGCCAGAACCATTTTTTGTACTTTCCTGCAGCGCGACGCTGAAGGCCAGGATTTCCAGCTCTACCCGGGCGACCTGGGTAAACGCATTTACAACGAGATCTCCAAAGAAGCCTGGGGACAGTGGCAGAAAAAACAGACCATGCTGATCAACGAGAAAAAGCTCAGCATGATGAACCCGGAACACCGCAAGCTGCTGGAGCAGGAGATGGTGAACTTCCTGTTCGAGGGTAAAGACGTCCACATCGAAGGCTATACGCCACCGGAAAAATAATACTCTGCGGCTGCTGCCCGGCGGCGCTGCGCTTGCACGGGCCTACGGTTATGTAGGCCGGGTAAGCGCAGCGCCACCCGGCAACAGCAACCTCAAAGCAAACACAACACGCACTCCCGGAATGATGAAAAAACTATTAGCGCTAGCACTTGTTGCGCCGTTGCTTGTGTCTTGTTCTTCCAAAAAGGGCGATAGCTATAACGAAGCCTGGGTTAAGGACACCAACGGTTTTGACATTTTGATGGGGCAGTTTGCCCATAACATCGAGAACATATGGGGATTTAACGAAGTTCTTATTGCCGGACCGAAGGACTACGTTAAGTATACCGACGCCTATCAGACCCGTAGCCACATCAACTTCGATGACGGTACGATTACGATTGAAACCATCGCGGGGACTGAACCTGCGGCGCATTTACGTCAGGCCATCATCAAAACCCTGCTGATGGGCGACGATCCGGGATCTATCGATCTCTACTCTGATGCCGATGACATTACAATCTCCAAAGAGCCATTCCTGTATGGGCAGGTCGTTGATCAGACCGGTCAGCCGATTCGCTGGGAAGGTCGCGCGACGAATTTCGCAGACTATTTGCTGCAAACGCGCCTGAAAAGCCGCACCAATGGCCTGAAGGTGATCTATAGCGTTACGATCAACCTGGTGCCGAACCACCTCGACAAGCGTGCGCATAAGTATCTGGGCATGGTGCGTCAGGCGTCGCGTAAGTATGGCGTGGATGAGTCGCTGATCCTGGCGATTATGCAGACCGAATCCTCGTTCAACCCGTATGCGGTGAGCCGTTCCGACGCGCTGGGGCTGATGCAGGTTGTGCAGCACAGCGCCGGTAAAGACGTGTTCCGCGCGCAGGGGAAATCCGGTACGCCGAGCCGCAGCTACCTGTTTGACCCGCAAAGCAACATTGATACCGGTACCGCATATCTGGCGATGCTGAACAATGTTTATCTCGGCGGGATTGATAACCCGACTTCACGTCGCTATGCGGTGATCACCGCCTACAACGGCGGAGCGGGCAGCGTCCTGCGCGTCTTCTCGAACGATAAAGTTCAGGCCGCGAACATCATCAACAGCATGGCGCCGGGGGACGTGTACTCCACGCTGACCACTCGCCACCCGTCTGCGGAATCCCGCCGCTATCTGTATAAGGTGAATACGGCGCAGAAGAACTACCGTCGCCGCTAGAAACCAACACCACCCCTCACCCTGCCCTCTCCCCAAAGGGGAGAGGGTTAGGGTGAGGGGGCATCAGACCGCACCCATCTCATCCCACCCATACAAAAATGCTATTTGCATCACAATCCAAACTGCAAATTAATGTGGATTGCATTTTTTTGCGGGAGGTAACAAAACATATCGTTGCCAACTGATAGAATTGCATCAAATAACAACCCTGAATGTTCCTATAACAACATATCTCCCGCTCACTTGTGAGGAAAGTAACATGAACCTTAAGCTGCAGCTTAAAATCTTGTCGTTTCTGCAGTTCTGCCTGTGGGGTAGCTGGCTGACTACACTCGGCTCCTATATGTTTGTGACGCTCAAGTTCGATGGTGCGTCAATCGGTGCCGTCTACAGCTCGCTGGGTATTGCGGCTGTTTTCATGCCAACGCTGCTCGGTATCGTGGCGGATAAATGGTTAAGTGCGAAATGGCTGTATATGCTTTGCCATCTGATGGGTGCGGGGACGCTGTTTATGGCGGCCGAAGTGACCACGCCGGGGGCGATGTTTATGGTGATCCTGCTTAACTCGCTGGCGTATATGCCAACGCTTGGCCTGATCAACACCATCTCCTACTACCGCCTGAAATCTGCCGGTCTGGATATCGTCACCGACTTCCCGCCAATCCGTATCTGGGGCACCATCGGCTTTATCATGGCAATGTGGGGCGTGAGCTTCGCGGGCTTCGAGCTGAGCCACATGCAGCTGTATATTGGTGCCGCGCTCTCCGTGCTGCTGGCGCTGTTCACCCTGACGCTGCCCACCATTCCGGTTTCTAACCAGCAGAAAAACCAGAGCTGGAGCACCATGCTTGGCCTGGACGCCTTCGCCCTGTTCAAAAACAAGCGCATGGCGATCTTCTTTATTTTCTCCATGCTGCTGGGGGCGGAACTGCAAATCACCAACATGTTCGGTAATACCTTCCTGCACAGCTTCGATAACGATCCGCTGTTTGCCGGGAGCTTTATCGTTGAACACGCGTCGGTGATGATGTCCATCTCGCAGATCTCTGAGACGCTGTTCATCCTGACCATCCCGTTCTTCCTGAGCCGCTACGGCATCAAGAACGTCATGCTGATCAGTATCGCTGCCTGGATGTTGCGCTTCGGTCTGTTCGCCTACGGCGACCCAAGCGCGTTCGGTACCGTGCTGCTGGTTCTGTCGATGATTGTTTACGGCTGCGCCTTCGACTTCTTCAACATCTCCGGCTCGGTGTTTGTAGAAAAAGAGGTGAAACCTGAAATTCGCGCCAGCGCGCAGGGCATGTTCCTGATGATGACCAACGGCTTCGGCTGTATTCTGGGCGGCGTGGTGAGCGGTAAAGTGGTTGAGATGTATACCACCAACGGCATCACCAACTGGCAGCCAGTGTGGCTGATCTTCGCCGGGTACTCACTGGTGCTGTTCTTCGCGTTCATCGTGCTGTTCAAGTACAAGCACGTACGCGAACCACACGGTGCGCAGCCGATCGCGCATTGATTGTTGTGCCCGGTGGCGCTGCGCTTACCGGGCCTACAAAACCAGACCGTAGGCCGGGTAAGGCGTAGCCGCCACCCGGCTATTTTATTCCAGAAAGCACCCACCCCACCGACAGCAAATCCGCGCTGCCGCCCGGGCTCAGATTGCGTTCAATCAATGCCTTATCCATCTTCAGCAACGCCTCGCAGTCCCAGCCGTTAGCCAGTAATTCCCGCGCGTAGCCCTGAACGTAGCGCAGCCCCTCAATGCCGCCGCGCGAAACGAGATTGCTGTCCTGATTTACCGCCATCAGGCGCAACAGCAGGGCGTGAAGCGACTGACCGTTCCACGCATCCAAAGCCTTACGCACCGTGGCAAAGCCGCTTTCTGCCTCACCGCGCGCGCCGGTTAAACCGTACTGTTGAAACTGTCGCTCTCCCGCCGTTGCCTGCCCGCTGCGCCCGCCCAGTTCCCGCGCCACCAGCCCACGACAGATGTTACTTACCTCACAACAGAGGCTATCCGCAGAGATATTTTTTACACGTCCGGCGGCGAAGCAGAGCAAACCAAGGGCAAAAATCCCGCCCTTGTGCGTGTTCACCCCGCCCGTGGCGGCGTACATTGCCTGCTCACAGGCCATTCCCATCGGGCGGATAATCCGCAACTGCTGATCGGCAGGTTTTTCCGCATGTGCTTCACCCAGTTCCGCAAAACGGGCAAACCACGGCGTAATCGCCGCAATGCTGCGGAGGAATAAGGTATGGTCCATATCGCGATGGGAGCCGTTATTGAGCCTGTCCACCAGCCCCGGTTTGGGCGTCAGCTCCAGCTCCTGCCACAGCGCCTCTGCGGCAAGCGCAGGGACATCAACCGGGCGCGGTTTAGTCGCGAGCAAACCAGTCATCTATCATCTTCTCCACGCGGGAAACCACCTGCTCAACGGGATGGTGCCGAGAACGGGAACAAGCGTGGGCAGGCTCGTCGCAAATCAGACAGCGCCTGAGGTGTGAACCCAACGACTGACGGCCAACGTGGCCGTTTTCAGGGCAGATCACATCCAGATCCCACAGTCTGCCGAGCGGGTGCGTCTGCTCCAGTTCAGCACAGTGCGCTTTAATTTCCGCCGCCGGATGCGCGACGCACCACAGCGCTTCAGGTCCGGTGGGTAGCCAGAGCACCTGGCGATCCAGCACCTGCCAGCGGTTTTCCCACAGCAGCTGGTCGCACATCTGTAACGCCACGCCCATGGTGTTGCGATAGCGCAGGCTGTCTTTGATTTGCCCGGGCGTGACCAGCGTTAGGGAGATCACCGGTTGTTGATGGTGCGTAAGCCAGTCAGCCTGACGGGCTGCGCGGCGCTCTTTCGCCGCCAGCAGCGCGTCCAGGCTGACACCCGTCCGCACGGGTGTCGCAATAGTCATATTCACTCCTTTACCTGTCGAACGGTGTCGATCACGCTGCCGTCGCGGTAGCGGATCACCCCGACAATTTTGTCGGTAAACTCAATCGGTTTCGGTACGCCGGTCAGGGAAATCGCCCGCTCATAGAGCGCGTTGATATCTACAACCTTCAGGCCTGCTTCCATGAGTCGTTCGCGGATCTCCGGGCGCGCCGGGTTGACCGCAATACCGTGGTCGGTGACCAGCACGTCAATGCTCTCCCCCGGCGTGAGGCGCGTGGTAACGCGCTTCACAACGGTCGGGATGCGGCTTCGCAGCAGCGGCGCGACCACAATGGTCAGGTTGGCTGCCGACGCCACGTCGCAGTGCCCGCCGGATGCGCCGCGCATCACGCCGTCGGATCCGGTGATGACGTTGACGTTAAAATCGACGTCGATTTCCAGCGCGCTGAGGATCACCACGTCGAGCTGGTCGCAGCTTGCCGCCTTGCTGCCGGGGTTGGCGTAGACGTTGGTGGAGATCTCCACGTGGTTCGGGTTGCGCGCCAGCGAGGCCGCCGCCTGGCCGTCAAAGCACTGGGTGTCGAGCAGCTTTTCGATGAGCCCCTTCTCGTGCAAATCCACCAGGCTGCCGGTGATACCGCCAAGGGCGAAGCGCGCCTTCACGCCGCTGCGCTCCATCTTCTCTTCCATAAAGCGGGTGCAGGCGGTCGCCGCCGCGCCGGAGCCGGTCTGCATCGAGAAGCCCGGTTTAAAGTAACCAGAGTGTTCAATCACGTCCGCCGCATAGCGGGCAATCATCAGCTCGCGCGGGTTGCTGGTGACGCGCGCCGCACCGACGCTGATTTTCGCCGGGTCGCCCACGCTCTCCACCTGCACGATGTAGTCCACCTGATCCTGCACCAGGCTGGCGGGCATATTCGGGAACGGCACCAGCTCTTCGGTCAGCAGCACCACCTTACGGGCAAAGTGTGCGTCCACCATGGCGTAGCCCAGCGAACCGCAGCACGATTTGCCCTGCGTGCCGTTGGCGTTGCCAAACTCATCGCTGCACGGCACGCCAAGAAATGCCACGTCGATATTCAGCTCGCCATCCTGGAGCAGCTTCACGCGCCCCCCGTGGGAGTGAATTTGTACCGGCTCGTCCATCAGCCCGTGGGAGATGGCCTCCGCCAGCCTGCCGCGCATACCGGAGGTATAAATTCGGGCGATCACGCCGCTTTGAATATGCTCGATCAGCGCGTCGTTGCAGGTCATCAGCGAGCTGGAGGCCAGGGTCAAATTTTTAAAACCCATCCGCGCCAGCAGCGCCACAACGGTGTTGATCACCCGGTCGCCTTCGCGAAAGGCATGGTGGAAAGAGATGGTCATCCCGTCCTGCAAGCCGCTGCGCATGACGGCTTCTTCGAGGGAGGCGCAAAGCTTACGGTTGTGTTTCGCCTCGCTGTCCGCCAGCCACGGCGTCGCGCTGTGGGCGGTATCAAAAGGCTTCAGATCCCGCAGATGGGGGAAATTCACATGGAGAAGTTCTGTCTGATTCATTATGTCATCCTTACCGACGCACGCCGGAGGCCGCCGCGCGCTCCAGCACCACCTGCGCGTGGTTAATAATCGGTGCATCCACCATTTTGCCGTTGAGCGAGACCACGCCCAGGCCGTTACGCTCGCCCTCTTCTGCCGCTTCAATCACCCGTTTGGCGTGCTCCACCTCTTCCTGAGTCGGGGCGTAGGCGTTGTGCAGCAGGTCAATCTGGCGCGGGTTAATCAGCGATTTGCCGTTAAAGCCCATCTTGCGGATCAGATCGACCTCGCGCAGGAACCCGGCTTCGTCGTTAACGTCTGACCACACCACGTCGAAGGCGTCGATGCCTGCCGCGCGGGCGGCGTGCAGCACGGCGCAGCGGGCGTAGAACAGCTCGGTGCCGTCGCCGCGCTCGGTCTGCATGTCCATTACGTAGTCAAAGGCGGCCAGCGCGATGCCGATCAGGCGCGGGGAGCTGCGGGCAATCGCCACGGCGTTGATGACGCCAATGGCCGATTCAATCGCCGCCATCACGCGGGTGGAACCTACTTCACGCCCGCACTCCTGCTCAATGCGCTCGAGGTGGCCTTCCAGCTCGTAGATATCGTCCGGGGTGTCGGTTTTCGGCAGGCGAATCACGTCTACGCCCGCGCGCACGGCGGCCTCCAGATCCAGCAGGCCAAACGGCGTGCTCAGCGGGTTAATACGCACCACGGTTTCGATATCCTGATACATCGGGTGCTGCAACGCGTGGAACACCAGCATGCGTGCGGTGTCTTTCTCGCGCAGGGCCACGGCGTCCTCAAGGTCAAACATGATGGAGTCGGGGCGGTAGATAAAGGCGGTGGAGAGCATGGCGGCATTGGCGCCCGGCAGGAACAGCATACTGCGGCGGAGTTTGCTCATTTCAGCGCCCCCCAGTTGATGGCCTGTTCATCGGCGGCACGCAGAAGCGCGCTTTGCAGGCGGGCGCGGATCACACAGTCCAGCGCCCCTTTGTCTTCAATAATGATTAATCCCTGGTGCACGTTCATGGCGCGCAATGTGTCGTTGACCACCTGGCGTATTTGCTCGCCAAACTGCTTAATCACTTCACTGTGGATGACAATCTCCAGCTCACCGTGAGCGGGGGCGATTTTCACCATCAGGTCGCTGGACTCCTGCGTTCCGGCCAGCGCCTCCCTTACAATATTCATGATAAATTCCTGATAGTTATGCGACTTCCGCACTCGCACGATAATGTGCTTCGAGGTGCGCGAAGGTGGAGTCCGGGACAATCTCCCGGATCCGGGAAAACTGCTGTGTCTTGAGTAAACGGCGCACTTCCGAGGCCGAAATGGCGTTGCCGGTGGCTTTGATGCGCGGCATTTCCACCACGTCGATGTGCGAGGCCAGCAGATCGTGCAGCGTCTGGTTGTACTGGCGGGTGATATCGCAGAACGGTTCCGAACCAATAAAACGGTGCGTGATGCCCAGCGCCGGGGCGATAAAGTCCCGGAAGATCAGCACGTCGATCTCGCTCCACGCCTGCTGCACTTTGCCGGTCTCCTTCAGGAAGTAGGCCGGAAACGTGGCGCGGGAGATGATGTACTGCGAGCCTTCATGCACCACCACGTTCGGCAGATGCGCCACGCCCGCACGCACCATCTCAAGGCGCGCGCTGAACGGGAAGAACGAGGCGTCTTCACGCACCACGAACAGATGTAGGGCATCGCACTGCGCCGCCGCCTGCTCCACCAGATGACGGTGACCGAGGGTGAACGGGTTGGCGTTCATCACGATGGCACCAATCTTCTCCCCACACTTGCGGCTAGCGCGCAGGGATCGGCAGTAGCGCACGATCCCTTGCGGAGTGTTCTCCATTAGCACCGCGTTGTTCCCGCTCTGGGCAACCGGCCAGAAACCGCTGCGGCCAAAGCGCTCCTTATTACACGGACGGGTGCAGAGGAAGAGGTGAAAATGGCCGCGCTCCAGCGCCGCATTTTCCACCTCTGCCAGCAGACGCGCGCTGAGGTTTTCCCCACGAAGCTGCTCGTTGACCGCCACGCACTTGATGACGTTGGCAGCAAGCCCGGCGCAACCCACCAGCTGCGCGCCGGACCAGGCTTCAACAAACAGCGTGATGTCGTTGTCCAGGCCAAGGCCGCTGTCTGCCAGCAGGTAGCGGATCTGGCTTAAGCGTTCCGGGTGTTTCGCCACAACGGTGTGGCGAAAATCAATGGGTTGCGATTGCATGCTGCCGCCTTACTCAGTGCGCTGCCGCGAGCCCGACGGCTGGCGCTTCCACGATCACGTTGCTCAGATGACCGATATGTTCGATCTCCACCTCAATGCGATCCCCCTCCTTCATAAACAGTGGCGGGTTGCGCTTTTTACCCACCCCGCCAGGCGAGCCGGTGATGATCACGTCGCCCGGGCTGAGACGGGTGAAGGTGCTGATGTACTCGATCAACTCCGCCACCTTGTGGATCATGCTGCTGGTGTTGTCCTCCTGCACCATGCGGCCGTTCAGCCAGGTGCGGATCGCCAGGCTGTGCGGGTCCGGGATCTCATCCGCCGTCGCCATCCACGGGCCGAACGCCCCGGTCTGCCGCCAGTTTTTCCCGGCGGTGAACCAGGTGTGCTGCCAGTCGCGGGCGGAGCCGTCCATGTAGCAGCTGTAGCCCGCCACGTGGCGCAGGGCGTCGTCGCGGCTGATGTTCTCCCCGCCTTTGCCGATGATCACCGCCAGCTCGCCTTCGTAGTCGAACTCGCTGGAGTGGCGCGGCTTCAGCACCGGCTCGTTGTGGCCGGTCTGTGAATCCGGGAAGCGGACAAACAGGGTCGGGGCCGGGTTATGCTGATCAAACTCCTTGCGCTTGTCGGCATAGTTCATGCCCACGCAGAGAATTTTTTCCGGCTGGACAATCACCGGTAAGAAGGTGATGGCGTTCAGCGGTACATCCACCGCGTCGTTCAGAAAACGGGTGGCCTGCGCCAGCCCGTTCCCCTGCAACAGCGCTTTAAGGTCGCCATAGCGGTCGCCCAGGCGGCGGCCTAAATCAATCACGCCCTCGGCCTGAACGATGCCGTAGCTGCGTTTACCCTGGTATAAAAAGCTTGCGAGTTTCATTGTTCTTTCCTGAAAACTTAAACGAGGAAGTTGCCCAGAATCAGCAGTGAGACAGAGACGTTAATCGCCCCGCCGATACGGGTAGCAATCTGGGCGAATGGCATCAGGCTCATGCGGTTGCCTGCGGTCAGGATCGCCACGTCACCGGTACCGCCCTGCCCGCTCTGACAGCAGGAGACGATGGCGACATCAATCGGGTGCATACCAATCTTTTTGCCAACGAAGAATCCGGTTGCCACCAGCGCGGAAACGGTGCTGATAATCACCAGCAGGTTGCTGACGGTGAACGCCGCCACCAGTTCATGCCATGGGGTAATCGCCACGCCAACGGCGAAGAGAATCGGGTAGGTCACGGAGGTCTGGAAGAATTTGTACACCACCTGAGAACCCTCCAGCAGACGCGGAGAGGCGCCATTGCAGAGCTTCACCAGCACCGCCATAAACAGCATACCGACCGGCGCTGGCAGACCAATCAGCTTGTGGCCGAGCATGCCCAGCATGTACAGCAGCACCGCCAGCAGCGCGCCGGAGGCGATGGTGGTCACATCCGCTTTGCCGGAGAACGCGGGTTGAGAGACGGTGGCATCGGCGTTGGCGCGGTTAGGCATCAGCTGGCCTTCACCGGTCAGGTGCGGGTAGCGTTTCCCGAGCTGGTTGAGGCAACCGGAGATGATGATCGCCGTCAGGCCGCCGAGCATTACCATCGGCAGCACGCGGCCGAGCGCCACGCCCTGATCCATGTGCAGCAGGGTGGCATAGCCGATAGAGAGCGGGATCGCCCCTTCCCCGACGCCGCCCGCCATGATCGGCAGAATGATAAAGAAGAAGATCTGGAACGGCTCAAGGCCCAGCGCCAGTCCAACGCCCATGCCGACAATCATGCCGACGATTTCACCGCACAGCATCGGGAAGAAGATGCGCAGGAAGCCCTGGATCAGCACGGTGCGGTTCATGCTCATGATGCTGCCGACAATAATGCAGCAGATATAGAGGTAGAGAATATTGGTGGATTTATAGAATTTGGTCGTGGACTCAACCACCACGTCCGGCAGCAGGCCGTAATAGACCAACGCGGAAGGGATAAAGGTGGCGCAAATTGCCGCCGCGCCGAGCTTGCCGACAATCGGCAGGCGTTTGCCGAACTCACCGCAGGCAAAGCCGAAGAAGGCCAGCGTGGCCACCATGACCACGATGTCGCTCGGCAGTTTTCCGCCCAGGCAATCTATCGCAATCAGCGCGCCCGCCAGAACGAACAGTGGCAGAGGAATAATGCCGATTTTCCAGGTATCCATAATATGCCACCAGCGCTCTTTGAGCGATGGCCGCTGAATATCAATCGGGTCGTGGGTAACAGAGAATGAATCGTCAGTTGTGCTCATAATAAGCCCCTTAGTTATTTTGTGCGTCCAGCTTAGAGTCACAAAGGCTTACTTTATGTGAGGAATGGCATATTAAAAGCGAAGTTTTAATGGCCGCTATGGTTTTAATGGTTTCTTTTATTTAATGTGATTTATGCCTTATTTATTACCGTGGTTTTTATGGTTTCTTTTCTTAACTGAACAAAGAAATAACATTTATTCATTTAACCTTAAGAGGATGAGACTTTCGGAAAAATCTTTTACAGGCTGCGCTGTGCAAGGGATCACAAGTTTTCGGCAAAGCGGGCATCCTGGCCTTAAAAGATGATATATTCAGCCGACCTGTTGATATCTCGCGTGATAGTTATGAAAGTATCGTTTCAGATCAAGCTGTTTATTTCGCTGGTCGCCTTTTTCTCAGTGCTGTTCGCATTACTGGGCGGATATTATTATGTCGATGTCGGCAGGCAGCTTTATCAGGAAATGAGCGCGCGCGCAAAAATACAGGCCGAAGAAATTGCGCTTATTCCTTCTCTGCGAAAAGAAGTCGAACAAAAGGATATCCAGGGCATCCATGACTTTATGCAGAAAATAGCCGCCCGCAGCGACGCCAGTTTTATTGTGATTGGTGACAATAAAGGGCTGCATCTTTTCCATTCCGTGTTTGCCGACCGGGTAGGCAAAACGCTGGTTGGCGGAGACAACGACGAGGTATTACACGGCAAAAGCACCATCACCATCCGCAAGGGCGGGTTAGGCATTTCGCTGCGCAGCAAAGCGCCCATTTTTAATGATGCCGGGCAGGTGGTGGGGATTGTTTCGGTAGGCTATCTCACAAGCTATCTGGACACCATCACCGTCAGCAAGGTGGTTAATATCCTGATTGCCGCCGTGCTGCTGCTTATCGCCCTGTTTATTTTCTCCTGGTTCTTCACCCGCAGCATCAAGAAGCAGATATTCTCTCTGGAGCCGCGCGAAATCGGCCTGCTGGTGCGTCAGCAAAAGGCGATGATGGAATCCATTTATGAAGGGGTGATTGCCATCGACGACGATCTCCGCATTGAGGTGATTAACCAGGCGGCGCGTAAATTATTAGGCTTACGCCAGCCCGCCCGCGAACTGCGGGGTCAACTCATCAGCCAGGTGATCGCGCCCGTCCCGTTCTTTAACGCGCAAACCATGCTTGCGAAAGACACCCACGATGAGATCTGTCGCTTTAACGATCTCACGGTCATTGCCAGCCGGGTGCGGATCATGCTGGAAGATGCGTTGCAGGGCTGGGTGATCACCTTTCGCGATCGCAACGAGATCGACTCGCTCAGCGCCCAGCTCAGCCAGGTGAAGCGCTATGTTGATAACCTGCGCATCATGCGCCATGAACAGCTGAACCGCATGACCACGCTGTCCGGCCTGCTGCATATGGGCCGTTATGACGAGGCGATCCGCTACATACAGGCGCAGTCGGAACACGCTCAGGAGCTGCTGGACTTTATCTCGTCCCGCTTTAGCTCCCCGACGCTGTGCGGTTTGCTGCTTGGAAAGGCCGCCCGCGCGCGTGAAAAAGGCGTTGAGCTGAGCTTCGATCCGGCCTGCCGGGTGGACAAACCCTTCCTGCCGCTGCTCGAATCGGAACTAGTCTCGATCATCGGGAACTTGCTGGATAACGCCATCGAAGCGACCCAGCGCGCCCCGCTCCCGCATGCCCCGGTAGACGTGCTAATAAAGTTGAACGAGCAGGAACTGATTATTGAAGTCGCCGACCAGGGCGTCGGCATCACACCGGAGATCCGCGACCGGATCTTTGAGCGCGGCATCACTACCAAAACGCGCGGCGATCACGGTATTGGCCTGTATCTGATTGAAAGCTACGTCACGCAGGCTGGCGGTGCAATTGAAGTTGCCGATAACACCCCACGCGGTGCCATTTTCTCACTGTTTATTCCCGCCACGGGAACGGTCCGGCACCCCGTACAGGAACTGGAAGATACCGACTATGCAACATGAACTTATCGACGTACTGATTGTTGAAGACGAGAACGAACTGGCGCAACTGCACGCGGAGCTTATCGGTAAACATCCGCGCCTGAGGCTGGTGGGGATTGCCGCGTCACTGGCCGACGCGCAGGTACAACTGGAGAGCAAACAGCCGAAGCTGATGCTGCTGGATAACTATCTGCCGGACGGCAAAGGCATCACCCTTATCAGCAACCCGATGCTCACCCGCGCCAACTGCTCGGTGATTTTCATCACCGCCGCCAGCGATATGGACACCTGTAGCCAGGCCATTCGTAACGGCGCGTTCGACTACATCCTCAAGCCAGTTTCCTGGAAACGCCTGAGCCAGTCGCTGGAACGTTTTGTGCAGTTTGCCGAACAGCAGCGCGTCTGGAAGATTGTCGACCAGCAGAACGTGGATTCACTCTATCAGCTACAGGCGAAAAATTATCGACTGGACAACGGCAGCAAAGGGATAGAGGAGAACACGCTGGCGCGGGTGCAAACGCTGTTTAACAACAAGGCGGCGCACTGCTTTACGGTGGATGAGGTGGTGAGCGAGACGGGACTGAGTAAAACCACCACCCGGCGCTATCTGGAACACTGCGTGGAGGTGGGTTTTCTGACGGTGGAGATGCTGTACGGGAAGATTGGGCATCCGAGAAGGATGTACCGGCGTAGTGCGACTTAACTCCCCTCACCCCGGCCCTCTCCCCAAAGGGGCGAGGGTGAAAAGACGGCTCCGTGCAATCCCTCTCCCCTTTGGGGAGAGGGTTAGGGTGAGGGGCCCTACTTTAACACGTACCCATACAGTCGCTTGATCCCGTCGGCATCCTTCTCGCTGTAAACGCCCTGCAACTCTGGCGAGAAACCCGGCAGCATATTAATGCCCTCTTCCAGCGCCAGGAAGTAGCGCTGTACTGCTCCACCCCAGACTTCCCCCGGTACCACGCACAGCACGCCCGGCGGGTATGGCAGCGCACCTTCGGCGGCAATGCGTCCTTCGGCGTCACGAATACGCACCAGTTCGACATTCCCGCGAATGTACTCCTGGTTGGCATCCTGCGGGTTCATCACCACGGCAGGCAGGCTCTCCTGGCGGAACATCGCCTTCTGTAAATCCTTCACGTTAAAGCTGACGTAGAGATCGTGCATCTCCTGGCACAGCTGACGGATCGTATAGTCGCGGTAACGCACCGGGTATTTCTGATAGATGGTCGGCAGCACATCCACGAGCGGCGTATCGTCTTCAATATGCTGTTCAAACTGCCCCAGCATCGCCACCAGCTGCATTAGCTTCTCCGCGCTCTCGGCTGGCGTCAGCAGGAACAGGATGGAGTTGAGATCGCACTTCTCCGGCACAATGCCGTTTTCGCGCAGGTAGTGGGCGAGAATGGTCGCCGGAATGCCGAAATCGGTATAGTGCCCTGTTTCAGCATCAATGCCCGGCGTGGTCAGCAGCAGCTTGCACGGATCGACGAAATACTGCTCGCGGGCATAGCCTTCAAAACCGTGCCATTTTGCACCCGGTTCAAAACTAAAGAAGCGACGCTCGCTGGCGATAGCCTGCGTGGGGTGATCCTGCCATGGCCGCCCCGCCACCACCGGTGGGATAAAGGGTTTGATCATATTGCAGTTGGCGATGATGGCCTTGCGCGCTTCAATGCCCAGCTCGACGCATTCAGCCCACAACCTGCGTCCGCTCTCACCCTCGTGGATCTTGGCGTTCACGTCCAGCGCCGCAAACAGCGGGTAAAACGGGCTGGTGGAGGCATGCAGCATGAACGCATTGTTCAGCCGCTTGTGCGGGCAGAAGCGCGACTGACCGCGAATATGGTTATCCTTTTTATGGATCTGTGAGGTTTGCGAGAACCCGGCCTGCTGTTTGTGGACCGACTGGGTCACGAAAATTCCCGGATCGTTCTCGTTAAGTTCCAGCAGAAGCGGAGACGTTTCCACCATCATCGGGATAAATTGCTCGTAGCCGACCCAGGCGGAGTCAAAGAGAATGTAGTCGCAAAGGTGACCGATCTTGTCGATCACCTGACGGGCGTTGTAGATCGTGCCGTCGTAGGTGCCGAGCTGAATGATCGCCAGACGGAACGGGCGCGCCTCGGCGGCTTTCTGCGGCGCGACGTCACGGATCAGTTCCCGCAGCCAGGCCTCATCAAAGCAGTGTTCATCGATCCCGCCGATAAAACCAAACGGATTACGGGCTGCCTCAAGATAGACAGGCGTTGCCCCGGCCTGGATCAGCGCCCCATGATGGTTGGACTTATGGTTGTTACGATCGAACAGCACCAGATCGCCACGGGTCAGAAGCGCATTGGTCACCACTTTATTGGCCGCCGACGTGCCGTTCAGCACGAAGTAGGTTTTATCCGCGTTGAACACTTTCGCCGCGAACTTTTGCGCGTGCTTGGCAGAACCTTCGTGGATCAGCAAATCACCGAGCTTCACGTCGGCATTGCACATATCGGCACGAAACACGTTTTCACCGAAGAAGTCGTAAAACTGCCGACCGGCGGGATGTTTTTTAAAAAAGGCGCCGTGCTGGTGACCCGGACAGGCAAAGGTGCTGTTTCCCATCGCCACATACTGGCTCAGGGTGTCAAAAAAGGGTGGCAGCAGGTTCTCTTCATACCGGCAGGCGGCAGATTCCAGTTCCAGCAATTCCTGTGCTTTACCCGAGATGATCGCCGTGACACCCTCTGGCACCTCTCCTGGCTCTGTTGAGAACATAAATACTGGTAGCTGAAAGCCCGTACGCTTCAGCAACGCAAGAATGCCGCTGTAGCTTTCAACAACCGTAATGACGACTGCCGCCACATCGGTGAAATCGGTGTTATCCAGCATAACCTTTTCGCGATGCGTAGAAACTTTGGATACCAGCTCACGGCTGACGGCAATTTTCATGGTTTTCATAAGCGCAAATACCCTCACCGAACGGTGAGACAGGAAGGAGAAAATTCGCGCAATCATGTCACCTTTTATTTTCAGGTGCAAGAAGGAATCAGTATGCGTTACGCCTCCCAAAGCTAAGCATAATCAGGGACGGACGTGCCATAATCATGCAATGCCAGTGCTTAAATAACAGGAGTTAAACGTGGTGATTGGACCCTTTATCAATGCGGGAGCCGTATTGCTGGGCGGTGTACTTGGGGCAGTATTAAGTCAGCGGTTGCCGGAGCGTATTCGCGTCTCCATGCCCTCCATTTTTGGCCTGGCGTCGTTAGGGATTGGTATCCTTTTAGTGGTGAAATGCGCCAACCTGCCGGTGATGGTACTGGCGACACTGCTCGGCGCGCTGATCGGCGAGTTTTGCTATCTGGAAAAAGGCATTAATCACGCGGTAGGTAAAGCCAAAAATCTGATTGCCCGACCGGGCAAGGCAAAGCACGGCACGCACGAGTCGTTTATTCAGAACTACGTTGCGATCATTATTCTGTTCTGCGCCAGCGGCACGGGGATATTCGGTTCGATGCAGGAAGGGATGACCGGCGATCCCAGCATATTGATTGCGAAAGCGTTTCTGGATTTCTTTACTGCCACCATCTTTGCCACCACCCTCGGCATCGCCGTGGCGGCGATTTGTGTACCGATGCTGCTTATTCAGCTGGCGCTGGCCACCTGCGCCACGCTGATCCTGCCGCTGACGACGCCTGCGATGATGGCGGACTTTACCGCCGTCGGCGGCCTGCTGCTGCTGGCGACAGGGCTGCGCATCTGTGGCATCAAGATGTTTGCAGTGGTGAACATGCTCCCTGCCCTGCTGCTCGCGATGCCGCTATCCGCGCTCTGGACGCACTTTTTCGCTTAAGTTTGCGACGAAATGGTGAGAGAGTGTGCAGTCTGCACCGAAAGCAACAAATTTCGTTGACGCCGGAGGGAGGATCGGGTTTAATGCGCCCCGTTGCCCGGATAGCTCAGTCGGTAGAGCAGGGGATTGAAAATCCCCGTGTCCTTGGTTCGATTCCGAGTCCGGGCACCACTTATTTATAACCCTCGCTTCGGCGGGGGTTTTTGCTTTCTGAGTCAGCAACTCGTTGTTTGAACAGTAGTTACCGCCCTTATCTCTCCTCAGGCCCCGCTTCCCGGTGGTACAACTGGCGTTGTTTACCGCCTTTACCGCCACACAGAAGCAGAAAAACCTGACCTTCACCGATCTATTTGAGCATTACAAATGCACATATCAATTGGACAGAGCCCGACAGAGCGGCATCACGTATCCGTGATTACCCCCATCGGCTAACTGTTTTATTAGATTCATCGGTGGTAAATCCATCCGGGACATCCTGAAAAGTGACCTTTCGGCGTTCCGTACACTGCTGGAACAGGCCCTGGCTAACCGCAGTAAAGTAGGCCGAGGAACGAAGCTGTAAAAAGCGACTTCTACTTCAGACACCGTAACCACATTGCTACTATATTGTGTGTGCGTTGGCACGCATGGCTGTCATGGGGGCATTTATCAGTCTAAGCAGAGGCCGGTAAAGCAATTGAGAGGAACTACAATGGATGCAGCATTACTTAACATGATGCGCTCAGATGGAAGAAATAAAACCTGTCGGCTTTTCATCTCAGCGATAGTTTGACTCGAATGAAGTTTGTTCAGGAAATTCGGGACCTCATAGAACATCAGTTTACGTTAGCTCGTCGGGCTAAATCAGATGAAGAATGCATGGAATGCGTTAAAATTCTCAGAGAAGAAAACAGTAACCTGCTGGAACAAGCGCGTTTATTAAGAACGAAGGCAGCGAAGCTTTACGCTAAAGTCGAGTTTATCCGAGAGAATAACAAAATTGTTGGGTATGTGATCTCGGCTGTTAGTGTTGTCCTGGCCGGTGCTGAAATAGCCGCAGGATTTACCCTCATAGGCACTATGACCCCTCTCGGGGTTCTTGCTGGTGCGATTCTGGTTACTGACGGGACAAACAGCATCAGTAAAGAAGTGGCTCGCTACGCAACTAACAACACTACCAGTGAAGGGCTGGTCGCGAATGCCGCGATGTCTACAGCTGAGTTTATGGGCTTTAGTCGTGAGAATGGGTTAGGTGTCTACAAATCAATTTCACTGGCCGCTAATGCGTACACCATTTTTGGCTTGTTACGGCGACCTGGTACCTGGCGACTGTTTCGTTATCTCCCTGCTGACTATTACCGAAAGGTGAGCACACTGAGCCGCCCGCAGCTTACAATGAAAATAGCGGGTTATGGCGTGAAAGCTAAGATTATTTTTGATCTGTTGTCCGTCAGCGACCCGTCCCAGAATTAGTCAGCATTTTACGATAACGCCAGGATTTGTAGCCAAGTTTTGCTGGCGTTATATACCAGATGAAAGGTAGTACAATCAATAATGTGAGCGCAAGTGTCAGGCTTGTATCCTTGGATGCAAGTAAAAGAGTTAAAGCCAGTATGATGAAGGCAATAATAGTTATCCACTTCATAGCCTTAAAACGATTGGCCAGATCATGAGTTACGCTATCAAACGAACCACCGTAATTTTCAATATTGTTTTTTAACTTTTGAAGATCTCGTTTGCTAAAACCTGATTTTAAAAGTGCCTCTTCGCTGGTCATTCTATTATCCGTCCCATAACTCACTGAAACCTGTGACGAAGTTTAACTTAATTTTGCGGATAAATCGCTACCTGACGATATTCGTCAAATTTATATATATCAACGAGTTGAAGATATCTTAGAGTATACGCTCGAAAACTGACATTATTGCCCACTGCGGAACTTCGCTGGTAGCAACTCTAATGACTCCTTCGGGGCCGTTTCCAACATCTCCCGCCCTGCCCGGTAGAAGCAACATGCAGATCACCACAGGAGGCTGAATCATGCACGATGAAATCATTAATCAGGCCCGCGAAATCCTCCCTCAGCGGCTCAACCATACCGACACATTGGCATCACAGCAGGACACCGCGTACTATCTGGCCCTACAGTGAAGCGCAATGCTGCTATTATCTATTCCCGTATCCACGACACCCCGACCACTGCGTCAGCAGCGCATACAGATTAGCTGGCTCGAGAGGCTTGCGGAGCACCAGATACCCCTCCTGCTCCGCCTCCAGCAGAACCGGTGAATTAAATTCGCCACTGACTATCGCGCCGCTCATATCCGGCAGACGGTCAAAAAGCGCTTTCAGGATATCGAAGCCGCTTTCGCCGGATCGCAGACGCTGGTCGCACAGCACGGCGAACGGCGTAAAGCCGTCGTCGATTATGGCAAACGCTTCTTCAGCCGAGGCCGCACAGCGTACGTCGATTCCCCAGATGTTCATCAGGCTCTCCCAGGCAGACGTCACCAGCGGGTCGTCATCGACGACCAGGCAGGAACCGTGCAGGGGCGCATAGCGTACCGGCGTGGCGGTGTTGTCAGCGGCGGGCGGGATATCCGGCGCAATGTCTTCACCAACGTATTGGGTAAAGCGCATCCAGAAGCGTGAGCCTTTACCTTCAATGGATTGCATCCCGTATTTCACCTTCATCAGCTTGGCACAGCGGGCCACTACGGCCAGTCCCAGCCCGTGTCCGGCGCTGTCGATCTTCCATGCCAGCTCGGGGCGGTAGTAAGGTGAGAAGATTTTGCCCTTCTCTTCATCGGCGATACCGACTCCCGTGTCCCACACCTCCACCATACACTCGTCACCGCGCGGTCGGATGGCGACCAGCACCCCGCCCTGGAGCGTGTAACGAAGGGCGTTTTGAATCAGGTTAATCAGGGACTGTCGCACCAGCAGCGAATCGCCCATCACGTAGATACGGCGTTTAGGCCGCCGGATGCACAGCCTAAGCGCGCGGCTGTTGGCCTCTTCGCGAAACAGCGTGATGACCGAGTCGAGCAGAGCACCGATATCCACTTTGGTCGGGACAGAGAGGACATTCCCGGATTCTATTTTGCTGAGATCGAGCAGAGAGTTGAGCATTAAATGTACCGAGCGAACGCTCTGCTGCAGGTCAAGAAGCTGTGGCGTCAGGCTGTCGTCCCGGTTTCGGTGAAGGATGGCTTCGATCAGAAAGCCCATAGCGTGTACGGGCTGGCGCAGATCGTGGCTGGCGGTGGTCAGAAACTGATTTTTATCCAGCAGTGCCTGCTCCGCGTCCTCTTTGGCCTGACGAAACTGTTCCGCCAGGCGTGAGCTTTTTTCCTCAAGCAGTGCCTGCTGAATAAAGAACGCATGGGAAGTTAACGCATGGCGGTAAATTGCGAAGCCGTAAAGCAGATTCAGCATGAGCACGATGAACATCAACTCATCCAGCCGCCAGATAATACCGAGGTTCAGCACCCCCCAGGAGGCGAAGAAAAAGCGCGTAAAGGTGCTGATGACCGGCGTCAGATGCGTCGCATTGGCGGCGACGATAGCGGCGATGCTGATATTAAGTAACAGGAAAAAGTCAAAATTCTGCGTCTGTGGAGTAATTAAATAGAGCGAAGAAATGCCCAGCCCGTGAATAAAGGCGATATTATTAATACGCGGAAGCCAGCGTCGCAGGACGTCCCTATCACCGTTTTCTTTCGCTTCACGCTGATAGCGTCGGTGCAATAGTCGTATCGCCACGGCACATAGCAGATAAATAATTATCCAAATAATCGTTGGGCCGAGGTCGTCCCCAAGCATATAAATCCAGATGGCGAAAGGAATACCCACAAAGGGCACAGCACTAAAGCTAAATACCAGCCGCAGAAAGGTGTTGTTTAGCAAACGGATCTGCGCCGGAGCAGAGATACCTTCGTTTTGTAAGCTCTGGAAAAACCTCATTCCGACGGTTCCTGCTTGCCGTGCAGAAGCGTGATGGCTTCGACCCGGCTGTTAACACCTATCTTTTTCAATATATTGCTGATGTGTTCTTTGACCGTGGGCTCAGAAATTGAAAGCTGTGCGGCGATTCGTTTATTTGGCAGGCCGCGCATAATCATATTTAATACGTCTATTTGTCGCGGCGTTAAGTTAAATTTACTTAACTTCTCATTATTTGCCTTAACGGAAATTTCGTTTCCCTCAGGAAACCAGGTCTGATTATCAGTGAGTGCGAAAACGGCCCGCGAGAACATCTCAGGTGGCTCGCTTTTCAATACAAAACCGTGTCCCCCGGCGGCATTTACTTTGCGCCAGATGTCATTATTGTCATCCCCGCTGACCACCAGGAGTCGTACCTGTGGGTAAAGTTGTTTTACTTCTTTGAGTAATTTCAGGGCCGTTCCGGAAGAGAGCCAAAAATCGATTACCAGCAAACGTGGCGGGCCATGATCCCTAATTTGGCGGTAGCAATCATCCTCATTCGTCACCACACACGCCTGTTTAAACTGGCAATGTGTAATCAGAAAATTGGCGATGCCGCTTGCTACCAATGGATGGTCATCAACGACTAACGCATAATTCTGTCCCAAAGGAGCCTCCTTTTACCTTCGCATATCTTAGAGTACAGATGAATTATTATCTACCCACCCTACTTTAGGAGGGTTTTTTCGATTAGGAAAGAGAAATATATTATTCGCTGATTTGGGTAAAAGAAAACATAAATACAATCAGTGAAATTAACTGGTTGGATATCAAGGATAATTTATGAAAAAACCACTAATCGTTTTAACCGTTACGTTGATGCTAGCCGGTTGTTCCACGTTGAAAACCGATCAGGCTATTCCACTCCTGCAAGCGGAGACCGCTAAAATGCTGGGACTGGGCTCATCGGATGAAATAACCGTGACCAACGTTAATGGCGCCCAGCCGGACGCACTGGGAGGACATAAACTGTCTTATCGCGCCACGACAGAAAAAGGGCGTATTTTCGATTGTTCATCAATGATGATGCCGGGGATTTTAGGATCCGCACCGACGCTAAGCGCGCCAACCTGTACACCTGTTGTCACACATAAATAATTAACGCCGCATCAAAAGGCGTACATAAATAACGCCTTTTACATTTTCTGACGTATCTGAGTTTTCATAAAAACGATTTTCCAGACATCACGCTAATGAGTACGGAGATAGCCCGTGAATAACTCTACATCGCATGCTTTAGCGGTTAAGACGCCGCTTTCCAGACTTTACCTCGCTCTATTTTCCGCGCCGCTGTTACTGTTTTTACCTGCCGATATCGCGCGTGCAGCCGATGCCTTTTTTGATGGCGACTCGCGTATTACCGAAACGCTGGGTTACACCGGAGATGTTTATGTTGGACGTAATCAACGCGGAAACCTGCTGATCGATAATGGCAAAATCACCGCCTATAACATCAATATCGGTCGGCTGTTCGACGGCAAAATTTATGAAAGCGTGGTCACGGTCCGTGGGCCAGACGCTGAGCTTAACGCGGTGAACGATCGGTACGTCCTGCGCGGCGACCTGAATCTTGGCCTCGGCACCCTGCGAGTCGAAGAGGGCGCGCTGGCGAGCGCAAAGGAGATTGTTGTCGGCACCACCCGGGGCTACGACAGCCACCTTATCGCCACGGGTGCCGGCTCTCGCGTGACCAGTAATTTTCTGAGCGTAGGCACCGATCTGGGCGCACGCTCCACGCTGGCGATTGAAGACGGCGCGGCGCTCAATACCGCCTACGATGCGCGCATCGGGAATGGTACCGGGCCGGGTGAAACCGACACGCTGAGCCCGAAAGCCACCGTCACGGGGAGTGGCTCACAGTGGAACGTTGGCCGTACGTTGACGCTTTATGGCGACCTGGACGTACTGGACGGCGGAGCGGTTAACGTTGGCGGCGTGCAGGTGGCAGGCGTCTCCGGCGCAGGGAAAACCGCCGAGTTGGTTATTGCGGGCAAGGACTCGCGCTTTACCAGCGGCAGCAGCGTGAGCGTGGGCGATTACGGCAATGGCGTGCTGTCTGTGATTGACGGCGGTTCATTTTCCGCTGGCAGCAATGCGCTGATCGTGGGGACATCGGGTTCCGGCTCGAACCGGGGTGCGCTCATCATCGGCAGCCGCGGCAATATGGACACCGGCACGGGTTTAACTGAGCCAACACCTGGCACGGCGGGCGGCGCAGGTACCCTCGATGCGAAGACGGCAATCAGCCTGCGTGGCGGACTGTTCGGCAGCTATGTCTACTTCAACCATACCGACGGAAATTACATCTTCAGCAACACGATGAGCGGTGAAGGTGATGTGATCAACACCTCCGGGCAAACGACGCTGAACGGCGATCTTTCCGCACTCAAGGCGAACGTAACCGCGCGGGGCGGTAAAGTTATCATTGCCAGCAATATTAATACCCAGCCAGAAGACGATATTTTTGATGTTCAGACGCTTAGCGCCGAGAACGGCGGTACGCTGATCCTCAACGCGACGGCGGGTTCAGACGTCAGCGACGGGGTCGGTTACAGCAGCGCCGCGTCAATCAAGTCCGGCGGCACGCTGGGCGGCAACGGCACGCTGGGCCAGACCGAGATCCTGTCTGGCGGGCATATCTCGCCTGGCGACGGCAATATCGGTACGTTGACGCTGAAACGCTATCTGAACTTTATCGGCGAATCCTTCTATGACGTGGATATCGCGGGCGATGGCAGCAGCGACCAGCTACTGGTATCGGGCAAAACCACCATCAGCGATCGGGCTAAGGTACAGGTCACCGCGCTGGATCCGCAAACCAGCTATAAAACGGGCCAAAGCTACCGCATTTTGACCTCCGACGGGGGAATTGACGGTGAGTTCGCCGGAGCGATTTCCAAATCCGCCTTCCTGGACGTGGCGCTTGAGCAAAGCACCAACGCCGTCGATCTGACCATCGCGCAGAAAGAAACCGGTGGCGAGAATCCTGGAGGAGAAAACCCCGGAGGCGAAAACCCTGGCGGTGAGAATCCCGGAGGCGAGAACCCGGGCGGTGAAAACCCCGGAGGTGAAAACCCGGGCGGTGAGAATCCTGGCGGCGAAAACCCGGGCAGCGGCAAGCCGGGCATTTTCCAGACCGTGGCCCAAAGCAGCAACCAGTGGAATACCGCTGGCGCGCTCTCCACGCTGACGCAAAGTGGCCCGTCGCTGGCGCTGTATAACTCGCTGTTGCTGCTGAGCGCGCCGGAAGCGCGCGAGGCGTTCAACCAGCTGTCTGGCGAAGTTTATCCATCAATGCAGTCCAACCTGATCGCTGGCAGCACGCAGGTGTTTAACGTGTTAAACCAGCGTATGCAGCGCGCGTTTGATAACGACAGCCTGCCGATCCCACCGTTAGCCATGTCGCTGGTGCAGCAGCCGGAGCCGCAAAACAATGGCGTCTGGGGCCAGACCTTCAGCTCCTGGAGCCGAAACAGCGGCGACGGAAACGTGGGCAAGCTGGACGGCAACACCACCGGCTTCCTGCTGGGGGCAGATCGCAAGCTGGCGGATCATAACGTGCGTGTCGGCGGCTACTTCGGCTACAGCCGGGGTGATTACGACGTCGACAGCCGTCGCTCCTCAACGGATACCGACAACTATCACCTTGGCCTGTATGCGGCGGGTCAACAGGATGCGTTCTCCCTTCGCGGCGCGCTGGGTTACACCTGGCACAAGATCGAGGGCGAGCGCAATGTTGATTTCAGCGGCTTCTCGGATCGGCTGAAGTCAGATTACGACGCTAACTCGCTGCTGGCGTTTACCGAAGCGGGCTACCGTTTCGGCCAGCCAGACAGGAATATTGAGCCGTTCGTCAATTTATCGTACATCCGGCTGCATACCGACAGCTTCAGGGAAGACGGCGGTGCCGCTGCGCTGAGCGTCCGTAACGAAACGATGAACACCTTCTATTCCACACTCGGGGTGCGCGGTGTGACCGAGCTGCCGAAGAACGTTAACCTCTACGGTTCATTGGGATGGCAGCACGCTTATGGCGATAAAAATACCTCTTCGCGCATGGCGTTTGCGGGCAGCGACGCGTTCATTACTCAGGGGCAAGCCGTGGATGAGGACGTAATGGTGGGTGATATCGGCGTGAGCGTACAGCTGTCGCGTGCTGCGACGCTGGATGTGGGTTATCAGGGACAATATGGTGCGGATACCCGCGTCAACTCGGTGAACGCCAATCTGCGCTGGTCGTTCTGAATTATTTCCATTAAAAGAACCCGCCCTCGTGGCGGGTTTGTGCTTTTGGCTTCTGACGAAGCTAGGGATCGTTCCCAGCCGCGTCCAGCAGTTTGTTTTTGAAGATAAACAAACACGCCTCGTTGAAGTTCCCTGCCCCTAACCGCTCCGATAGCGCCGTTCGCTTGCGATAGAGGCTTTTAACCGACATATTCAGCTTATCTGCAATCTCTTCCATTGACCTCCCTGCCTTCAGCAACCGGAGCATTATCGCTTCATGTCTACTCAGCCGTAAGTTAAGCAGCCATTTGGTTGTCAGACGCCAGCCTTTCATATCAAGCACCAGATTGAATAACGACGCCATATCCGGAGGCGTAAGCGACGTGTTCATAAACAGCTTCATACTGTGCAGATCCTCCTCTCGAGGGCGCATATCCAGCATAACGCAGCAGATGGTTTTTCTCGTTCTGGCCGGATGGCGTATCAGGTAATCATATAAACGGAGCGGCGTACGGCTATCAATCAGTACAGTATATTCATTTGCGTCGGTATCAAATATGTTTCTGTCTATCGAACAGAGGCAAATTATATCCGGGAAAAATAGCCGCATCCCCCTGACAAGGAAACAATCCTGAGTCACTAACACTATTGAAGTCGCCACTAATCATCCCTTTTAGATTAAAGCAAGCCCGCCTCTTAAGAAACAAGGACGCTTTCGTTTATAGCGCTTTACATTAACGGCAAATGTTTTCTGGCTTTGATCATCCCTCAATATGACATTGGTGAGCTAGACTTTTTGTAGACTATCACTCAATGCCTGGCGTTAATTATAAATAAAAAAGAATTTCAGAAAAGTCACTTCTCTGAACATTAAGAATTTTTGTCATGAAACTTCCCAAACATGCACCGGAAAGTACTTTAATTAACTCAGCAGAACTTCATTTCAAATATAAAAAAACTGCAAGCAGCAAAAGAAAAAACATTTAATATCAATCAGTTAAAAAGAATAATCCTGCACTGAATTATCTAAAAAACTTACTTCTTCCAGAATTATCTCAAAACCTCCCAGCCGCTTTTCAACTTATTTATCCCCCAACACATCGGGTGTACATTAAGCCCAATCAGACCACTGAGATGAGGGCGCATAATTACCTTTAAGTAAGTACCCCATAACGTAGCATCATTCAGATTTAATGTTCTCCTTTATGCCCTTTAACGCAGAGTTAAAAGGCGGCCGTGTTATGCAATGGATTCACGATAAACAAATGGCAAATAGATATGGAAAGATCGCTTAGCTTCACTACGTTATTCTTTTATCGCACCACAATATTATTGTTCCTGCTTTTACTCTTTCCTGTTCTGGTTCAGGCTGATGAATCCGTTTATGAGCATCAGATACAACAGGCACGTAACGGTAATTACGCTCTGTTTCTTGATTACCTACAGCGCTATGAGCAACAGCATGCCTTAACACCTGGACAGGTTGCGGACTGGTTACAGGTAGCCTCCTGGGCAGGACGCGATGATGAGGTTATTCGAGTCTGGCAGCGTTATGGTATTTATATGCCGCTGCCCGCTCGCGCCATCGCTGCTGTCGCCCAGTCCAGAAGAAACCAAAAAGCCTGGCCATCCGCCTTATCGCTGTGGAAAGAGGCGCTCAGCCTTGCGCCGGATAACGACGATTACCGCATCGGCTATGTTAAGACCCTGGCCGATGCCCGCAGAGATCGCCTCGCGCTTTCGAAAGCCCGGCAGCTGGTTAAGGACAATCCTTCTCCCGCGCACCTTGAGACGCTCTCCTATGTCTGGATGCGCCAGGGAAAAAACGGGGACCGGCTGCTGGCGGACATGCGCGCGCTAAACGCCGCACCAGGGAATAACGCCCTTCTTCGCGAGACGATCGATGCGTTAACGGATAACCGGGTAAGCACGCCCGCACTCTGGCTGTCGCAAAGCGCAGCAATGTCTCCCGCGGAGCGTCGCCGCCTTGAGCGTAACGCCGCGGCTGAAAAGGTACGC
This sequence comes from Enterobacter cloacae complex sp.6700776, assembly GCF_048284255.1. Taxonomy (NCBI): domain Bacteria; kingdom Pseudomonadati; phylum Pseudomonadota; class Gammaproteobacteria; order Enterobacterales; family Enterobacteriaceae; genus Enterobacter; species Enterobacter cloacae complex sp.6700776. The sequence goes on along the minus strand of NZ_JBLVYK010000002.1, from coordinate 39,024 downwards.
CTGGCGGATGTGCCTGGCAGAACGGAGAAAGAGCGGCTGCGGCTGGCACAAAACGCATTAGATCGCTATCACGTCCTGCTTTCCCGCTGGCAAAACGAACCGCAGGCGGCTGAAGACATCATCCTTGCCCGTATCGATCGGCTTGGCGCGCTGTATGCGCAGGGTGATTACCGGCAGGTTATTAGCGAATATGAGGCGCTGACGACCGCACAGCATCCGGTGCCGGACTGGGCCATCGGCTGGGTGATCTCTGCATATTTGCAGGAGAAAAACACCGTCGCCGCCTTCTCGCTTGTACAACGCTATCCACACTACGCCTCCGATCCGCAGGATGAGGAGCATGCGCTTTTCTACGCCTGGCTGGATACGGGGCAGTATCAGGCCGCCCGCCGCTACGTTGAGCGCGAGACCCGCAGCGTTCCCTGGACCCGCTACGATTTCGGATCCCCGACCGCTCAGCCGAACGATAGGTGGCTCACCGGACAGTCACTCAAACTTAACTATTTGCTGGCGACCAACGCCCTGTCGGAAGCCGAAAAGCTGTCGTATCGTCTGGCGTCAACGGCGCCGGGAAATCAGGGATTACAGATTGATTATGCCGCCCTTCTTCAGGCCAGGGGCCTGCCGCGCGCGGCCGAGCAAAAGCTTAAACGAGCAGAGGCGCTCGAACCCACGAATCTGGAGCTTGAAAAACAGCAGGCTTACGTCGCAATGGACCTTCAGGAGTGGCGCCAGATGGATTTACTGGCTGATGACGTAATTGCTCGCGCCCCCGCCGATCGCAGCGCCCGTCGCCTGGACAGGCTCAGAGCGGTCCACCATATGTCAGAGCTGCGTCTGAACGCGGGTAAAGGATTGCATTCAGATAACCCCGTCAGCGGTAGCCACGACATGAGCTGGGACGCCACGCTCTATGGCCCACCCGTGGCGGATAACTGGCGGCTATTTGCTGGCGCCCGCTATGCACAGGGGAATTTCGACGAAGGTAAAGGCATCAGCCGCCACCTGTTGGGCGGCGTTGAGTGGCGCCCACGTGACCTCACGCTCGAAGCCGAGCTCTCCAGCAACCGCTATCACGGCACAAACAGGCCGGGTGCACGGCTCTCAACAACCTACAGCCTGAGTGATAACTGGCAGGTCAGCGGTAGCCTCGAGCGCTTATCACGCGCGACACCCTTACGGGCATTACGCAATGGGATCAGCGCCAACCGGGGTGAAGGTGGGGTGCGCTGGTATCAAAACGAGCGACGTGAATACCAGTTCAACGCCGCCGTCAGCCGCTTCTCAGACCACAACCGCCGTCAGGAATACACCCTCTCTGGGAAAGAGCGTCTCTGGCAGACCCCGACCCTGACGCTGGATCTCGAACCGGGGATCGCCGCCAGTAAAAACAGCCTGCGGAATACGCTCTATTACAACCCGGCACGGGATCTGTCCGTGACGGCAGCCCTGTCCGTTGACCATGAGATGTACCGCCACTACGACACCCTCTGGAACCAGCAGTTCGTGGCAGGCGGCGGCAGCTACTGGCAGAAAAATCAGTCGCCTGGCGCCATTACCCTGCTGGGTTACGGGCAACGCATTCAGTGGAACAACGTTGTCGATACTGGCGTGATGCTGAACTGGGATAAACGCCCTTACGACGGCAAACGCGAGAGTAATCTCTCCGTCACGTTAGATGCGACTTTACGCTTTTAAGGATGAATATGCTGAATACACGTTTTTCTGTAAGCCTGATCGTCATCGGCTGGCTCTGCCTCAGCGCGAGTCTCTGCGCGCAGCCGCTCTCCTTTATGGCTCCTGAAGAGAGGCCGCAGCTGGAGGCCAGCAAACCCTGGCCGGAGAATCAGTTTCTGGTCCTGGCCTACCACGACGTCGAAGATGATGCTGCCGATCAGCGCTACCTCTCCGTTCGCACCAGCGCGTTAAACGAGCAGATAAGCTGGCTTTTGCACAACGGCTATCACGCCATCAGCGTGCAGGACATTCTGGATGCGCATGAAGGAAAAAAAACGCTGCCGCCGAAAGCCGTTTTGCTCAGCTTCGACGACGGCTACAGCAGCTTTTACACCCGCGTTTGGCCCCTGCTTCAGGCCTGGAACGTTCCTGCGCTGTGGGCGCCGGTGGGCAGCTGGGTGGATACGCCGGCAAATCAAAAAGTTAACTTCGGCGGTCTGATGACGCCCCGCGATCGGTTCGCGACATGGGACATGGTGCGCGAGTTAAGCCGCTCCCCGCTGGTTGAAATTGGCTCGCATACCTGGGCCTCGCATTACGGCATCCCGGCCAACCCGCAGGGAAGCCGTGAACCCGCTATCGCCAACCGTTTTTTCGATAACGCGACGGGGCATTACGAAACCGATGAACACTTCAACCAGCGGATCGCCGCAGACGTACGGAAAGTCACCGAAAAAATCACCCAGGTGACGGGAAAAGCGCCGCGTGCCTGGGTGTGGCCCTATGGGGCTGCCAACGGTACATCGCTCGCTATCGCCCAGAAACAGGGCTATCAGCTGGCCTTTACCCTGGAGGACGGGCTGGCAAACGTGCGCGACCTCGGCAACATCCCGCGCCTGCTGATTGCCGGAAATCCGTCGATAAAAACCTTTGCCAACACGGTTAGCCGCGTTCAGGAGTTTGACCCGGTGCGCGTCATGCATGTTGATCTCGATTATGTCTACGATCCCGATCCGACCCAGCAGACGAAAAACATCAACAAACTCGTCCAGCGGGTCTACGACATGAAAATCAGCCATGTGTTTCTCCAGGCGTTTTCGGATCCGCGGGGCGACGGCAGGATCGGCGCGCTCTATTTCCCCAACCGCCGGCTTCCGGTCCGGGCCGATCTCTTTAATTTTGTCGCCTGGCAGCTACAAACCCGCGCGGGAGTGAAAGTCTTTGCGTGGATGCCGGTCCTCTCTTTCGATCTCAGTCCAGCCCTGCCGCGCGTGCAGCGCCGGGATCGTCAAACGGGAGAGTTGACCGTGGCCGCCGAGCCCTATATCCGGCTCTCCCCCTGGAGTCCACAGGTTCGCCAACAGGTGACGGAGATCTATGAAGATCTGGCCCGCTATGCCAGCTTCAACGGGATCTTGTTCCATGACGACGCGGTGCTGACGGACGTTGATGATGCCGGACAGGAGACGACCCGGCAGAAGAGCCAGCAGCTTATCGGCTTTACCCGCACGCTGAGCCAGGCGGTGAAAAACATCCGTGGCCCGCAGATCAAGACCGCGCGCAATATGTTCGCCCTCCCCATTCTGCAGCCCGAAAGCGAAGCGTGGTTTGCGCAAAATCTGGATGATTTTCTGTCGGCCTACGACTGGACGGTGCCGATGGCAATGCCACTGATGGAGTCCGTCCCGGCAGAAGAGAGCAATGCCTGGCTGACGCGTTTAGTCAACGCCGTCGCCGCACGCCCCGGCGCGCTGAATAAAACGATTTTTGAGCTACAGGCCAGGGACTGGGCGCAGAAACCGCAGCGTGCCGTAGCCGATGAACGTCTGGTGGAGTGGATGCAGGTGCTCCAGCTGAACGGCATCAAAAATTACGGTTATTACCCCGACGACTTCCTCAACAACCAACCTGATATTTCGCGTATCAGGCCTGAATTTTCTTCGTACTGGTATCCTGACAATGACTGATCGCATTATCGCCTTCTCTATTTTGTGTCTGGTATTCGGGTTGCCGTTAGGCGTAGCCGCGCTGTTTACCGGCGAACTGATTCTGGACTTTGTCTTTTTCTGGCCGCTGTTTATGTCCGTGCTCTGGGTAACCGGCGGCCTCTATTTCTGGTTTCAGCTTGAACGGCACTGGTCGTGGGATAACGCAACACCCGCGCCCGCCTTAGCCGGTGAACCGTTAATCTCGATTCTTATTCCCTGCTTTAATGAGGAACGCAACGCACGGGAGACCATTAGCGCCGCGCTGGGTCAGCGGTACTGGAATGTTGAGGTTATCGCCATCAACGACGGTTCTTCTGATAACACGGCGGAGGTACTGCAACAGCTGGCGCGGGAGCAGCCGCGCCTGCGGGTAATTAATCTCGCGGAGAACCAGGGGAAAGCCGTGGCGCTCAAGGCCGGCGCTGCGGCGGCCAGGGGCGATCTGCTGGTCTGCATTGACGGCGACGCCCTGCTCGACCGCGACACCGCGGCGTATCTGGTGGCACCGCTGATTCAGTATCCCCACGTTGGGGCCGTCACCGGAAATCCGCGTATTCGCACGCGCTCAACGCTGATTGGTCGTATTCAGGTGGGCGAGTTTTCTTCCATTATTGGTCTTATCAAGCGAACGCAGCGGATCTATGGCCGGGTCTTTACGGTTTCCGGCGTCATCGCCGCCTTTCGCCGACAGGCGCTGGCGGATGTAGGGTACTGGAGCCCGGATATGATCACAGAGGACATTGACATAAGCTGGAAGCTTCAGCTGCGCCACTGGGATATTTTTTTCGAGCCGCGGGCGCTGTGCTGGATCCTGATGCCGGAGACGCTCAAGGGGCTGTGGAAACAGCGTCTGCGCTGGGCTCAGGGCGGTGCAGAGGTGTTTCTGGTTAACCTGCGCAAAATGGCCCGCTGGGAGCATCATCGGATGTGGCCCCTGTTTCTCGAGTACGCGCTGTCAACGCTGTGGGCGTTTGCCTATGGAGCGACCGTGGTGTTGTTCATTCTTAGCCATATTATCCCTCTTCCCACGAACCTGGCCGTTGCGAGCCTGTTTCCCCCGGCGTTTACCGGGCTGCTGCTGGGGGTGATGTGCCTGCTGCAATTCCTCGTCAGTTTGTATATCGAGCGGCGCTACGAGCGGAAAGTGGCAGGCTCGCTGTTCTGGGTGATTTGGTTCCCGATGGTGTACTGGATGATTGGCCTGTTTACCACCCTCGTGGCATTTCCGAAAGTCATGCTTAAACGTAAACGCGCCCGCGCGCGCTGGATCAGTCCGGACCGGGGAAAAGGGAGCATTCAATGAACGAGAATACGTTAATTTTGACTGAACATCGGCTGGCACCGCGTCTTTTCGATGCCGCATTAACGCTGATAGCCTGGGGAGGATTCCTGTTTTTCCTGTATGCCAGGCTGTGGATGCAGTTAACCGAGGCGAGCGATCACCGCTGGAGCGTGATTATCGCCTCCTTTAATACAGTGCTGGTTTATCTGCTGATTGCCGCGTTCAACGGCTGGCTGCTGATCCTGTGGTATCAGTACAATCGCCGCCGCGCGCATGTGAGGCGGTGTCATCCGCAAATGTTGCGCCATGACGAGCTTGCCCAAAGTTTTAACGTCACGCCGCAAATTATGTCCGAGATGAGCCAGTACAACCTGCTGACGGTCTATCATGACCAGATCGGCCGGATCATTGATCTGAAGATCAGCGAGCAGCAGGTCGAGGAAGAAGAGTAATAAAAAGCCCCCGCAGCATACCCTGCGGGGGCTTTTTTATAACAGGGAGACGTTATTTATCCTTCACCACAATCAGCGGTTCAATATCGCTCTCTTTCTTCACCACCAGCGAGTCATCCCCACGCAGACAGGTTCCGCCATAGTTTCCGCCCACGGTAAAGGTGCAGACCTGTATGTATCTGCCGTCAACCTTTGGCAGGCACCATAGCTGCTGGTAGATATTTTTGCGGTCAACAAACTTGCCGCTGGACTGGTCCAGCAGTTGATCCTGGGCGCCGATCAGATCGATATTGCTCCCGCAGCGTCCGGCTATCGGTTTAACGGCATAGCCTGTCCGTTTCAGCAGCGCATTCACCTCAAAATCGGTATCCAGCAGGTAACGGTGGTTCGGGAACAGCTGCCACAGCACCGGCAGGATCGCCTTGTTACCTGGGATCACCGTCCACAGCGGTTCAAAGACCAGCACTTCCGGGCGCAGCAGGACGTCAATCAGGCGCACTTCACCTTGCGGGTGACCGGTACGGATGGGCACGGCGGCGTACTCGGTTTCGCTCACCTCGCGGATCTGCTCGATCGCCGTTTCCCACGCCCAGGTTTTCCATACGCAGTTGACGTGACGGCCTTCATCATCAATCAGTTGCCCGGCGGCATCCCAGCTCAGCGCGCCCAGTCCATGCAGGATTTTGGTTTCAAACCCGGCCTGGATCAGCGAGCGCTGAATAAAGAGCGCGTGGTAATCCTCTTCGATATCGTTGTCCTGCATGATATGGACGAACGGCCGCGCGTGGCTGTGCTTCCAGGCGCCGGTCAGCTCCTCCAGCAAGCCTTCCGCCGGATTGTGGCCGGTGCCGCGATAGCCGTTTTTCACCCACTCTTCAAGAATCAGCCCGCCCTCGGTATGGCAGGAGGCGGAGTCCGCGTTGTACTCGTAAACCTTGATGCCGCGCTCATCCATGCAGAAATCCATACGACCGGTGATCATATGGTGACGACGCCACTGCCAGGAGAGGCGCAGACGCGGCCAGAGAATTTTCGGGATGTCGAAAAGCGCGAGTAAGCTGTCGTCTTTCAGCACCTTGTCGGTGGCATGAAGGTACATCAGGTGCAGTTCGTTGGTGGCTTTGATCAGCTCCTGCTCGGCACTTTCGGTAATGGTGAAGTACTGGCAGGGATCGTTGTTAATAACGTGGCCGTTCGCGCGAATGTACGCCTGTTGCAGGGCGTCGTTTTCATTGAGCCATTTTCCGTCGAACTGACGGTTGTTCTTCAACCGCGCGCCGCTGATTTTCAGCAGCTCACCGTCGATCTCCGGCTGAGGAATACTGTGTTCCGTCTCCTCCGTCTGGATCATCCAGCCGAGGATCTCGGTATCGCTGAACGTATCATGAAGCGTATAGCAACCGTTCTCAACGCTCAGACGCAGCTCGCGCGTCCACTGCTGCCCCATCGGCAGCGGAGAGTGAATAACGTTCTGCTCGGCAATGCGCACTCTGTCGTCCAGCAACTGGGTGATGACGGCGACGTGGCCGGTCTCTTGAAATTCACCGCCCTTTTGCCAGATGAGCAATGCACCGGCCTGCGGCGCGCGCTTCGAGCCATTAGCAAAGGCCTGTAGCGGCAGGATGTTGTCATTCACCACCTGGCGTAAAAAACGCAGGGAGAAGATCTCCCACGCCATCCCGACGTCGGTAAAGACAAACCCGTGGTTGAGAAACAGGAAACGGCGCGCAAACTCAACGCACTGCCATTTATGGCCCATGTATTCGTTGCCGATATAGCTGCGGAATTCCGCGTCTTCCGGATAGTGCCGCGGATCGAGACTGCCGTAATTTGAAGAGTAAATCGCCACGCCACCCGGCGCATAGCCTAATAACGTCCCGAAGGGTGCGTCACTGCTTAACGTTCCTTTACGCATGTGTCCAACCTAAAACAGGCAGGCGGCAATTTTTTTGTGGGGTTGTCGTCGTCTGCACGTTGTAATTAACTGACAGAGGTGGCGTTATCATACACCCGCCCTGCCCATTACGCTCGCATCGTTAAACGGTTCCCCTATCTCCTGCTACACTGCCTCAACACAACACCAAAAAGGCAGGCCAACATGTCAGATAACACCTATCAGCCACCGAAAGTGTGGGAATGGAAACAGAATAACGGCGGCGCGTTCGCCAATATCAACCGTCCCGTCTCGGGCGCTACGCACGAGAAAGAGCTGCCTGTGGGCGAGCACCCGCTCCAGCTGTACTCTCTGGGTACGCCGAATGGACAGAAAGTTACCATCATGCTGGAAGAGCTGCTGGCGCTGGGCGTGACGGGCGCGGAATACGACGCATGGTTAATCCGCATCGGTGAGGGCGATCAGTTCTCCAGCGGTTTTGTCGACGTGAACCCGAACTCGAAGATCCCGGCACTGCGTGACCACTCCACCACCCCGCCGACGCGCGTCTTTGAATCCGGCAATATCCTGCTCTATCTGGCCGAGAAATTTGGTCACTTCCTGCCAAAAGATCCGGCAGGACGAACGGAAACCCTGAACTGGCTGTTCTGGTTACAGGGCGCGGCCCCGTTCCTCGGCGGCGGTTTTGGCCACTTCTATAACTACGCGCCGGTGAAGATTGAGTACGCTATCGATCGCTTCACCATGGAAGCTAAACGCCTGTTCGACGTGCTGGACAAGCAGCTGGGGCGCGGTCGTTATGTAGCGGGTGAGGAATATACCATCGCCGATATGGCGATCTGGCCGTGGTTTGGCTGTGTGGCGCTGGGCAGCGTCTACAACGCCGCCGAATTCCTCGACGCCGGGAAGTACACCAACGTGCAGCGCTGGGCAAAAGATGTGGCGAATCGCCCGGCCGTTAAACGCGGGCGCATTGTTAACCGCACCAACGGCGAGCTGAACGAGCAGCTGCATGAGCGCCATTCAGCGAGCGACTTCGATACCCAGACGGAAGATAAACGTCAGGATTGACCCATGACCGGGCGGTTCGCCGCCCCTCTTCTGCGATGAGAAAAATGAGTCAGCACGCGTGAGCAAGGATCCTCGAATGTCAGACCAGACGCTAAAAGCGACCCGACAGCAGAGCATCATCACCCTGCTGAGTAAAAGTGACTGGCTGACCACCGATGCCCTGGCTGAAAAGCTCTCCGTCAGCAAAGAGACGATCCGCCGGGATCTGAAGTCGTTACAGCAGCAGGGGAAACTTCTGCGCCAGCACGGGCGTGCGCGTCTGATTCACCCGGACAGCCGCGACAGCGGTGAACCCTTTGGCGCACGCCTGAAAAGCCATTATGCCGACAAAGCCGATATTGCCCGACACGCGCTGGGCTGGATCAGCGAAGGGATGACCATCGCCCTCGACGCCAGCTCGACCTGCTTTCATCTGGCGCGCCAGCTTCCGGATATCGAACTCACCGTGTTTACCAATAGCCTGCCTGTCTGCCACGAGATGGCAAAGCGCGAGCGGATCACGCTTATCTGCTCCGGCGGAACGCTTGAGCGTAAGTATCGCTGCTATGTTAATCCGGCGCTGGTGACGCAGCTTAAAGGACTGGAGATCGATCTGTTTATCTTCTCGTGTGAAGGGGTTGATGAGCATGGCATCCTTTGGGATCCGTCCGAGCACAACGCGGGCTTTAAGGCGCTGCTGTTAAACCGGGCCAGCCAGTCGCTGCTGCTGATCGACAAAAGTAAATTTATGCGGGCAAGCGAAGTGAAAATCGGTCAGCTGTCGCAGGTGACACAGATTATTCAGAGCGATAAATGTCAGGCCGCCAGAGACGGCCTGACGCGATGATGTTACGCGGAGAGACGGAACTTCTGCACTGAGCGCTGGAGTTCTTCGGTCTGCCGTTCCAGTGCGGCCGCAGCGGCGGAAACCTGCTCCACCAGCGAGGCATTCTGCTGGGTCACGCCGTCCATCTGCGTGATGGCTACGCCGACCTGAGAAATACCTTTGCTCTGCTCCTCTGACGCGGTGGCGATCTGCTTCATAATGACGGTCACCTCCGTCACGTCGCGCAGGATAGCTTCCATCGTCGTGCCGGTATCGTTCACCAGCTGCGCCCCCTGCTCCACGCGGGCAACGGAATCCGCAATCAGCCCTTCGATCTCTTTTGCCGCATTCGCGCTGCGGCTGGCCAGATTACGCACCTCACCCGCCACGACCGCAAAACCGCGCCCCTGCTCCCCGGCCCGAGCCGCTTCCACCGCGGCGTTCAGCGCCAGAATATTGGTCTGGAAGGCGATGCTGTTGATAACGGTAGTGATTTCAGCAATTTTCTTCGAGCTGTCCGAAATGCCGCTCATGGTCGTGACCACATCGTCTACCAGCGACCCGCCGCGGCTGGCCGTACTGGAGGCGACATCCGCAAGCTGGCTGGCCTGGCGCGCGCTTTCGGCGTTCAGCTTCACCGTTGCGGTAAGCTGCTCCATGCTGGCCGCGGTCTCTTCCAGCGCAGCGGCCTGCTCTTCGGTACGCGAAGAGAGATCGTTATTCCCGCTGGAGATCTCCGTTGCCCCGCGCCAGATATTCTCGCTGCCGGAACGAATCGTGCTGACCGCCTCCCGCAGGCTGTCCTGCATGGCGCTTAGCAGCGGAACCAGTTGCCCCACGCAGTTGCGGCCAATGGGCTCAATCGGCTGGCTGAGATCGCCCTGCGCAATCTGGCGGAACTGCTGACGGATACGCTCCAGCGGTTTTACCAGCAGCGCCACCAGGTAGCGGTCGGTGAACAGCAGGATCAGCAGACCCACGATCGTGGCGGTAATAATCACCGTCCGGGTCATGCTGGTCAGGCTGTCGACCACAACGCGCGTACTGTCGAGCGCCTTCACCGCAGAATTGTTAAAGTTCTCAACCGCGGCGCCAAACGCGCGGCTTAGCGGCGGCGTAACGTTGTTGGCATGCTGACGATAGCCTTCGAGCGTCGCCTGCTTTGCCTGCACCATCTGAGGCGTAACGCCCCGATCGAGCAGCGCCTGCCAGGTGGAAATCACCTGCGCAGAGACCTTTTCATCCATCGGGCCCGGGGAGATAGCCTTCATCTCTGCCAGCTTTTTACTCATGTTATCCAGCGCCTGCTGAGCAGGAGCCAGGTCCGGCGTGCCGCCCGCTGCTTTAGCTTCCATCGCCCGGCTCAGGCGGGTGACGAAACGGAAATACTGATCGTTGCCCTGGCTCAGCACCGTCATTTGCCTGACCAGCTGGCGGTCAACGTCATTACCATCAGAAACACGAGACAGAGACCAGGTGCTATAAAGCCCCACGCCTGCCCACATGACACAAAAGATCCCCAGTACCGTCAGCATGACGAAACGGATGGTGAAATTACGAAGCATCTTCATTGAGTATTCCTTGCCGTGAGGGTGAATTCGCCCAGAGGCGAGTACTACCCTCGTTATCGGCAGGGACAGGGGAAAAGATAACCCTTTGTGATGATTTATTTAAGCAGGGCTTATCATTCCAGATATTTTTTAAACCAGCTTAACGTTCTTGACCAGGCCAGCTCGGCTGCGGGCTGGTCATAGCGTGGGGTAGAATCGTTGTGAAATCCATGGTTTACGCCGGGGTAGATATACGCTTCATAAACCTTATTATTTGATTTCAGCGCGGCTTCATAGGCAGGCCAGCCCTCGTTAATATTTTTGTCCAGCTCGGCATAATGAAGCAGGAGCGGCGCGCTAATTTTTGGCACATCCTCCACCCGCGGCTGACGACCATAGAAGGGCACCGCGCACTCGAGTTCCGGATACGCTACGGCGGCGGCATTCGACACGCCGCCGCCGTAGCAAAAACCGGTAATCCCCACCTTCCCGGTGGCTTCCGGATGATTTTTCATAAACTCTATGGCGGCAAAAAAGTCGTTCATCAGCCTTGTCGGGTCGACCTTCTGCTGCAAAACCTTTCCTTCGTCGTCGTTGCCGGGGTATCCCCCCACCGAGCTCAGGCCGTCGGGAGCCAGCGCGATATACCCCGCTTTCGCCACGCGTCGTGCCACGTCTTCAATATAGGGATTCAGCCCCCGGTTCTCATTTTCGCGGTAGCTTTGGCCGGCTTCACCAGGTAACCGCGCACTTCGCCGTGACCATTGGGCGAGGGATAAGTGATGTATTCCGGACGAATATCGGGATCGGTGAATTTAACCTGCTCCGCGAGGGCGTAGTTGGGTTTAAGCATATTAAACAGCATCAGCGCCGTTACGCCGCCTGCGGCATAGCGCGCCGCGAGATTCAGAAATTCGCGTTTGCTGATTTTACCGTGGGCGTAATAGTCATAGTAATCAAGCAGCTCTTGCGGAAAATCTTTGGCAGTCAGGCGCGTCATCGCTTATCTCCATGATTTATGATTTGATAAGCTTAGAATAAAAACGCTGTTTCGAAAATTCACCGATAAGAAAGGAGACATCATGTCCTGGCACCCTTACACCGGCCGATACGAAAACATGCAGTACCGATACTGCGGCAAAAGCGGCCTGCGCTTACCGGCGCTGTCGCTGGGTCTGTGGCACAGCTTTGGCCACATTCAGGCGCTCGATTCCCAGCGCGCGCTGCTGCGTAAGGCCTTCGATCTCGGCATTACCCATTTTGACCTTGCCAACAACTACGGCCCCCCTCCAGGCAGCGCTGAAGAAAATTTTGGCCGCCTGCTGCGAGAAGATTTTGCCGGGTATCGCGACGAGCTGATCATCTCCACCAAAGCGGGCTACGACATGTGGCCAGGACCGTATGGTTCGGGCGGTTCACGTAAGTATCTGCTCGCCAGCCTCGACCAGAGCCTGAAACGCATGGGCGTGGAGTATGTGGATATTTTCTATTCTCACCGCGTAGACGAAAACACGCCGATGGAAGAGACCGCCGCCGCGTTGGCACACGCGGTGCAGAGCGGAAAAGCGCTGTACGTCGGCATTTCGTCCTACTCCACGGAACGCACGACGGCGATGGCCGAATTGCTGCGCGAGTGGAAGATCCCGCTTTTGATCCACCAGCCGTCTTACAACCTGCTTAACCGCTGGGTCGACAAGACTGGTCTGCTGGACGCGCTGGAGAAAAACGGAACGGGCTGTATCGCCTTTACCCCGCTGGCGCAGGGCCTGCTGACCGGAAAATACCTGAACGGTATTCCGGACGGTTCACGTATGCAGCGCGAAGGGAAAAAAGTGCGCGGCCTGACGGAGAAAATGCTGACGGAAGCCAACCTGAGCAGCCTTCGTCTGCTGAACGAGATGGCGCATGCGCGCGGGCAGACGATGGCGCAGATGGCGCTAAGCTGGCTGTTGAAAGATACACGTGTAACGTCAGTGCTGATTGGCGCGAGCCGCCCGGAGCAACTGGAAGAGAACGTTCAGGCGCTGAATAACCTGTGCTTTACCGAAGATGAACTGACGCGGATTGACCAGCACGTGGCGGATGGTGAGCTGAATTTGTGGCAGGCGTCGTCGGATAAATAAATAGTGCGGTCCGATGCTTTCGCCCCTCACCCTAACCCTCTCCCCAGAGGGGAGAGGGAACTTGAACACCCTCTCCCCTCTGGGGAGAGGGCAGGGTGAGGGGCGCTGTAAAATTATTTCTTACTGATCTTATCCAGATACCCCATTACAAACGCCGACAGTACAAACGTCAGGTGGATAATCACATACCACATCAGCTTATTATCCGGGACGTTTTTAGCATCCATAAAGACACGTAACAGGTGAATAGACGAAATCGCCACAATCGACGCCGCGACTTTATTTTTCAGCGATGAGGCGTCCATTTTCCCCAGCCAGTTGAGCTTTTCTTTGTGCTCGGCGATATCAAGCTGAGAGACGAAATTCTCATAACCGGAGAACATCACCATCACCAGTAATCCTCCTACCAGCGTCATATCCACCAGCGACAGCAGAACCAGAATCAAATCGGCTTCTGCCACGGAGAAAATGTTTGGCAGGACGTGGAATATCTCCTGGAAGAACTTGATCGTCAGGGCGACCAGCGCCAGAGAGAGACCAAAATAGACGGGTGCGAGCAGCCAGCGAGAGGCATACATTGCGTTTTCAAAGAAGCGTTCCATAAAATCCTGTCTGCAAACGAAACCAGCGCTCAGTATATCTCAACTATACCTCGTTGGGATCCACATCCGGACGCGCATACTCCGGCCAGACCAGTGCGACCAGTTCCGGGTAGGCTTCCAGGCTAAACTCGCGAAAACACTGGCGCAGATTTAATACGTCTAAATCGGAATACGACACCTTCTCGCCATTCAAACAGCGCTTTTTGATATTGTCGTAATATTTATAGACCGCCGAATTAAGGTCGCTACAGCGGCGCTGCGCGTCGAACAGGCCGGGCGTATCATTAATTTCGGCCATTTTCATTCGCTTAATTGTCGCATGGAGAAAATCGATATATTCGTGATTCACCCGCCAGTACCAGACTGGCGTCACGGCGTTCATCAAGACGGAGAAATGATCTTCCCCCTCCTCTTTGGACATCAATTCAGGCTGCGGTGGTTCACTGGCGTCATTTGACACTTTCGTTTTATTGAACTCTTGCATCAATAAAAGCACGCCAGCGGTCAGTAATAGTAACGTTACGACCGTGAAGAAAATGCTGTTCATGGGTAGGCTCCATTTTTTTTGATTTTAAAATTGCCTCATGATATTGTCAACGAATCTCACCCTTTTTCCAACCCCACCCTTTTGAAATTAAAGGAAATTAAAATGCTGCCCGACAATCTTGTCCCGGCAAAGTACCACATTACGCCTGTGGAACAGCCTTCGACGGAAGCAGATAAAGAGGCGAATTTCACTCAAGGAAAAAGAAAACTCTCCGACTATGAAGCCGATATATTAATTGGTGTTTCACGCACCGGCAAATCCCGTAATATGGTGCTGGAAGAGCACGATCGCCATTTAAAAGAACGGTTATTTCGTGCCATCAAGATTGAAGCCTTAGTTCATCTGCTAAATGATTTACAGGCCGAAGGGGAAATAGATGCCCAGGCTCTAAGTCAAATAATGGCCGAGAAAACACAGCAAATAAATGAAGCTGGCAATGAAATTTGGCTTAACTTAATTACGCGTGAAAAAAACAATCCCATTTTTTATAACCTGGGGGATGATTAACGTGAATGATGATAGCGGTAATAACGTTTATTTGACTTTAGATGATAAGAAAAGCGATGAATTTATCTTAAAGCAGAATCTCGACGCCCTGAAAAAGATAAAAAATGACGAGATGACGCGAATAACGCAGGACTTGGTTTCGATTCCGGCCACGCTGGTGCGCCTGAAATGGCAGAACCGTCGGGAAATTTATGCCTTGCAGGCCAAAGAGGAGATTTACGGCGCGGTGATGAACGCTATTATTGAGCTGCGCCCTGAGCTTAAAGAGAAGATCCTTGGGCGACTGGAGACGAACTATCAGTACCTGCTGGCACGCGAGACAGCCACCCTGCGCCTGACCCGTAAACTCTCGGAAGGCAACTATCGCACATCAAACGTCACCTGCGTGGCGCTCGATGAAGAGGCGTCAACAACATCTTCTAACTGCTGACAACGTGGTTCGCCCGGCGGCGCTAGCCTGAGATTGTAGGCCGGGTAAGGCGAAGCCGCCACCCGGCACGGAAGGCGGCTTCGCCTTCGTTTTACTTCGCGGCCGCTTTCTCTTCGCCGACCAGACCAATCTTCAGGTATCCCGCCTGATGCAGCGTGTCCATTACCTTCATCATGGTTTCATAATCGACGGTTTTATCCGCGCGGAAGAAGACGGTGGTGTCTTTCTTGCCGCCGGTCAGCTGGTCCAGCGCCGGAATAACCGAGGCATCCGTCACCGGATCGTTGCCCAGGAACATGGACTTATCGGCCTTCACGGACAGGTAGACAGGCTTTTCCGGACGCGGCTGCGGCTGGCTGGAGGACGCTGGCAGATTCACCTTCACGTCCACCGTCGCCAGCGGCGCGGCAACCATAAAGATAATCAGCAGAACCAGCATGACGTCGATAAACGGCGTCACGTTGATCTCATGCATTTCACCGTTATCGTCCAGATTTTCATTAAGACGCATTGCCATACAATCAACCTACGCGCAGTTTGGACGCCGCATGCACCGGTTTAACGGCGCTGGCGTTCAGGTCCAGATCGCGGCTTTGCAGCAGCAGAACCTGCGCGGCAACGTCACCCAGTGTGGCTTTGTAACTGCCAATCATGCGCGCGAAGATGTTATAGATAACTACCGCAGGGATAGCGGCAACCAGACCGATAGCCGTTGCCAGCAGCGCTTCTGCGATACCCGGCGCGACGACCGCAAGGTTAGTGGTCTGCGTCTGGGCGATACCGATAAAGCTGTTCATGATGCCCCAGACGGTACCGAACAGGCCGACGAACGGGGAGATAGCGCCGATAGTCGCCAGGTAGCCGTTACCGCGGCCCATATGACGACCCACGGCCGCAACGCGACGCTCCAGACGGAAGCCGGTACGCTCTTTAATGCCTTCGTTATCTTCACTGCCTGCGGAGAGTTCCAGCTCGTTCTGCGCTTCGTTCACTAACAGGGTAGTCAGGCTTTTCGCATGGAAGGATGAGGTGATATCAGAAGCCTGATCCAGAGAGCGGGCTTCCGCCAGCTGCTTCTGCTCACGCTTGAGGCGGCGTTTTTGTGAAAGAAGTTCGGCGCTCTTGCTGAAGAAGATAGCCCAGGTGATCACGGACGCCAGAATCAGGCCGATCATCACAACCTTAACGACGATGTCAGCATGTTGATACATGCCCCAAACGGAGAGATCCGTCTGCATCAAATTATTACCCACTCTGTATCTCCAGGACGCAAATCACACAATCTGAACGTAATAATATCAAAACGTCGTCGAATTGATAGTAGTTCTCATTAGTATTTACATAGTGCCGTAATTTTCGCTCACTTTCCTTGCGCTTACGCAGTAAAAATTTCTTGTGCGAATATTTGATAATATTTTCTGCTTATTCGATAAGCATCCGGATGCACATTCTGACAATCGTGGTAGTCTGGACGTCCAGACGTATAAAAATAGGGTTAGCGAACATGACTAAAAAGCAGCTTGAGACCACGCTGGTGCAGGCAGGACGCAGTAAAAAATACACCCAGGGCTCGGTCAACAGCGTGATCCAGCGTGCCTCCTCGCTGGTGTTTGATACCGTCGAAGATAAAAAAATCGCCACGCGTAATCGCGCGAAGGGCGGGCTGTTTTACGGTCGCCGTGGCACGTTAACCCATTTCTCGTTGCAGGAAGCCATGTGCGAACTGGAGGGCGGCGCGGGCTGCGCGCTGTTCCCGTGCGGTGCGGCGGCGGTCGCCAATACCATTCTGGCGTTTGTTGAACAGGGTGACCACATCCTGATGACCAATACCGCCTACGAGCCAAGCCAGGACTTCTGCACCAAAATACTCAGCAAGCTCGGCGTCACCACCAGCTGGTTCGATCCGCTGATTGGGGCCGGTATTGCCGGGCTTATTCAGCCCAACACGCGCGTTGTGTTCCTGGAATCTCCCGGCTCCATCACCATGGAAGTGCATGACGTCCCGGCCATCGTGAAGGCGGTGCGCAGCATAGCGCCGGAAGCGATCATCATGATCGACAACACCTGGGCGGCAGGTGTGCTGTTTAAAGCCCTGGAATTTGACATCGATATCTCCATTCAGGCGGCGACCAAATACCTGATTGGCCACTCAGACGGCATGATCGGTACGGCGGTATCTAATGCCCGCTGCTGGGAGCAATTGCGTGAAAACGCCTACCTGATGGGCCAGATGGTGGATGCCGATACCGCCTACATGACCAGCCGGGGCATCCGTACGCTCGGCGTGCGTCTGCGTCAGCATCACGAAAGCAGCCTGCAAATTGCACAGTGGCTGGCGCTGCATCCACAGGTGGAGCGCGTTAACCATCCGGCGCTGCCGGGCAGCAAAGGCCATGAATACTGGCAACGTGACTTTACGGGCAGCAGCGGGTTGTTCTCATTTGTTCTTAAGAAGCGCCTGAATGACGCCGAGCTGGCAAGCTATCTGGATAACTTTACCCTCTTCAGCATGGCCTATTCATGGGGTGGATTTGAATCGTTGATCCTGCCCAATCAGCCGGAGCAGATTGCGGCCCTGCGCCCGGGCGGCGAGGTGGACTTCGAGGGGACCTTAATCCGCCTGCATATCGGGCTGGAAAATGTGGACGATTTAATTGCGGATTTATCGGCAGGATTTGAGCGCATCGTGTAAAGTGCTGGCTGACATGTACTCCCTGGACGCTATTCTGAACACCGCAAGCAGAAAAGTCTGTATGAGATGCGCCTGCGATCAACCCCGACAGGCAAAATTGGGAGTACAATAGCGTTATATCTGCTGTTCCACAGGAAAGTCCATGGCTGTTATTCAAAATATCATCACGGCGCTCTGGCAACACGATTTTGCCGCGCTGGCGGACCCACATGTCGTCGGGATTGTCTATTTCGTGATGTTCGCGACGCTGTTTCTGGAAAATGGATTACTGCCAGCCTCATTTTTACCCGGTGACAGCCTGCTCCTGCTCGCAGGTGCGTTAATCGGCAAGGGCGTGATGGACTTCGCACCGACAATGGTGATCCTCACCTCTGCGGCCAGTCTCGGCTGCTGGCTGAGCTACCTGCAAGGGCGCTGGCTTGGAAACACCCGCGTGGTGAAAGGCTGGCTGGCGCAGCTGCCGCATAAATATCATCAGCGCGCGACCTGCATGTTTGACCGTCACGGCCTGCTGGCGTTGCTTGCCGGGCGTTTTCTGGCGTTCGTTCGCACCCTGTTGCCTACCATGGCGGGTATTTCAGGCCTCTCTAACCGCCGCTTCCAGTTCTTCAACTGGCTGAGCGCCCTGCTCTGGGTGGGCGTGGTTACCACGCTCGGCTACGCGCTGAATATGATCCCCTTTGTTAAGCGCCATGAAGACCAGGTGATGACCTTCCTGATGATCCTGCCGATTTTCCTGCTGGTTGCAGGGCTGGTGGGGACCATTGCGGTGGTGATCAAGAAAAAGTATTGCAGCGCATAAATAAAAGCCGGGTGGCGCTACCGCTTACCCGGCCTCCGTTTCCCCTCACGCTCCCTGCATGGTTCTGATACGTGACGCATCTTCCCCCGGCGTGACGCCGAAGTAACGCTTAAACTCCCGACTAAACTGCGACGCGCTTTCATACCCGACCCGCATCGCCGCGGCGCTGGCCTTCATGCCATCGTGGATCATCAGCATCCGCGCCTTATGCAGACGGTAGGTTTTGAGGTACTGCAATGGCGACGTGCTGGTGACGGATTTAAAGTTATGGTGAAACGCCGAGACGCTCATATTGGCTTCCGCCGCCAGCTGATCAACGCTGAGGTTTTCCGTGTACTGGCTCTCGATGCGCTTCAGCACGCGGCTAATGAGGCTGAAGTGCGTTTGCCGGCTTACCAGCGCCAGCAGCGCCCCGCCGCCCGGTCCCAGCAGCACATGGTAAAGAATTTCGCGGATAATCTGCTTTCCGAGAATACGCGCGTCCAGAGGCCTTTCCATCACGTCTAGCAGGCGTTCAATCGCGCAGAGAATTTCCTCCGATAAGGTCGCGGAGTTGATACCGCTTGCCGCCATCGACGGCCGGAAAAGTTCGTCCTCCCCAATCTCCATCAGCAACTCCTGCAACTGGAGAATGTCGACGTTGACGCGGATCCCGGCCAGCGGTACCTCCTCTGTCGCGAAAGTTTCACATTCGAAGGGTAAAGGTACTGTCAGAAGCAGATATTCATTGGTGTCGTAACGGAACACGCGCTCATTGATATAGCCAATCTTATGGCCAGAAAAGAGAAACACGATGCCGGGCTGATACATCACCGGGGTGCGCGTTCCGGGCTGGGTACCGTAGAGCAATCGGATATCCGGCAACAGCTCAGCCGAATCATTTCCGTTATCTATCAGTCTTTTAATCTGCGACGTTAGCTGGCGGCAGATGGCATCACGGTTCATTTTCAGTTACTCCGGGTACGGTTTCCGACGCTAACAGTGTGCGCATTTTCTTACCGTTTCTCCAGAGCGCTGTAGAAATGGGCAAGACATCGGCAGGAATGTGCATTGAGAGGATAGCGCCTGCCCGCCACAATGTGCAGCATCAGGTTGCCTTCTGCGCCACCACGATTTTCTACCCACTACAGGGAACAAGCCATGAACAACTTTAATCTTCACACCCCAACCCGCATTCTGTTTGGTAAAGACGCTATCGCTGACCTGCGCGCGCAAATCCCGACGGACGCCCGCGTCCTGATTACCTACGGCGGCGGCAGCGTGAAAAAAACCGGCGTACTGGATCAGGTTTACAGCGCTCTGGAAGGGCTGGACGTACGCGAGTTCGGCGGTATCGAGCCTAACCCGTCTTATGAAACGCTGATGAACGCGGTAAAAATCGCCCGTGACGAGCAGATCACTTTCCTGCTGGCGGTGGGCGGCGGTTCCGTGCTGGACGGCACCAAATTCATCGCGGCGGCAGCGCATTACGCTGACGGCATCGACCCGTGGCATATTCTGGAAACGGGCGGCAGCGACATCAGCAGTGCGATCCCGATGGGCTCCGTGCTGACGCTGCCGGCCACCGGCTCTGAGTCCAACAAAGGCGCGGTCATCTCCCGTAAAACCACCGGTGACAAGCAGGCCTTTATGAACGAACACGTTCAGCCCGTGTTCGCGATCCTCGATCCGGTTTACACCTATACCCTGCCTGCGCGTCAGGTGGCGAACGGCGTGGTCGACGCCTTTGTTCACACCGTTGAGCAGTACGTCACTTACCCGGTGAACGCCAAAATTCAGGATCGTTTCGCGGAAGGCATTCTGCTGACGCTGATTGAAGAAGGTCCGAAAGCGCTGAAAGAACCTGAAAACTATGACGTGCGTGCTAACGTGATGTGGGCTGCAACACAGGCACTGAATGGCCTTATCGGTGCAGGCGTGCCACAGGACTGGGCGACCCATATGCTCGGTCACGAGCTGACGGCGATGCACGGCCTGGATCACGCCCAGACGCTGGCGGTGGTTCTGCCTGCGCTGTGGAATGAAAAACGTGACGCTAAACGCGCCAAACTGCTCCAGTACGCCGAACGCGTCTGGAACATCACCGAGGGTTCCGACGATGCGCGTATTGATGCCGCAATTGCAGCCACCCGTCACTTCTTTGAAAGCCTGGGCGTGCCAACGCGTCTCTCTGACTACGGCCTGGACGGCAGCTCCATCCCTGCCCTGCTGGCGAAGCTGGAAGCACACGGTATGACGCAGATCGGCGAGCACGGCGACATCACCCTGGACGTCAGCCGTCGTATTTACGAAGCGGCACGCTAAGCGTTTTTAGGATCCTGACTTTCGTTTTTTGACATTTCGTCCAGACTTAATGCACATCACATCGTCGGAGGTTCCCTCCGGCGATGAGCACCTGAAGGAGGAAAAATGGCAAACCAAACCGTAATCAAGCTACAGGACGGCAACGTGATGCCCCAGCTGGGGCTAGGTGTATGGAAAGCCGGTAACGACGAGGTCGTCTCCGCCATTCATAAAGCCCTGGAAGTCGGCTATCGGTCCATCGATACCGCCGCCGCCTATAAAAACGAGGACGGCGTGGGGACCGCGCTTGCCAGCGCTGGCATTCCCCGCGATGAGTTATTCATCACCACCAAGCTGTGGAACGACGATCAAAAGCGTCCCCGCGAAGCGTTGCAGGAGAGCCTGGAGAAACTCCAGCTCGATTTCGTCGATCTTTATCTCATGCACTGGCCGGTACCGGCTATCGACCATTACGTTGATGCCTGGAAAGGGATGATTGAGCTGCAAAAAGAGGGGCTGATAAAAAGCATCGGCGTCTGTAATTTCCAGGTTCATCACCTGCAACGCCTGATTGATGAAACGGGCGTCGCGCCGGTGATTAACCAGATTGAGCTACACCCGCTGATGCAGCAGCGCCAGCTTCATTCGTGGAACGCCACGCACAAGATCCAGACCGAATCCTGGAGCCCGCTGGCTCAGGGCGGCGAAGGGGTGTTTGACCAGAAAATTATCCGCGAGCTGGCGGATAAGTACGGCAAAACGCCGGCGCAGATCGTCATTCGCTGGCATTTGGATAGCGGTCTGGTGGTGATCCCGAAATCGGTCACGCCATCGCGTATCGCCGAGAACTTCGACGTCTGGG
The DNA here is from genome assembly GCF_048284255.1 of Enterobacter cloacae complex sp.6700776. Taxonomy (NCBI): domain Bacteria; kingdom Pseudomonadati; phylum Pseudomonadota; class Gammaproteobacteria; order Enterobacterales; family Enterobacteriaceae; genus Enterobacter; species Enterobacter cloacae complex sp.6700776. Next base: position 17,457 of record NZ_JBLVYK010000002.1, on the reverse strand, counting down.
ATTTCCGCCTGGATAAAGACGAGCTGGGTGAGATTGCGAAGCTGGATCAGGGCAAGCGTTTAGGGCCGGACCCGGATCAGTTCGGCGGGTAGTTTCCCCTCACCCTAACCCTCTCCCACAGGGAGAGGGAATGCTTTCCACCCTCTCCCTGTGGGAGAGGGCCGGGGTGAGGGCATCATCGTTATCCGATCTTACGTTTTCCCGTTTTTTTCGTCCCCGAAGCCCCACCGTTCGAACGCTGATGCACAATTGGCGTGTGCTTGGTCAGCGCCGGGCGCGTATTGCGGTTCTGGCGGCGCGCTTCGCGCATCTCTTCCAGCGTTGGCGCTGGCACCAGGCAATCACGACGCGAGCCGATCAGGTGCTTTTTCCCCATCTCTTCCAGCGCCTGACGGATCAGCGGCCAGTTTTTCGGGTCGTGATAGCGCAGCAGCGCTTTGTGCAGACGGCGCTGTTTATCCCCTTTCGGCACCACCACGTCTTCACTCTTATAGCCAATCTTACTTAGCGGGTTTTTGCCGGTGTAATACATGGTCGTCGAGTTAGCGAGCGGCGACGGGTAGAAGTTCTGCACCTGATCCAGACGGAATCGACGCTGCTTCAGCCACAGCGCCAGGTTCACCATGTCTTCATCACGGGTGCCGGGGTGCGCGGAGATGAAGTATGGGATCAGATACTGCTCTTTCCCCGCCTGTTTTGAAAAGGTATCAAACAGCTGTTTAAAGCGGTCATAGCTGCCCATGCCCGGCTTCATCATTTTGGACAGCGGGCCCTCTTCGGTGTGCTCCGGGGCGATCTTCAGATAACCGCCCACGTGGTGCGTCGCCAGCTCTTTGATGTAGCGCGGATCTTCCACCGCAATGTCGTAACGCACGCCGGAGGCGATCAGGATCTTCTTGATGCCTTTCAGGTCACGGGCGCGACGGTAAAGGTTGATCGTCGGCTCGTGGTTGGTGTCCATATGCTCGCAAATGCTCGGATAGACGCAGGAGAGACGACGACAGGTCTGCTCAGCGCGCGGCGATTTGCAGCGCAGCATGTACATGTTAGCCGTTGGGCCACCCAGATCGGAGATTACGCCGGTAAAGCCCGGGACCGTGTCGCGAATGGCTTCGATCTCGTTAACAATCGACTCTTCGGAACGGCTCTGAATAATACGACCTTCGTGTTCGGTGATCGAACAGAAGGAGCACCCGCCGAAGCAGCCGCGCATGATGTTGACCGAGAAGCGGATCATCTCGTACGCCGGAATACGGCTGTTGCCATATGACGGATGCGGCACACGCTTGTACGGCAGGGCAAAAACGCTGTCCATCTCTTCGGTAGAGAGCGGGATCGCCGGCGGGTTAACCCAGATATAACGCTCGCCGTGCTTTTGCATCAACGCGCGGGCACAGCCCGGGTTGGTTTCATGGTGCAGAATACGGGAGGCGTGTGCGTAGAGCACCTTGTCAGCTTTGACCTTCTCATATGACGGCAGCAGCACATAGGTCTTTTCCCACGGCTTCGGACGCGGCGGCTGCACCACCAAGGCCTTTGCTTCCGCTTTCTTCGGCTCAACTGGTTTGTTATCCGCGCACGGCAGATCGTCACCGTACGGATGCGGGATAGGGTCGATTTTGCCCGGCATATCGATAATGCGGGAATCCACCCCGCTCCAGCCCGGCAGCGCCTCTTTCACCATGATCGCGGTGTTGCGCACGTCGCGGATCTCGCTGACCGCTTCACCCTGCGCCAGGCGATGCGCCACTTCCACCAGCGGACGCTCGCCGTTGCCGAAGATCAGCATGTCGGCTTTCGAATCCACCAGCACCGAACGGCGCACGGTGTCAGACCAGTAGTCGTAGTGCGCGGTGCGGCGCAGGCTCGCCTCGATGCCGCCCAGGATCACCGGCACGTCTTTCCATGCTTCTTTGCATCGCTGGGTGTAGACGAGGGTCGCGCGATCGGGACGTTTACCCGCCACGTTATCTGCCGTATAAGCGTCGTCATGACGCAGCTTACGGTCCGCGGTATAGCGGTTGATCATCGAGTCCATGTTGCCCGCGGTCACGCCAAAGAACAGGTTAGGTTTACCCAGACGCATAAAGTCGTCTTTGCTGTTCCAGTCAGGCTGAGAAATAATCCCCACGCGGAAACCCTGAGCTTCCAGCATACGGCCGCAGATCGCCATGCCAAAGCTCGGGTGATCGACATACGCATCACCCGTCACCAGAATGATATCGCAGCTGTCCCAGCCCAGTTGATCCATCTCTTCCCGGGACATCGGCAGGAACGGCGCCGGTCCAAAGCAGGCTGCCCAGTACTGGGGCCAGGAGAAGAGGTCGCGATCCGGCTGGATCAGGGAAATTGCGCTCATAATGCTTCCGAAGAAAAAATAGACAAAAGGAGCGGGATTATACGCTGGTTTATCGGGGGAAATGAAGGGGTATTTATTGCCCGGTGACGCTACGCTTACCGGGCCTACGGGCCTGTAGGTCGGGTAAGGCGAAGCCGCCACCCGACTCGTTTTACGGTGCCGGATTCACCAGCATCTGCCCTACCGACCCCCTGTCCATCATCTCCAGCGTCTGGCTGTGGAACAGGAATGGGAAGTGCGGCCATGACGGCTGTCCATAGTAGACGAGCAGTTCTACCTGCCCATCCACCCAGACGGTGTCTTTCCAGCCCCTGTCTTCCGGGAACGGCATCGCCCCGTTGACGTTGCGGATCAGGAATGACACCCCTTCAATATGGAACGACTGCGGCATCTCCGAGCGGACGGTCCAGCGCTCCCAGGTTCCCTGCTGGGCGGTGATATCAATACGGTTTACGTCCCACAGCGCGCCGTTGATGCCCGGATCGTCGCCAAGGCTGATATCGCGACTGCGTACTGCAGGGCCGGTCACAATTTCCTGCGGCAGCAGGCGCATCGGCAGACTGTCGGTCACCAGCGGCAACAGGCCGGTCGGGCGCAGCGTCAGCACCAGCGTGGAGACCAGAACGCTCGACGGTTCAAAGAAGCCGCGTATGCGGTCAACAATGCTTGCCGCTTCGCCGCAGGTCACGGACACTTCATCCCCGTTGGTCATATCCACGAGGATTTCACGACGTTCGCCCGGCGCAAGCGCCAGCTGTTTCACCGACACCGGCGCAGGTAATAACCCCTGATCGCCTGAAATCACATGCAGGGCACGGCCGTCGCTCATTTGCAGCAGGTAGCGGCGCGAGTTAGAGGCATTCAACAGACGCAGGCGCACCCAGCCACGAGACACTTCGACATACGGGCTTTGCGCGCCGTTAACCAGCAGCGTATCGCCCACAAAGCCACCGCTGCCCGGCTCGCTGTACTCCGGCGTACCGAAGTTATCCAGACGCTTGTCCTGAATAATGATCGGGAAATCATCAACACCGTAGTGATTCGGGATCGGCAGCGTTTTACTGACCTCATCTTCAATCAGCCACATCCCGGCCAGGCCGTTATAGACCTGCTGGGCGGTGCGGTTCGGGGTGTTGGCGTGATACCACAATGTCGCCGCGCTCTGACGAATCGGGAGGACGGGCGCCCAGTCGGCATTCGGCGACATCATGCGCGCCGCGCCGCCCATCAGCGGCCCCGGCACCTGCAACCCACTGACGGTCATTGCGACATTTTCCGTCGTCCGGTTACTGTAGATGAGCTTGACGTCATCCCCATTCCACACGCGAATGGTCGGCCCGAGGTAGCGTCCGTTAATGCCCCATACCTGCGCGCGCGTTCCCTGGGTAAAGGACCAGTGGCTACGCTGAAGCGTGAGGAATAGCGGCTGTCCGCGACGGGATTCAATCAACGGCGGAATAGGCAGCGGCTGTTGCTGCCCGGCGGCGCTGGCTGTCCGCGGCATCGCACCCGCACAAAGGGCGATACCCGAAGCCTGAATAAACTGACGCCGACTGAGTGACATATAAGCTCCATCTGAAACGACTAACAACGCGGGAATTCGTTTTCCCTTGAACGAAACCGGGTTAAATCTTACCGGCGGCTTCTCGCTCTGCAACTTCTTTATCGAGCTGTGCAATGTGCTGAGCCATCAGCTCGCGGCAGTGCGTGGCCAGCTCGCGCACCTGGTCTTTACCGTATTTGGAGGTATCCACCGGCGGTAGCATTTCGACAATGACCAGTCCGTTTTTCAAACGGTTAAGATTAATCTTATTCGATGTATTGGAAACGCACACGGGAATAATTGGAACGCCTGCCGCAATTGCAGCATGAAACGCGCCGGTCTTGAACGGCAGCAGGCCGCGACCGCGGCTGCGCGTCCCTTCCGGGAACATCCAGATTGAGATCCGGCGCTTTTTAAACTGATCCACCACTTCCGCAATGGTGCCATGCGCTTTCGCACGGTTGTTGCGGTCAATCAGCAAGTTACCGGTGAGCCAGTACAGTTGGCCGAAAAGCGGGATCCACAGCAGGCTCTTTTTCCCGACGGTTACGGTCGGCGGAATAACAATATTTGAGGCCGTCACCATATCGTAGTTGTTCTGATGGTTAGCGATATAGATGGCGTTACCGAAATTCTCCGCCCCTTCAGGCAGACGCTTTTCAACCTTCAGGCCGAACAATGGCGCAAGGCGACCAAACATGTGCCCGAACGTCGCGACATGTTTTGGGTTACGCGGGCTGAACAGGCAATAAATCGATCCGAAAATACAGACCAGAATGCAGTAAATAACGGTAAGAATAAGACGAACAATGTATAGCATAGCGACCTCTGAAGCCCTGACAGCTGACAATTATACTTCACCTGTGGCCAGGTAAGGACTTTATTACGAGCGCGTATTGTTAATCGCAACGCACGAATTAACAACGTTTTTACGGGAAATTTTGTGGTAAGCCCCCTCCGGAAAGAGGGGGGATGAAACAGGTTACTCTTCGCTGTCGTCCGCTTTGCTGCGCGCCGGCGAGTCGATCTCCACGCGGTCGATGCGCTGCAGGCCACGCATCAGTGAGCCGCGACGTCCGCGCTCGCCAACCACCTTCTGCAGCTCTTCCGGACGCAGTTTGATCTTACGTTTGCCGACATGAATGGTCAGCGTGCTCTGCGGCGGCAGCAGGAAGAGATGCGCCAGGCTATCTTCGCCTTTTGCCGCTTCCGCTGACGGGATACTGATGATCTTGTTGCCCTTCCCTTTCGACAGCTCCGGCAGATCGCTGACCGGGAACATCAGCATGCGTCCGGCAGCGGTGATCGCCAGCAGCATATCGCTTTCGTTCTCGATGATCAGCGGCGGCATGACGTGGGCGTTATCCGGCAGGCTGATCAGCGCTTTACCGGCGCGGTTACGCGACACCAGATCGTTAAAGGTGCAGATAAAGCCGTAGCCAGCATCAGACGCCATCAGCAGTTTTTGATCGTCGGCTTCCATCAGCATATGGTCAACCGTGGCGCCCGGCGGCAGCGTCAGCTTGCCCGTCAGCGGTTCGCCCTGCCCGCGCGCGGATGGCAGCGTGATCGGATCAATGGCGTAGCTGCGGCCCGTGGAGTCGATAAACGCCACCGGCTGGTTGCTCTTGCCCTTCACCGCCGCCTTGAAGCTGTCACCGGATTTGTAGCTCAGACCCGGCGCGTCGATATCGTGGCCTTTGGCGCTACGCACCCAGCCGCTCTGGGAAAGCACGATGGTCACCGGCTCGGACGGCAGCATGTCGTGCTCGTTCATCGCCTTCGCTTCTTCGCGCTCATGCAGCGGAGAACGACGGTCGTCGCCAAAGGCGTCGGCATCGGCCTGCAACTCTTTCTTCAGCAGGGTGTTCATCTTGCGCTCGGACGCCAGAATCGCCTGAAGCTGATCGCGCTCTTTTTCCAGCTCGTTCTGCTCGCCGCGGATCTTCATCTCTTCCAGCTTAGCGAGATGGCGCAGCTTCAGTTCGAGGATCGCTTCAGCCTGGGTTTCGCTGATGCCAAAGCGCGACATCAGGGCAGGCTTAGGTTCGTCCTCGGTACGAATGATCTCAATCACTTCGTCAATGTTGAGGAACGCCACCAGCAAACCTTCGAGGATATGCAGGCGCTTAAGCACTTTCTCCAGCCGATGGTTCAGACGGCGGCGCACCGTATCGCGGCGGAAGGCCAGCCATTCGGTGAGGATCTCCAGCAGGTTTTTCACCGCCGGGCGACCGTCCAGACCAATCATGTTCAGGTTGATGCGGTAGCTTTTTTCCAGATCGGTAGTGGCGAACAGGTGGTTCATCACCTGCTCCATATCCACGCGGTTAGAACGCGGCACAATCACCAGACGGGTCGGGTTTTCGTGGTCCGATTCGTCACGCAGGTCGTCCACCATCGGCAGCTTTTTATTGCGCATCTGGGAGGCAATCTGCTCCAGCACCTTCGCGCCGGAGACCTGGTGCGGCAGCGCGGTGATCACCACGGCGCCATCCTCTTTGGTCCATACCGCGCGCATGCGCACGGAGCCGCGGCCGTTCTGGTAGATTTTACGGATTTCCGCACGCGAGGTGATGATCTCGGCTTCGGTCGGATAGTCCGGCCCCTGCACGATATCCAGCAGATCGTCCAGCGAGGTTTTTGGCTGCTCAATCAGGGTGATGGCGGCTTTCGCCACTTCACGCAGGTTGTGCGGCGGAATGTCCGTCGCCATGCCCACGGCGATACCGGTCGTGCCGTTCAGCAGGATGTTCGGCAGACGCGCAGGCAGCATTTTCGGCTCCTGCATCGTACCGTCGAAGTTTGGCACCCAGTCGACCGTACCCTGCCCCAGCTCGCCCAACAGCACTTCGGCATATTTAGACAGGCGGGATTCGGTATAACGCATCGCCGCGAAGGATTTCGGATCGTCCGGCGCCCCCCAGTTCCCCTGACCATCCACCAGCGGATAGCGGTAAGAGAACGGCTGGGCCATCAGCACCATCGCTTCATAGCAGGCGCTGTCACCGTGCGGATGGTATTTCCCCAGCACGTCACCGACGGTACGGGCGGATTTCTTGAACTTGGCGGTCGCATTCAGCCCCAGTTCGGACATCGCATAGACGATGCGGCGCTGAACGGGCTTCAGGCCATCCCCGATAAACGGCAACGCCCTGTCCATGATGACGTACATGGAGTAGTTCAGGTAGGCGTTTTCCGTGAATTCATGTAGCGCGAGGCGCTCTGCCATATCGCTCATTACGTGTGATTCCTCAACTCAGAAACCGATGGGTTTCAGGCAATATTGCCGCAGATACTACCTCATCTGGCGAGTTGAGTCACAAAGAAAAAGGGCCGCTCATGCGGCCCTTTCCGGGTTATTTGTTCAGCTTGATAACCTGCTTCACGTCGATTTCAAACTCGTTCCAGTCTTTATCGATTTTACCCTGGAGTTCGACTTTATCCTGTGGCGTCACCGTCACGCCGTTCCAGCGCTTGTGGTCGATCTCCACCACCACCGTGCCGCTTTCATCGCGGAAGGTGTAACGGTCATCGGACAGGCGCTCGGTAATATTACCGCGCAGCTTCACCCAGCTGTCGTCCTTCATATCTTTGACTTTAGCCGCGGTAGTGAGGTTGGCGTTATTATCGACAAAGCCACCCTGCTGGGTTTGCGTCTGGGTCTGTGTCGCAGATGGGCCAGAGAAGCCACCCTGTGCAGCAAAAACAGGGGCAGTGGTCATCATCATGATGGCAGCAATTGCAGCGTATTTTTTCATCTTAATCTCTCCCTTTAATGTCGTTTCACAATCCATTAAACAGGGTAAACCTTAACAACTTCTTAAGGGGAAAATTTATTTATTTTTACTGTACAGCAGGCGCTTGCAGAAGGTTTACTGACGGCATCAAGGAGGAAATATGCGCATTTTACTGGTAGAAGACGACAAGCTCATCGGCGATGGCATCAAAGCGGGCTTAAGCAAAATGGGCTTTAACGTGGACTGGTTTACCGACGGTAAAACCGGGCAGGCGGCCCTGTACACCGCGCCGTACGATGCCGTGGTGCTGGACCTGACGCTGCCGGAAATCGACGGGCTTGAGATCCTGCGCGCCTGGCGCGAAAGCGGTAAGAGCGAACCGGTGCTGATCCTCACCGCGCGGGATGCGCTGAATCAGCGCGTCGAAGGGTTACGCCTGGGGGCGGATGATTACCTGTGTAAGCCGTTCGCGCTGATTGAAGTGGCAGCCCGCCTCGAAGCGCTGGTGCGCCGCAGCCACGGGCAGGCGCGCAGCGAGCTGCGTCACGGCAAGGTCACGCTCGATCCGGCAAGTCTTGTCGCCACGCTGGAGGGCGAAACGCTGGTGCTCAAACCCAAAGAGTTCGCCCTGCTGGAACTGCTGATGCGCAACGCGGGCCGCGTGCTGCCGCGCAAGGCCATCGAAGAGAAACTCTACAACTGGGATGATGACGTCTCCAGCAACGCCGTCGAAGTCCACGTTCATCATTTACGCCGCAAGCTCGGCAGCGAATTTATCCGCACCGTGCACGGCATCGGTTATACCCTGGGTGACGCATGAAACTGACCCAACGCCTGAGCCTGAAGCTGCGCCTGACGCTCCTCTTTTTGCTGCTGTCCCTGGCGGCCTGGTTTGCCGCAAGCGTGGTGGCCTGGCACCAGACGACCGACAAGCTCGATAAGCTTTTCGATACCCAGCAGATGCTGTTTGCCAAACGGCTGCTGACGATGGACGTGGACGAACTCCGCGCCCCGGAACGCATGCGCGAGGTGCCGAAAAAAGCCAAACACGGCCATCTTGACGACGATGCGCTGGCCTTCGCAATCTTCACCGCAGACGGCAGCATGGTGCTTAACGACGGTGAGAACGGGCGCGACATACCTTATCACTACCGCCGGGACGGATTTGATGACGGTCGGTTGCAGGATGACAACGACGAATGGCGTTTCCTGTGGCTGACCTCCCCGGACGGGAAATACCGCGTGGTGGTTGGCCAGGAGTGGGAGTACCGACAGGATATGGCGCTGGACGTGGTCAGCTCACAGCTGACGCCGTGGCTGGTGGCGCTGCCCGTAATGCTGATGTTGCTGATTGTCCTGCTGAGCCGGGAACTGAAACCGCTGAAAAACCTGGCGCAGACCCTGCGTTCACGCTCGCCGGATGCGACCGATACGCTGCCCACCCACGGCGTGCCGACGGAGGTTCGCCCGCTGCTTGATGCGCTTAACCATCTTTTCGCCCGTACGCAGGAGATGATGGCCCGCGAGCGCCGCTTCACCTCGGATGCCGCTCATGAGTTGCGCAGCCCGCTGGCCGCGCTGAAGGTGCAAACCGACGTGGCGCAGCTTTCCCTTGACGATCCCGGGGCGCAGTCTAAAGCGCTGGGGCAATTGCATGCGGGCATCGACCGCGCCTCCCGGCTGGTGGATCAGCTTCTCACCCTGTCGCGCCTGGATTCACTGGATAATCTTGATGACGTCGAACCCGTGATGATGGCCGATTTGCTGCAATCCGCGGTGCTGGATATCTGGCATCCGGCGCAGCAGGCGGGCATTGATATTCGGCTCAACGTCAACGCGCCCGAGGTGATGCGTCACGGACAGCCGCTATTGCTGAGCCTGCTGGCGCGTAACCTGCTGGACAACGCCGTTCGTTACAGCCCGCGCGGCAGCGTGGTGGACGTGACGCTGAACACCCAAAGCTTTACCGTGCGCGACAACGGCCCGGGCATTTCAACCGATGCGCTGGCGCGTCTCGGCGAGCGCTTTTATCGTCCACCGGGCCAGGACGCCACCGGCAGCGGTCTGGGGTTGTCTATCGTGAAGCGCATCGCGGCGTTACACGGGATGCGCGTCTCGCTGGGCAATGCGCCTGAAGGGGGCTTTGAGGTGACCGTCAGCTGGTAGCCATTATTGCGATGAGCGCAAAAGACTTTGCACATTTTGCTTATTTTTCCGCTCCGTCCTCGCGCGTAGAATACCTGGCATACTCTCAGCATCGAGGACAAATAATGAGCAACATTCTGATTATCAACGGCGCGAAAGAATTTGCGCACTCTAAAGGCCAGCTCAATGACACCCTGACCGAGGTCGCGGATGGTTTCCTGCGCGACGCCGGACATGATGTTAAGGTTGTGCGCGCGGACAGCGATTACGACGTGAAGGCCGCAGTGCAGAACTTCCTGTGGGCCGACGTGGTTATCTGGCAGATGCCGGGCTGGTGGATGGGCGCACCGTGGACCGTGAAAAAATACATGGACGATGTGTTTACCGAAGGTCACGGTTCGCTGTATGCCAGCGACGGCCGCACCCGCTCAGACGCGTCTAAAAAATACGGTTCCGGCGGCCTGTTGCAGGGCAAGAAATACATGCTCTCCCTGACCTGGAATGCCCCGCTTGAAGCGTTCACCGAGCAAGATCAGTTCTTTGAAGGCGTAGGCGTAGACGGCGCGTATCTGCCATTCCACAAGGCGAATCAGTTCCTGGCTATGGAGCCGCTGCCGACCTTTATCGTCAATGACGTAATTAAAATGCCGGACGTCCCACGCTATATCGCAGAATATCGCAAGCATCTCGCGGAAATTTTTGCTTAACTGGTAGCCTGGAATTAGAAGGAGTTAATTATGCTTACCGTTATTGCTGAAATCCGTACGCGTCCTGGCCAACATCACCGCCAGGCGGTGCTGGATGAGTTCGCAAAGATCATCCCGACCGTACTGAAAGAAGAAGGCTGCCACGGCTACGCGCCAATGGTGGACGCCGCCACCAGCGCAAGCTTCCAGGCGACCGCGCCAGACTCGATCATCATGGTTGAGCAGTGGGAAACCGTCGCGCACCTTGAAGCGCATTTGCAGACCGCGCATATGAAAGCGTGGAGCGACGCGGTGAAAGGGGACGTTCTGGAAACCCATATCCGTATTCTGGAGCAAGGGGTTTAAGTTCTGTGAAATTTGCCGGGTGGCACTGCGTTTACCCGGCCTACAACTTCCCTCCCAGGCCCGGTAAGCGTTAACGCCACCGGGCTTTTTTTATCACCTTAACACTCAACTGCTATGCTTATTCTGACTTCATGTTAAACAGGAGGATGGAATGGGTCTTTTTAATTTCGTAAAAGAAGCAGGCGAAAAGCTGTGGGACAATCTGACCGATCATAAGGGTCAGAGCGATAAAATCACCGAGCACCTCAAGAAACTCAACATTCCCGGTTCCGATAAGGTTCAGGTTGACGTCACCGACGGCAAAGCCAGCGTGACGGGCGACGGGCTGACGCAGGAGCAGAAAGAAAAAATCCAGGTCGCCGTCGGCAACATCGCAGGCGTCAGCGAGGTGGAGAACAACATCACCGCGACAGATGCCAAAGATGAAGCTACTTACTATACGGTGAAATCCGGCGATACCCTGAGCGCGATCTCTAAAACCGTGTACGGCGATGCTAACCAGTACAACAAGATTTTTGAGGCTAACCGCCCTATGCTCTCCAGCCCCGATAAAATCTATCCCGGCCAGACGCTGCGTATTCCTAAAGCATAACGTCTAAAACAGTCGGTTCACGTCGCGCAGAGGAACAGAATGAAAATAGCTTGTCTTGGCTGGGGTTCGTTAATCTGGAAAAGCGGCGCGTTACCGGTAGCCGGTGAGTGGCAGACCGACGGGCCTTCTTTGCCCGTCGAGTTCTGTCGGGTCAGCGATGGCGGTGAACTGGCGACCGCCATCTGTATGAATGCCCCTGCCGTGCCGGTGCTTTGGGCATGGCTGGAGGCCACAACGTTGAGCGTGGCCTGCCGCGCTTTGCGTGAGCGCGAAGCCATTCCCGAGGATCGCTGCGATGGCATTGGCTCGCTGCTAATCACCGGACGCGACACGGGTATCCTGACAACATGGGCCAGGGAGAAAGGTATTGAAGCGATCATCTGGACCGGGCTCCCGCCGAGAAGCGCGTCACAGGAAGGCAGGGTTCCTGCCGTGGACGAAGCCATCGCTTATCTCGACGGCCTCAGCGGAGAGACCCGCAGCCATGCGCGGGACTATATTTGCCGCGTGCCTGCCCAGCTTGATACGCCCTACCGGCGCGTCATTAAAGACGTGCTTGGATGGTAATCCCCCGGCCAGTTACCAGTACAGTTTCCAGCTCCGGGTGAAACGCACCAGCGCCTCAACGTAGAAGTAATCTCCCCAGCTTGCGCACTCATCCACGCCTTTGTTGCTCCCGAGGTGGTAAACCGAGTGTTTAAGCAGCCCGTTGCCCTTTTCTTCTCTCCCCATCAGATAGTGTTTCGTCAGTGACGACATAATGCCTTTAGCCCACTCCATATAGCGCTCGCGATCCGGATCCGTGACCGGCAGGTGTTTCACCAGCTCCAGCAGCCCACACACCGCAATCGCCGACGAGGAAGAGTCACGCAGCGCGTCGGTGCCCACCAGCGCCAGATCCCAGTGGCAGACGTAGTCGTCGGGCAGGCGATTGAGGAAGTAGTTCGCCAGCCGTTTTGACAGGGCGATCATCGTCTCGTCGCCGGTATAGATATAGCTCAGCAGGAAGCCGTAAATTCCCCACGCCTGCCCGCGTGACCAGCAGGAGTCGTCGGCGTAGCCCTGCTGGGTGTTGCCGTAGCGCGGTGCGCCGGTTGTCACATCCATATAGTAGGTGTGGAAGGTGGAGGCATCGTCACGAATGAGGTACGTCGCCGCCTGCATGACGTGCGCTTTTGCGGCGTCGGCAAAGCGCGGATCGCCCGTCTGCTCCGTTGCCCAGTAGAGCAGCGGCAGGTTCATGTTGCAGTCGATGATCATCCGCCCGGCCTGGTCCGGATCGGAGAGATCGCCCCACGCCTGGATGATCTTCGCCTTCTCGTGGAAGCGTTCCAGCAGAGCTTCCGCCGCCAGCAGCGAGAAGCCGCGCGCCTCGCGGTGTCCGGTCAGCCGCCACGCGGCTACGCAGGAGAGCGTGTAGAGGAAGCCTAAATCGTGGGTGTTGGTGTCGTTGCGCCCGGCGATGCGCAGGCCAAACGAGCGCACGTGTTTTTCCGCCATCGCGCGGAATTTTTCCTCGCCGCTCATCTCCCATGCCAGCCATAGCTGCCCGGTCCAGAAGCTGGTGGTCCACTCCACGTTGTCAGTCAGCGGATAAAAACCGTTCTGGCAGGTTTCCGCCGGGAATTTGTCGCCGAACTCCGTTAAATGACGGCTAATCAGGTCCAGAACGTGGCTGCGCGCCGAATTCAGTTCATCGCTGAATGCGCGGGAGTCAACGGGCGCAGCGATAACAGGCAGACGTTCTTCTTTGATACGACTTAACATATTTCGGTTCCTTCTTTGACGGCGTAATTTATCGTGTTGACGTTTCTGCTACGTTCAGCGCACGAGCCCCGCGCCATTTGCTCTGACAGGCGGATAACGTAAAAGCAGAAATAAGGGTAAAGGTCAGCGCCGTTGCGCCCATGATGATATAGGTGTGCTCAAAGCCAATACGGTCATACATATAGCCAGCAGGGGAAGAGACCACCACGTTGCCAACGTAGAGCATCGCCTGATAGCCGAGTAAATACATGGTGGCATTGACGCGCTTGTCGAAATGCTCGGCGATATATTTAAATACCGACACCAGCAGGAGACAAATTTCCAGACCGTACAGCGGCTTAAGCACTGAAATTAACAGGTGAGAATCACACATGCCGGAAATAATCAGACGCGCCCCGACCACCAGCCCGACAATTAATAGCCCGCGTTTGGCGCCAATAAAGTTCACAAACAGCGGGACCACCATATACATGACAAATTCCATGCCCGACTGCACGGTCCCGAGATAACCGAATACCGCGTTGCCCTCATGAATATCATCGAAGAAGGTGACGAAATAGCGCGAGAACTGCTGTTCGGCGATAAACATCATCCACGCCACGCCCGCCACGTACAGGCAGAAGGCCCAGAATTTGCGGTTTCGCAGCAGGGCGTAAACGTCTGACGGGGCGATTTTCTCTTTCGTCAGCACCTCGCCCGCGTGAATGGAGTTAGTGTTCACTTTCAGGCTCAGCAGGACGATCAGCATCACCACCGACGCCACGCTGCCGAGAATAAAGTTATACGCCGGTGAGAGGTTAAACAGCAGGCCGGAGAAGGACGATGCCACCGCCCAGCCGAGCGAACCCCACATGCGAATTTGCCCGAACTCCATGCCGTTTAAGCGGCTAAAGCGGTCAGAATACGATTCGCACGCCGCCACACCCGCGTACCAGGCAAAGCTTAAATAGAGCGCGCCGATAATAATCCCCAGCAGGGTATTAGACATTAACAGCGGCTGGTATACGTAAATAAAGAACGGCGCCATCAGGGCCGACATGATCACCACAAAATAGAGCAGGTATTTGCTCATGCCGATCTTATCGAGAATATAGCCGTAGATCGGTTTAAGAATAACGGAGAATATCCCGTTCACCGCAAAAACGGTTCCAATCACCGAGCCGCTGAGATTGGCTTTCTGGCCAAGCCAGATCGCCAGCAGTCCAATACTGGCAGACCAGGTAAAGAAATAGAGAAAGATAAAGCTACTGATTTTGTAATATTCAGTTCTGTTAGTTGTCGATGTGCTTTTCATATCATCCTCGCCGACGTGTAGGGCCAGATTTTTATAATGTGAACGACAGCTTACGTTCGCTTCCGGGTTCGCTAATGACGACCCGGCTATGGGTTATATTCAGCTGCGGCGTCGCCGCAACGGGCTGTTTTCCGTCAGCCAGAACGGCGCAACAGAGCCAGCTTTCCCCTTGCGGGAGGTCGGCCTTTAACAACGGAATGGAAGCGCACTCCGCAAACATAATGCTGCTGTTCGGCGGCGTGACGATGCTGTCTGGCTGGCGGTGAATGACCGGCGAAAGATCGACAATGACGCTGCTGCCGTTTTCAGCCATCAGATAACAACCGCGATCGCGCACCTGGTGGGCGGTTTTCATCACCGCAAAGCCGCCCTCGACGGTTTGCAGAGTGCGCGCGCTGTTGATGCGGTGCAGGCGCAGGTGCCACTCCCCGAACGGGATCTGCCAGGTCGCAATCTGCACGTCGCGCCACGGCGACCAGCGCGAGAAAATGTAATGTTCATCCACCCGAACCTCTTCGCACTCGCGACGACCGCGGAAATAGTCATCTTCGTCCGCCAGCAGCAGCATGGAATCGCAGGCGGCATGCTTCAGGCCAAATCGTCCACGCTCAATGGTGAATCCGAAGCGGCTGGAGTAGGCAAATTTGGTGTATTTCGCTTCGGTGTTGACGTAGTTATTCAGCTCCAGCTGACCAGCGGTGAGCATGACGACGTGCTGCGAAGCTTTCGAATGCATCAGGATCTGCTGCGCATGCGGGATCACATGTTTTTCAGCAAGCGCGGGCAGCGGCTGCTCGTCGGCCTGCCAGAACGGATGCGCCTCCGGCAGCGCCAGGATCAGGTAGGTTTTCAGCGCCCAGTACGGTGAACCGGGGGAGTTGTAATCCTCGCACATCGCCAGGTTCGGATACGCAAACCCCAGGGTAAGAATACCGTCGCGATCGACAATCGACTGCTGCTGCCACCAGCGCAGATGCCGCAGCACAATGCCCTTCACGATACCCGGGGTGAAGACGTCCAGCTGAGAAAAGGCCACCGCGCTCCAGAAGGCAACCATGGCAAAGCGGTAGGTCAGGCTGCGGCCAAACGGCACCGAGGCACCATCGGCGGCGGACCAGTAGATAAAGTCTTCCGCGAACAGACGCGAGCGCTCGCGCAGCACCTTTGCCCTCGCCTCGTTGTCACTCAGGGTGGCGTAAATCAGGCCGTAAAAATGGAAAGCCATGGAGATGTAATAGTCTTTCGGGCGGCCGGGACCGTCGGAGTACCAGCCGTCGCCGAGATAGTAGGCATCCATCAGCGCAAAGCGGTGGTCAATGGCGGCCTGATCGTACGGCAGGCCGG
Organism: Enterobacter cloacae complex sp.6700776; assembly: GCF_048284255.1. Lineage (NCBI taxonomy): Bacteria > Pseudomonadati > Pseudomonadota > Gammaproteobacteria > Enterobacterales > Enterobacteriaceae > Enterobacter > Enterobacter cloacae complex sp.6700776. The sequence continues at coordinate 1,621 of NZ_JBLVYK010000002.1, read as the reverse complement.
CGCGCTTAAAGCCGAGCTGGACCATAATGGCAAAATAGTTCCAGTTGCTGTCCGGCATCTGCGCGTCGGTGATTTGGTTGAGCCACGCGTGCAGGTTAATCACCTCGCGCCCGGTAAAGTGCGCGGTGAGTTTATCTCCCAGCAGAGCGAGCCCCAGACCGTAGGCCGCCATCTCTACCAGACGCTGATCGTACGGGCCGGTTTCACCCCAGTAGCCGGTGCTTTGCGGGTCGGTACCAAGCTTAATGGCAGTAAGGTACTTCTCGCTGAACGGCGTGCTTTCGCCGGATGCCATCAGCGGGAACAGCCCCCACAGCGCGCGGGAAAGTCCCTCCATCTGCGCAATATCCGCTGTGTAATGGGCGCAGGTATCACCCAGCGAGAATCGTGAACGGTTCGCCGGAAATTGCGTATCCAGCGCCTGTAAAAGTGCATTCAACGACGCCACTACCTCCTGGCGTGAAGACAACGGATTTGATTTTTCTTTGTTTGCCGCCCACATCGGTTCGCCCTCGTAATCAACTGCGGCAAAGCATAGTGAATCCGCAAGGGGCAGAAATGTTAGCCGTGTCACAGGCATGAACGATGAATAAACCTCCAGTTGAGAAAATTTAAAAAGGTGGTTTATAAAGACGGTCAGACGGGAAAAAGTTGAGTTTTATTGCACTATGCGCGACACGCCGACATCCGATCTTCTGGAACTGATCGCCCTGAACGATACCGTGGCCTCGTTCAGCCGCCTGTTTGCCAATACCGTGCGCTACCATCACTGGCACCAGTGTCTGGAGATCCTCTATGTGGAAGAGGGCTTTGGCGTGGCGATTGTCGATAATCGTCACTACACCATGCGCCCCGGACGGCTGTTTTTCTTCCCGCCTTTTACGCTGCACAAGGTCATGGTGGACGAACAGGCGGAGGCAATTTACCGCCGCACCATTATTCATCTCGACCAGCACGCGGTGCTGAAGATCCTGCGGGATTTTCCCCAGACCCGGCAGCGTCTGGAGCGGCTGTCACGCCGTGGCGGCGAAGCGTGGGTCGCCGATTTAGCCCACTTCCATCACCATATCGACCATCTGTTTAGCTGCTATAAACCGCCGATGAACGGCGAGAGCATCGCCAGCCTGCTGATCGGCCTGTTCGCGATGCTGCCCGACGATCGCGACGGCGAGCCGGGAAACAGCCAGGGGATCGCCAGCCAGGTGATGTTTTGGCTCGACGAGCATTATCAGGAGAAATTTCGTCTGGATGCGCTGGCCAATGAGCTGGGAAAATCCCGCAGCTACGTATCGCGAAAATTCCATGCGGAAACGGGCGAAAAAATTCACGACTACCTGAATACGCTAAGGTTGCGTAAGGCGTGTGAGTGTTTACTCCACACTGATTCGAGCGTGCGTGACATTGCCGCACAGACGGGTTTTTCCGACGTGACGTGGTTTATCAGCGCGTTTAAAAAAGGGATTGGCGAGACGCCGCTGCAGTACCGGAAGAACCATCGTGCGGTTTGACGCCCGCACCCACGGGGCTGAGGGTTCCCCACAAATTAATGCGAGCACTGAGCAATCCCCTCGCCCCTCCGGGGAGAGGGTTAGGGTGAGGGGAACATACGGCGGTGGTGGTC
>NZ_JBLVYK010000029.1:0-21013 GCF_048284255.1 Enterobacter cloacae complex sp.6700776 | reverse complement strand
TTGAACTTTTGCTTTGCCACGGAACGGTCTGCGTTGTCGGGAAGATGCGTGATCTGATCCTTCAACTCAGCAAAAGTTCGATTTATTCAACAAAGCCGCGGTGATGCTTACGGTATGGTGGTTATCAAGTTTTATCCTGATTAGCACCCTTAATGGCTATTTCGATAATCAGGACCGCGATTTTCTGACAGGTAAACTTCAGCTCACCGAAGAGTTTCTTAAAACAGAGACGTTCCGGAACAAAACGGATATTAAGTCATTATCAGAAAAAATAAACGATGCGATGGTAGGGCACAATGGTTTATTCATTTCTATAAAAAACATGGAAAATGAAAAAATTGTTGAACTCTATGCCAAAAATTCTGTTGTTCCAGCGGTCCTGCTTAATAAGTCGGGTGATATTCTCGACTATATGATCCAGACGGAAGAAAATAACACCGTGTACCGCAGTATCTCGCGGCGGGTTGCCGTGACGCCGGAACAGGGTAAAAGCAAACATGTCATCATTACGGTTGCCACGGATACTGGGTATCACACCCTGTTTATGGATAAGCTCAGTACCTGGCTGTTCTGGTTCAATATCGGTCTGGTCTTTATTTCTGTTTTTCTGGGCTGGCTGACCACACGTATTGGTCTGAAACCGCTACGGGAAATGACCAGTCTGGCTTCCTCCATGACCGTACACAGCCTGGATCAGCGTCTTAATCCCGATTTGGCTCCGCCGGAAATTTCTGAGACCATGCAGGAGTTCAATAACATGTTCGATCGCCTGGAGGGGTCATTCCGGAAACTGTCAGATTTCTCGTCTGACATCGCGCATGAGCTGCGCACAGCGGTCAGTAATCTGATGATGCAGACGCAGTTTGCACTGGCTAAGGAAAGGGATGTTTCGCATTACCGCGAAATCTTATTCGCTTACCTGGAAGAACTGAAAAGGTTGTCACGAATGACCAGTGATATGCTTTTTCTGGCACGTTCAGAGCATGGTCTGCTGCAGCTGGATAAACATGATGTGGATCTGGCCGCCGAACTGAATGAATTACGTGAGCTGTTCGAGCCTCTGGCAGACGAAACAGGAAAGACAATCACCGTTGAAGGAGAGGGCGTTGTTGCCGGAGACAGCGATATGCTGCGACGTGCTTTCAGTAACCTGCTTTCCAATGCAATCAAGTATTCTCCCGATAACACCTGTACAGCGATACACCTTGAGCGTGACAGTGACTGTGTGAACGTGATGATTACGAATACGATGTCCGGCCAGGTTCCCGCTAATCTGGAACGTTTGTTTGATCGGTTCTATCGAGCTGATTCATCAAGGGTCCACAACACGGAAGGCGCGGGGCTGGGATTATCAATTACAAGGTCGATCATTCATGCTCATGGCGGCGAGCTGTCAGCAGAACAGCAGGGGCGGGAAATTGTGTTCAGTGTGCGCCTGTTAATGGATTAATCCCGTTCTTCAGGAGAAACCTGGAAGGTGACAAAATTGTCATCATTCAGTCACGCGATAAACAGAGGCGGTTTTTTATAATCATACATAAATCAGGAGCAGAGTGATAACGCAATCGCCTGGTTCCTGGAGTGATGAATAACCCGCCCTGAGATCAAATGCTTTCTCTGTTATAAGCCGTTGATTGTTTGGGTATGAAAACACCGGAGACCCAACCATGAAAAAGATCCTTGTATCATTTGTTGCCATTATGGCTGTCGCTTCATCCGCCATGGCTGCAGAGACAATGAACATGCATGACCAGGTAAATAATGCCCAGGCACCCGCCCATCAGATGCAGTCAACCTCTGAAAAAAGCGCTGTTCAGGGAGACAGTATGACAATGATGGATATGAGCGGACACGATCAGGCTGCAATGTCCCATGAAATGATGCAAAACGGCAACGCTTCTGCCCACCAGGACATGGCGGAGATGCATAAAAAAATGATGAAAGGCAAACCAGGGGCCACCAACGAATCAGCAACGTCATTTTCAGAAATGAACGAGCATGAAAAAGCCGCTGTTGTGCACGAGAAGGCGAATAATGGTCAGTCTTCCGTTATTCATCAGCAGCAGGCTGAAAAGCATCGCAGCCAGATCACCCAGAATTAACCCGCAGCTCCACTTGTTAGACCCTCATTTGACGCCGAAGTCACTGGCTTACGCTCCCGTCCGGGAGCGTTTTTTTTATTCTTTCATTTATCATTGAGTCTTATGGGAATGGATTTAATCAGTTACTTAATCCCTGCCTCAGCAACAAGTCCCGGAAAGAGCAGCTTTATATTCCGGGTTTTTCTGCTCATAACCTCAACGGTGGCGCTTAGGATGTACTTTGTAAGTACCCAGAGTGTGTGTCATCAGTACCGGTGTTAATGCACCAGCCCATTCCAGCCATGTATACCCATGTAAATCCCAACAGCAGCAATCAGGGCGCTTGAAATATAGGGGGCTCTTCTGGCGATGGTATTGAAGCCACTCCAGCGTTTGGCGACCTGACGAACGCTGATCGCCGCACCCACTCCAACCGTTACGAGGGTCAATGCCAGGCCGATACTGAAACAAACAACCAGTGTGGCACCCAGCGTAAGCGCTTTAAGCTGAAGGCAGATCAACAATACAGTTATAGCTGCCGGGCAAGGGATAAGCCCTCCTGTCAGTCCAAATATCAGGATTTGCCCGTTGGTTACTTCTTTCCCGTCGAAGCGGCGTTTTATGTCATTGGCATGAGCCAGTTCGTGAGCGTCCTGATACTCTTTCGAATTCACATCCAGCCCATCAAGCTCAGAGTGGTCATGGTCATGGTCGTGTTCAGCGAACGCCACATCATAGTCATGGACATGACCACGATGTCCCAGAGACAGACGTACGTTGAAACTGTGAGGCTCAGGGATGGGAGATGTTGACTCCAGATAATCACCATGATCAACAAATTCAAAAGTCTGAGAGATCGTACTGTTTTCCCGAAGTGTGGTTAATGAGATATCTTCAGAAGCCCATCTTTGGCCACTAAGAGTGCGTAGCCGCCAGTGGGGAAGTTGTCCTTCTTCAAAAATGGACAGTTCAACTTTTCCATGGCCAGTATCGATCAACCTTGTTTCGTCATGGTGATGATGTTCATTCTCCTGCATTCCCTCCAGCCAGTTTTTCTCACCGCTCCAGGTTCGCCAGAACATCCAAAAAGCCGTACCAAGGATGATCACTGAAGAGACCATCTGTAGCCAGGGTTCGGCTGATTCTGCGGTAAATTTATTACTGATATACATCCCTCCAAAAGCAATCAGCCATACGACTGCAGTGTGCGACAATGTTGCCGCGACACCCAGCATCACGGCCTGACGTACGGTGCCTTTTATAGCAATGATGAATGCTGCCATCATTGTTTTGGAGTGCCCGGGCTCCAGTCCATGAAGCGCGCCAAGCAGAATGGCGCTGGGGATGAAAAACCATGCGTTGCCTTGCTGAAGAAGTGTCGTAAATTCGTTCATGAGAATCATTCTTGGTTATTAAGTGTAGGCCGGATTCTACTCCCCCCCAGTAAAATATACTACCCCCCAGTAGAATAACGCTGGTATAGTTACATAAAATATCCAGGAGAGTGAGAGCCCACATGTCACATACCATCCGCGATAAACAAAAACTGAAAGCACGTACAAGCAAGATCCAGGGGCAGGTTGCTGCGCTGAAAAAAATGCTTGATGAACCTCACGAATGTGCCGCTGTACTGCAACAAATAGCCGCCATACGTGGTGCCGTGAATGGTTTATTGCGTGAAGTGATTAAAGGACATTTGACTGAACATATTGTTCATGAAAGTGAAGAACAGAAACGAGAAGAAGACCTGGACGTTGTGCTGAAGGTTCTGGATTCTTACATCAAGTGACAGTTTGGCTAAAAGCCCTGAGCATTAATTTATCTAAATAACACGTTATCAAGTGACGGTTTTGGGCTGTTTGTAGCGGCATAGTGAGTTTGTTTAATCAATGAGCTTTAAGATGCCCCCCTTCATGCAAGGCAACGCGTACATTTCTGGTACATCTACTTCCCTTACTTTGCTCAGGGCAACCCACATTGTTAAAGCCTCTACTCGCTGACCATCAAAATCACCCAACGTCAGATAATGGAAAAAAATTTTGGATGACATTTTGAAACGTGTCCTCTGCTGTGAACGTCGAGAGATGCTACGCGAGAAAGGAGATGACCTACTTAGTATCCTGTTAAGTAGGTCTATCTGAAGAAGTAGACAACTTTAAAGTCTTTTTCATGTTAAAGGAGACAACTTTAATGTCTGTGTACACCTACCTTTGCTCAAATCAAAATGTTCTGACATACCAAAATGGAGTGTAAAATGACTCAAAACCAGGGTTCTGAGCCAGTACCGGCGAGCCGGACAGGGCAGCTCATCAGCGCCCGGGATATGGCCATGCAGAAATTCGAAGAAGGGATGCGGTTAATCTCGGAAGCGTCGGAACTGTGCGGTCTCTCTCTCTTCACCAGCAGAATTATGCAGCCCAACGCATTTGGTCTTCCGTCGTCACTGGATCGCACCATCGAGGAGGGGCGTAAGGAAATTGACCGTAAAACGTGGAAAAGGCTCTTTGAAGAAATAGGTATGGACCGGTACTGGAACCATAAGCAAAAAGAAGCCTTTAACGAATCCCTACGTACGGATCCGCCCGTCGCTTCCCTGGAGATTGTTAAGGGAACATTACAGCATGCACTGGCTAACAGACGAGACACGCTTGCAGAAGGTTTCGTTGATGTTCTCAACAAGCTTGACCGAAGTTTTAAAAGCAATGCACGGCAATATACAATGCCGAAAAAGCTTGTTCTTCGGGGGATTTTTCCTGGTGTGAACGTACTGAGGTACAACGGTTTCTCGCAGGACAATCACTTTTGTTTACGCGACTTTGAGAATATTGTATGCATCTGTTCTGATACTCCAACACCTGCAACCGGCGGTGGGCTGAGTATGGTCGACAGGCTGACGGCCATGAGAAATACAGATTTCACAGGCGAGGTCTGCGATGAGAATGGCTGGCGGTGTCGCCTGTTTGAGAATGGAAACGTTCATATTTGTATCGACAGTATCTCGCTTCTGAATGCTCTGAACGATCTTATCAGCATATATTTTGCAAACCAGCTTCCGGCCGCAGGAAAAAAATGATGATCGAAAACGATAAAGAAAAAAGCCTGAACGATGCTACCTCGCCAGAGGTGCAGAATGACATCCGCAGCGAATCCACAGAAAAATCAAAGGAAATGGGTCGTTCAAGGTACTCATCTATTGCGATGATCGATTACTTCAATGCAATCGAACGTCTGTGCGAAGAGAAAAAAATTAACCCGGAAAATATCGATCTGAGCTTCAAAGTTCACTGGCTCAGAAACGCTGTTGGCGGCTCGTTTGCAAGGTCACAGGAGATGTTCGCTGAGTACCAGAAGTATGTTAAAGAGGTTCCTGAAGAGGCCCGTTACCTGGATATACCCGATGAGGTGAAGGTTGCACTCGGCGATATTATCTCGTACATCACCTGGCACTACCGTAGAAGCTATACCGCAATACAGAGTGATAGTGTTAAAAAAGCTGAAGCACGTAGCATGCAGCTGGAGGAGGAGGTAACGCAGCTTTTACAGCGGCTTGAGCAAAGCGCTACCGATATGGATGAGCTGAAACTTGAGAATCAGGCGCTACAGGGTCGATTAGAGATCCGGGACAGTACCGTCAAGGAGTTAGAAACAAGGCTGAATGTTGCCGAAGCAGAACTCGAAACCTGCCATCACCAGTTAGATAGCACACGGCATGAATTAAGCCTCGCACAGCAGTCAAATGACTCACTCTCCCAGCAACTGGCTGAACGTAAAACAGAGATCGCTGGTCACCTTGAATATCAAAAAAAGCTGAACGAAGAGATCAACACTCAGCGTTCTGATAATGCCGGTCTTTCCAGACAATGCGACCAGTTAAGTCAGACTGTGTCAGATACAAAGGCAGAGAGGGACAGGTTTGAACAGGAATTGATTGCTGCACAGAACCTCTGTGCTGAGCTGAAAAGTGCACTGTCCGGGAAGGAGGGTGACCTGGTGGCGGTGAATGCCGAGCTTACTGAACTCCATAAACTAAACGAGTCGCTGAGCGCCGACCTGAAAAAAGTAACTTTGGTCAGCCAGGGCTATGAAGCGGAAGTGGCTGAACAAAGCAGTGAATTAAAAACGCTCCAGTCCAAAGTAATGAAGCTGGAAGCTACCCTGGAGGCAGAGAAAACAATCTCAGAATCCCTGAAAGGCACCATTGATACATTGACTGGTGCAATGGCAGGGGGAGGTACTGGAAAGTCAAAACAGCCGCGTAGTAGAAAAACATCATGATAAATGAAGCCAGGTTGATAGACTTCTCTGCATCCCCTGGCACAGTAGACCTTCTGCGGACATTCAGCCCGTCCGCAGGAGTTTTCGTCCTTCAGTCAACAAATGCACTACCTTTTTTGAGTCTCCACTTTCCAGTGCAGAAAACACGTTACCGATTTTACCAACAGCTTGTATCTGAGTGATAACCCCAGTCTTGTAATCATCAAGGATCCCTGACAGGAAAGCGTTCAGTTTTGTCTGTTCGCTTAGTGAAAGCATGTATGACATTTTTTCTCCATTTTAAGCAGGTGTGCCAGTTGAAAGAGGTTTACGTGATTCTGGAAAATGAGGCAGCACCATAGTTTCAGATGCTGTGGTCGCATCCCAGTGCCACCATCCATAAGGCCCATATTCACGGTTGTAATAATCTTTTTTGAGTTGCTTTCGGGCCAGATAAGCAGGAGTGGCCATACCAAATACTTCCATCGGGAACGGCTTATCGCTTTTTGTGTCGAGCAGGTAGAAGTCAGGGAACACCTCACTAATACTCGCATCATAACGCATGGGCTTAACGTACTGCCGGTGCTCTGCATCCAGCTTTTCTGCAACAACCGCCTCATAGGAGGAGTCCAGAGGTATCCAGTTCTCGCTAACGTGCATCAGCACAATTTGATGAGCTCTTACAGAAGGGCCTCTGCCGGTTACCGCAGCTGGTGACGTCAACGCAAAGACAACTATTTTCGCCCCGGATTTCCATGCTGCGTACTCCGATGAAAATCGTTTCTTTACGCTATCCCAATGGCCTTCTGAATTGAAAAAAATCAGCGGTAGCCCCCCAAAATTCCGCAGGGGTAAAAATTTAAGTGGCTTCTCATGCTTTTCAGCATCGTAGCGAGGTAAAACTGACAGGAGCATGAGACGTTTATCACTCATCGCCTGTGATGAAAGACGCTGAATTTGCGACTGAGCGACAGGTTGTTTCGGGTCAGGTACACCAATGAATAAATGGTCACCTATGCAGGCTCTGCCGGTACGAATTTGTTTAGCGGTTTCAAGCAGACGATACCGTACCAGTGAATCGTTACGTTTCCCTGCCATTTTCGGGTACCAGACATTCAGACCAGACTCTGTCCACAAAAGACTAAGCAAGCCCAGGAGGGTCATTGAGGCCTGACCTCCTTCTGGTCGCTGAACATGGGGCAGGGGAGGCACTTCTGATTTTTCAGGAGGATCTTTCTCTGTCATACCGATACCGAGCCTTACAGCCATATCACCTTCGGTTGTAATCCGGACCACACCACTCGCATATCCTTTCAGGCCGGTATGCCGGGCATCAAGGGAGAAGAATACACAGGAAGGATCATGCTCAATGCCCGTGTTAGCGGCTTTGACGAGAATAAAGGCATCACCGTTCGGTAAAGCACGAACATAAAGTCGCTTTTCTCCTTTTCCACGACATCCGCAGGTGATGACTGATTTTTGACCTGAGGTGTGGTGTGCCTTTTTAAGAGCCGACTGCCACCCTTTAGCAAACTCATCCTGCGTTTGAAAGTCAGGTGAGTACCTTTTGACGTTTGGATCGTCGTCGTAAGCAATCATCACTGCGAATTTTTGGCTCATAGTAGTCTCCTAAACAGGAAGTTTAATATCCCAACCAAAGCAACACTTCCTGAGCGTCATACTGTTCCTTTACGCCCATGTCGCTAAAGAATTCTTCGAAATCTGTTTCGGGAACGCAATGCCTGGACAGTTCTTGTAATGCTCGTTCTTTAGATACCGTCTCACCTTCAGCTGATTCGAAATACGTCATGGTTGACCTCTGACATTATTACAACAATCTTAAGCATTTAAATTGATGAAGGAGCTCAGGTCAGCTGACTTCGTCGTAAAACTGCCGCAAGCGCTGGGAGGCTGCAAATTCAATTCGAGACTTCAGCAGTTTGGCGACGGCCGCAAAGACATCAACGACCACGGAGTTCCCAAACTGTCTGTAAGCCTGTGTATTGGACACAGGGATACGGAAAACACTTTCCCCGGGTTTATCGAAGCCCATTAGCCTGCTGCATTCACGTGGCGTTAGCATGCGTGGCCGACGGTCCATGTTGTATGTGTTATGGAAATCAGTTTCTCCCAGCTCATGAGACCAGCCCCGATCAATAAGAATTTCAGATCCGTCTTTCATATAGCGGCTTGAGAGGGTTCTGGTGACACTATTAACATTGGAAGGATCTACTAGTCCAAAACCAAAACCATTGCCTTTTGCCGCATGTTTCTTTGCATAGTTGTATAAGTACTCCCAGAGTTTAGGGGAGAGGATGTATTTACTATCTACGCTCGGATCCAGTAAATCTGAGAGAGAAGGGCGCTTGTCCGGATAAAAGTCTTTAATATCTCTCAGAGTAAAACCGTCTTTCAGACGTAGGTCGCGGCGAAAACCAATAAGGACGATACGTTCACGGTGCTGGGGTCGGAAATGACGGCCATCGATGACTTTAGGATCATCCGCGCCCGTGCTTTCGCTGTTTGCGACGTCGTAGCCAAGCTCATCGAGCGTTTTCATGATGATGTTAAAGGTATTACCCTTATCGTGACTCTTCAGATTTTTTACGTTTTCCAGAACAAAAATTGCAGGTTGTTTTGCCCGGATGATCCTGGCCACATCAAAGAAGAGCGTACCCTGAGTGTCGCACTCGAAACCGTGTTTGCGACCCATAGAGTTCTTTTTACTGACACCGGCGATGCTGAATGGCTGGCATGGAAATCCCGCAAGAAGAACATCATGATCCGGGATAGAGGCATCGATAAATTTGTATGCCTCGTCATCAGTAACCTCGGGCCGGTTGCTAAGAGTGATGTCACGGATGTCTGAATTGAAGCGGTGCTCGTTCTCATCGCAATACCAGTTCGCCCGGTAAGTACGGCTGGAATAAGTATTCCATTCGCTCGTGAAAAGACATTTACCACCGATGGCATCAAATCCGCTTCGCAGTCCACCTATCCCTGCAAACAGATCGATAAAGCTAAAGTGCCTGTCCTCATAATCAGCAGGTCGTGAAGGTATTAAAGTCTGTAGATAGCGTCCATCTGCGATACTCAGATCACAATGCTCAGGTATGCATGTAACCTGACGTTTAAGGGATGCACGGGACCAATTACTGCCATTTTCATCATTTAATACCTGAGCCAGATATTTCAGGTCATAAATAGTCGAAGCTGTTAACAAAGTTTTGTGGATCAGAGATGGTGTTTTATCCACATCATTCAGGTCTGTCTCAAGATCATGAGTGTAACGTTTCATCCAAACTCTCTCAGGAATAATATCTTTGAGATAGATTAACACGCTTAATTTGGATTATTTTTTGGTTCAGGTTCTAAATTTATTGTGATTATTCTGCCTTTAAGTTGCAAAAAGATTGGTTTTAAGCCCGCCCATGAAATAATGACTTGTTAAAATACTGCCTGTAAATAGGCTTGTGGATACATGTCTGTACTCAACAAATTCAGGTGAAATGATGTTTTTTTTTACAAAGTTACTTTTGCCCATCATGATTGTTGTATTCCCAGTGGCGTCCTGGGGGAACTCAACAACTTTTGAGGCAAAGGTGGTTAAGATTGTTGACGGTGACACCATAACTGCGTTGGATGCTCAAAACACAACCATCAAAATACGGATGTATGGTATAGACGCTCCTGAATCTAAACAGGCTTTTGGCCAAAAAGCAAAACAGGCCTTAACCACAGCTATAGCAACTAAAATCGTTACCGTGATAGACCATGGTACGGATATCTATGGCCGTATGTTAGGTACCATCTGGTTAGATGGATATGATATCAATGCCTCTATGGTGGACAGTGGATATGCGTGGGTTTATCGGTTCGAAGATAACGCCATTGTCCCTGGCTATATCAAATATGAATCCGCAGCACAAAAGGAGGCAAAAGGGTTATGGGCAGACACCAACCCTGTCCCACCATGGCAGTGGAGACAGGCAAACGAAAAGCCCAGAAAGGTGAAAGGGAAGAAATAACCATGATGAAAGAGCCTCATCCGTTACTTCAGTTGGTACTAAACGATTCCGGTCGTCTAACCATGCCTGTTTATTATAGAGATCAACAGTATTGCCCGACTTGCCTTACAAAGGTGTTGAAGAGTGAGGATGGAAGTTTGGCGCACCTCGGGGAAATAAATCAAAATACATGTAGACCTTCTATTTCAGTAGTTGTGACAAAAGCAATTATTGAAATGTTATGTGACGGGGAAAAAATATTTGTAAATCCAATACGATACCGAGGCCGGGTGCTGGCACCCTCAGTAATTTTTTCTCCCGACACTCACACTTTCAAACCGTTTATAAATACAGACTATCAGCCTGTGGGAGCAAACTGGAAAAGTGAAAAGGGATATAAACTCGGTCTGTTTTATCTCAAAGATCGAGCCAACTCTATCAATAAAGAGGAATTTGATTTCATTGCCGTTATAGACCCTAAGGCAATGCAGAAAGAATTTATTTCGGCCTGGTCTGAGGTTGATGAAAAAAATCCATTGGAAACGCTGAAGCAGATCTTACGATCTAAAAACAACTCTTCTTTATGGGTAAAATGGCCTGGCAAAATTGAGCATGCGCAAAAAGGAAATTGCAACGAAAATTACTGGTTCGATTATCAATCTGATAATCAGGAAGTGAACTGTACGGTCTCTGTTGTAGGTATCGAAGGTAACAGTTCCGGTGAGACAATTTATAGATTGCAAACTTTGCTAAAGCGTAAGCTCAATGAATATCAACTGGTTCGGTCTTTAGGGACTATTATGCTTCTTGATAATACCGGGAATATGATTCCATCAAACCATCCTTATTTTGAAGTCATCTCAAAAGCATGTATAAATGGAGTGCGTGACTTTGTTCGTCAAAACCCGTGGGTAGTCTGACGGTCAACTATAAAGCATAATATAATTAGTAATAACAAGGAACAGACATGAATGAAAACTCAGTAATCTTAATAAGTTTATTTTGGTTTTTTTTTGGATCGAGTGTTGTAGCTGGTTTTATGGATGCATCATTATATTGCTGGATTTTTGCAGCCATAAGCGCATTGTTTCTTCTTTCGGTGATACAAACACCAAAGGAGTTAACGGTATCTATTCTTCTTGCGGTACTTATGGCAAGCTCCGCAGGTGTTTTCATTCTGGCTTATAAAGTCAAAACGAATGTCGTTTCACCAATCTATCTCTTAAAAAAGCCTACTGCATACATGGCTGAAATAGATAACCGAAGGATTCATGGTTACTAAATATTTTGCAATTGCATCATTTGACGGTCCGGGTTTATTTACCCACAGCATCGACTAATTCAAGAGGTTACATATGATAGTTTCAGAAGCAATTTTTTATTCTTCTATTATTTCCTGGGTTCTTTATTGGTGGTTTATTGGAAATATTACTAAAAAGGTAGGGATGCTTGTTGTTCCACTCACGCTTACCTTCGGATGTTACATTTATGCAATTCATTTGGATGATTCCGAACAGCAAACCAATTTACGTTGGGAGCAGATCGGTTTTATTACCTTTATAATTGTGATAATGTGGGCAGGAAAGTTTGTGATGAAAAGACTATCTGAATGATGATCTAATCCACACTTTTCGATATCTTAGAAAAGTAACTTTGTGAGCAAACAGTCATATGACATGCAAAACGCTGATCTCAAAGACAGATGATGGATACACATTTAGCATTTCACCTTACGAAGACGGGTACCGCTTATCAGTCTCGCCTGAAAATCGTCACAATGGTACCCAAAGCTTTGACGGCTGGTTCCCACGTTTTTTTTCCGAACCACAGTATGCCAAATCATCTTTAACTAAGTTTCTCGGTGAGTCCTTAGTATGGGAAGAAGATTCAAGTAATGCTCTATGAGATTACTTATTATAAATTTTTCTATTAATCTCCATGGAGTGATATATGAATTTGGCCTATTTTTTATTTTTGTCTATAACTGTTATGCTTACGAGCTTTATTATTAAATCACTTGTCGTATTGGTAAAGTTCAAATTACTTCGTGATGAACGTCTCGAATATACCAGCAATAAAAATATTGATGAGATGTACGATTTAATGAATGCGAAGGAAGAAATCCTCATAAGGCATCATAAGCAGATGTTGGCATTGCATCTTTCACTATTAATATTCGTTCTATTTATTGCTTACATTTACTAAAAATAATTTTATTCAACATTTCAACAAAGGGTTTTCAATGGAAAGCTTCGAAACTGAACAAATGATTCAATATGCTTTCTACATAAATATCGTAATAACGACTGGTTTGGCATGGTTTTGCTTGCGGTCAGGATTGCATTACAATTTTTTCAGAAAAGCAGAGAGTGCCAGAACAAAAGGGCTGAGTAGTACCTCTACTGAACACGGTCCAGCAATTGTGAGAATAAAGAAGCTACAAGCATTAGTAGATTTTATTAGTAACTGTGCTTTTCTAATCCTTTCAATTGGCACAGCTTATATTTTGTATTTTTGGATCCACAGTTAACTCATACAAGGTAACTTCGGCAAATAACAACTTCTAATGCAGGACTTTAATAACTATAACGGATGCTACATGAAAAACGACAGTTTAATTACGCGGTATAAAATACTTAAAGGCGAACGCGATGAGTCTATCTTCACCATAATAATCGCGCTAGTAGTAAAGCTGGGGCTGGTAGCCCTGGCATTCTATCTGTTGCTTGGTTCCACGATTGATTGGTCAAGCTGGAAAACCTATGCCGCCATGTTGATCTTTGGAGCATTTCTCTAAAAGGATGACCACGGCAATACCAGGTCAGACAACAAGGTCGTTAGCATGATCGTTGGAAGCAACGGAAGCACCTTGAAAAAGGTCGGCAGCACTATAAAATCCATCAGCAATGCACACAAATAAACTACTGGTATCTTAAAATGAAAGTGAAAGAGTTGATCGCCATGCTGAACGAAAGAGACCCTGAGGCAATTGTTCTGATTTCCGGCTATGAAACGATCGGCGGCACGGAAGTCGCAGAAGCTGATTTGCTCATTGATATGCAGTCAATATGCTTAGAACAGGCTGATAATCTCACAGGAAACCGTAAAGTTGTTTCTTCCGGTGGTGAAGATTCAGTTTGGTTAGGCTGGAAAGATGATTACCGTACAAAGGTGTTTTTAGAAGATGCCCAAATTCCTGATCAAGATGAATGACGGTCAGCGTTGGCTTCAAAGGCAATCTATCAGTACGTGAAACGTAAATGTTAAAAAATAACCACATATGAATCAATAACTTATGTCAAAGCTAAGTAGAGATGTCCGGGGTGGGGCAAAGTTCAAATGTCCTTTGATAATATTGAATTCCTGGATAAAAATCGCATCTTAACCTCTTCGTTTGAGTACCTTGTTGGGTTGACCCCGTATTCGCTTTATTTGTAGTATTGGGCTGCTTTGAAGTGTTTCATGTTCAAACGCGACGTGTTCTGTAAGTTCTTCCTGACAACAGAGCCGACAATATATACACATCCGCTATGGAGAATCTGACAACCGCTATGCGTATTACGCCACCCTGAGTTTTTCCTTCCTCTGTCGTACTGAGCAAGCCTCAGCACGCACTCAATAACATCCCGTCTGCGGATGTGCTTTACCGTACGTAAAAATGTAGCCCTCCAGGGCTGACTGTATCTAAAAACTGAGAAATTACTATGTTGCTGTCCTCGACGCGTAAGGACTGGCTGGGTAACGTCCGTGGTGACGTTCTGGCCGGTATTGTTGTCGCGCTCGCACTCATTCCAGAAGCGATCGCCTTTTCCATTATCGCCGGTGTTGATCCCCAGGTGGGCCTCTACTCGGCGTTCTGTATTCCTCTCGTTATGGCCTTCTTTGGCGGACGTCCGGCGATGATTTCGTCCTCCACCGGTGCAATGGCTCTCCTGATGGTGACGCTGGTGAAAGATCATGGCTTACAGTATTTACTGGCTGCCTCCATACTGACCGGGGTATTCCAGCTGATAGCCGGATATCTGAAGCTTGGCGGGCTGATGCGTTTTGTTTCACGCTCAGTGGTCACGGGGTTTGTTAATGCACTGGCAATACTGATTTTTATGGCCCAGTTGCCTGAGCTGACCAATGTGACATGGCATGTTTATGCCATGACTGCGGCAGGGCTGGGGATCATCTATCTCTTCCCTTATATCAACAAAACCATTCCTTCACCGCTTGTGTGCATCGTGGTGCTGACTGGGATTGCCATGTGGCTGCATCTGGATGTGCGAACCGTCGGGGATATGGGGAAACTTCCCGACAGTCTGCCGGTCTTCCTGCTCCCGGACGTGCCTTTAAATCTTCAGACGCTGCTCATCATCCTGCCATATTCTGCGGGGCTTGCGGTGGTTGGCCTGCTTGAGTCGATGATGACCGCCACTATCGTGGATGACATGACCGACACGCCAAGCGACAAAAACAGGGAGTGCAAAGCTCAGGGCATCGCGAACATCTGCACATCCTTTATCGGAGGAATGGCAGGCTGCGCGATGATTGGGCAATCTGTTATCAACGTAAAATCCGGTGGACGCGGACGACTTTCAACCCTCACGGCGGGCGTGGTGCTGCTTTGCCTGATTGTGTTCCTGCGCAACTGGGTCTCCCAAATTCCGATGGCAGCGCTGGTCGCGGTGATGATTATGGTTTCCATCGGGACATTCTCCTGGCGCTCCATTGCCAACCTGCGGACACACCCCCTTTCAACCAGCGTGGTCATGCTTGCCACCGTCGCGGTTGTGGTGGCAACACATAATCTGGCCTTCGGTGTGCTGACCGGTGTACTGATTGCTTCGCTCAATTTTGCCACTAAAGTATCCCGGTTCATGCGTGTAACCTCAGTTCTGGAGGGGACGAGCCGGACGTATACCGTCACCGGCCAGGTATTCTTTGCATCAGCAGACCGCTTTACGAGCCACTTTGATTTCCGTGAAGCGATTGAGAATGTGGTGATAGACGTTTCACATGCCCATTTCTGGGACATCACGTCCGTCAGCGCCCTGGATAAGGTGGTCATTAAGTTCCGTAGAGAGGGCGCCGGGGTTGAAATACGTGGGATGAATGAAGCCACCCGCACCATCGTTGACCGGTTTGGTGTTCACGATAAACCTGAAGAAGTCGAAAAACTGATGGGCGGTCATTAACAGACTGGAGGGAAAACTATGAATAATACTGTTACAGCCTGTGTGGACGGTTCACTTTCAACGCGGTCAGTGTGTGAATATGCGGCGTGGGCAGCCCGCACTTTGCAATCACAGCTAGCACTGTTGCACGTTATCGAAAAAGACAGCACCCCGGTAGTGTCAGACCTGACCGGCACTCTCGGCATAGACAGTCAGCAATTGCTGACCGATGAGCTGGTAGAAATTGAAGGGCAACGTAATCGCCTGCTGATGGCCCAGGGGAAAGCAATACTGGAAAGTTGTGCTGAACTGCTTCAAAAACAGGGAAGCCCGGATGTGCTTTTGATGCAAAAACACGGTACACCGGATGAAGTTCTGGCAGAGCTGAGCGACCTTCGTCTCATGGTGCTGGGGCGTCGGGGTAGCCAGCATCCGGTAGGCTCTCATCTGGAAAGCGTTATTCGTCTGCAAAAGAAACCCCTACTGGTTGTTCCGGAGAACTACTCAGTGCCTTCCAGAGTCATGCTGGCTTATGATGGCAGTGAAGAAAGCAGGAGTAACCTGGAACGTCTGACGATGAGTCCCTTACTCAGGGGGCTGGAGTGCCACCTTGTCATGGTAAACGGTAAGAAGGAAGAGCTGCTGACCGCACAGCAAATTTTACGTGACGCGGATATAGAAAACAGCACAACACATCTTACCGGGCAATCAGTCGGGGACGCGCTTATTCGTTACGCCGAGGAAAATGCTGTCGATCTGATAGTGATGGGGGCCTACGGTCATTCCAGGTTGCGGCAGTTCTTTATCGGTAGTCATACCTCCGAAATGCTGCAAAAGACGCAACAACCGCTTCTTATCCTCCGTTAGCACTGATTATCTTAAATAAAAAAGGGCGAGTTCTCTCGCCCTTCGTCACAAGAACACGTTTAGTTCAGCCGGTTACCTTTTTCATCAACTACCTTCTCACCGTCCTCTTTCGTGAACGCGCTTTTCTGCGCATCGGGAAGAATATCCAGCACGACTTCAGAAGGGCGGCATAGCCGGGTACCCAGCGGCGTTACCACGATAGGGCGATTGATCAGAACAGGGTGCTGCAACATAAAATCGATTAACTGCTCGTCAGTAAAGCGGTCTTCCGCCAGCCCTAACGCTTCAAAAGGTTCGACATTCTTACGCAGCAGCGCTCGTACCGTGATCCCCATATCCGCAATGAGTTTTACCAGCTCAGCTCGTGATGGTGGGGTTTCAAGATAATGAATAACGGTCGGCTCTGTACCGCTGTTGCGGATCATTTCAAGGGTATTGCGTGACGTGCCGCAGGCCGGGTTGTGATAAATGGTAATGTTGCTCATATCAGTATCTCATTACAAAGTGAAAGACAGACGAAGCGCCAGTGCTGCAAGCGTGACAAACAGCACGGGGATTGTCATGACAATGCCCACCCGGAAGTAATATCCCCAGGTAATTTTGATATTTTTCTGCGACAGAACGTGCAGCCACAGTAACGTTGCCAGACTGCCGATAGGGGTAATTTTTGGCCCCAGGTCGCTGCCGATGACGTTGGCGTAAATCATCGCTTCTTTGATAACACCGGTCGCTGTGCTGCCATCAATCGACAGCGCCCCGACCAGCACGGTCGGCATATTGTTCATCACTGATGACAGGAAGGCCGTCAGGAAGCCCGTACCCAGCGTTGCCGCCCACAATCCCTGCTCTGCCAGCTGATTCAGCAAGGAAGAGAGATAGTGGGTCAGACCGGCATTTCGTAAGCCGTAGACCACCAGGTACATCCCCAGCGAGAAGATAACGATTTGCCAGGGCGCACCACGCAGCACCTTACCGGTGTTAATGGCATGCCCTTTTTTCGCAACAGCAAACAGAAGCAATGCACCAGCGGCTGCGACCAAACTGACCGGTACGCCCAGCGGCTCCAGTCCGAAGAATCCCACCAGAAGCAACACCAGAACCAGCCAGCCGGTTTTAAAGGTATTCACATCACGTATAGCGTCTTTCGGTTCTTTCAACAGAGAAACGTCGTAAACGGCGGGAATGTCCTTACGGAAAAACAGATGCAGCATCACCAGCGTAGCCGCAATCGCGGCCAGGTTAACCGGGACCATCACGGCGGCATATTCTGAGAAACCAAGCTTAAAGAAATCCGCCGAGACGATATTCACCAGGTTTGAGACAATCAGTGGCAGGCTTGCCGTGTCAGCGATAAACCCTGCGGCCATGATAAACGCTAAGGTTGCTCCCCGGCTGAATCCCAGCGCCAGCAGCATCGCGATAACGATAGGTGTCAGGATCAGTGCCGCACCGTCGTTGGCAAACAGTGCCGCAACCATCGCACCAAGCAGGACGATCCAGGTGAAGAGCAGCCGCCCCCGGCCATTCCCCCAACGGGCAACGTGCAGCGCGGCCCATTCAAAGAAGCCGGATTCGTCGAGCAGAAGACTGATGATGATCACGGCGATAAAGGTGGCGGTCGCATTCCACACTATCTGCCAGACCACCGGAATATCCCCCAGATGAACGACGCCAGTCAGCAATGCCAGAATTGCGCCCAGTGAGGCACTCCAGCCAATCCCCAGCCCTCTGGGTTGCCAGATAACCAGGACGAGCGTGAATAAAAAGATAGCACCAGCCAGTAACATCAGAAACTCCATTCACATTTGTTTATTCGGATATATATATCGCCATCAGCAGGAGACAGATGCCACGCTACTGAGCTTGTTGCGTATGTTTTCTCGTTCACAGTTCCAGGCTGTATCAATAATACCCGCAGCCCATGCTGGCATGTGTGGCGACAGTCGGTAATGCACCCATTTTCCTTCGCGACGGTCGATGACCAGCTCGGCTTCACGTAAAAGGGCCATATGGCGAGAAATTTTTGGCTGAGACTCTGCGGTTGCCGCACAGATGTCACAGACGCACATTTCACCGGACTCCCTGAGAAGCATCACGATAGTTGAACGGGTCTCGTCGGCGAGCAGTTTAAAAAGCTGAACAGGCTGTAGCATGCTTAACCTCGTAAAAAAATAACAATACATATGGTATTTCATATGTGATAACTTTTAAAGCATAGCTTATGAAATGGAGATTTTTTATGACCGACTTACCAGCAATCGAACCGGCTTATTTTGATGATGCGCTTGCCAGCAAACTTACGGGCAACAACGAAACCATGCCGCGAATTCTCATCCTGTACGGTTCAGTACGAGAGCGGTCCTACAGTCGTTTTGCAGCGGAAGAGGCCGGGCGGTTGCTGGCAAAGATGGGGGCTGAGGTGAAAATATTTAACCCATCCGGTCTGCCGTTACCCGATGATGCGCCCGAAAGTCACCCCAAAGTGCTTGAACTCCGCGAGCTGGTCAGGTGGTGTGACGGAATGGTCTGGAGTTCTCCGGAAAGACATGGCGCCATGAGCTCGGTGATGAAGGCCCAGATTGACTGGATACCCCTGAGTGAAGGTGCTGTTCGTCCTTCCCAGGGTAAAACGCTGGCCGTCATGCAGGTTTGTGGTGGTTCACAGTCGTTTAACACGGTCAATCAGATGCGGATACTTGGCCGCTGGATGCGGATGTTCACCATCCCCAATCAGTCGTCAGTGCCAAAGGCATGGCAGGAATTTGATGATGAAGGGCGCATGAAACCCTCACCCTGGTATGACAGGATTGTCGACGTTACCGAAGAGTTGTTCAAAATGACGTTACTCCTGAAAGGGCACACAGCCTACCTGTCCGACCGCTACAGCGAAAGGAAAGAGAGTCATCAGGAGCTCGCGGCACGGGTCAATCAGGACAAAATCTGACAGCCAGGCATGCCCGGATGGATTACCGGGCTTTAAATCGGTTTCTTCCCAAATATCTCTTCAGAGCGTGACTGAAGTTTCACCAGGGCATTGAACATATCGTCCTGATCCAGGGAACGCTGGGATTTCTTCGTCGTGGGAGCTTTACGCCTGCGAGAAGGGCCGTCTCCGGATGGTACGGATTGCGACCGGTTATTATCCCGCTCGGCCTGGACCAGCTGCGCCATTTCCAGGGCCCGCCCCAGACGTTTGTTATCCACAATGGCCCCCTGATCGATTTCAGAAAGCTTGTCATAGGTGGAGTAGGGAAGTGATACGCCATTAAGCCGGAGCTCTTTATGTCCATCCGGGTAATGCCAGACATCGATGTATTTACCAATCGCCCGACGACTGAATTCGCTGTCTTCAATCAGATAAAGGACTTTGTCGTATTGCACTGTGAGTGATTTCGACACTTTACGAGCTTCACGCCAGTTAAATACCATATCAAGATCGTCATCGACATCCAGTTCCCGATGAACATCAAACGCCTGGCGAGGCGCTTTTGCGAAACGACGGTTGTAATCGTTCATGAACTCTTCGGCAAATGCGTTCGCAGCTTCCATGGAACTGATGCCCTGGAGCCTGAGCTCCTTGACCAGTCGGTCCTGAAGCGTCAGGTGCGCCCGTTCAACGCGGCCTTTGGCAGCACTGGTTTCTGCACAAATGGTCTGAATGTTCAGTTCATGCATCGCACGGCCAAACTGGGTATCGCCGTCGCCGCCGGTTGCATTTTTATTGTTGATCCTGAATACGCTGGCTTTGTCGCTGTACAGCGCAAGCGGTTTGCCATGTTTTTCAATATAGCCCCGGGTCGCTTCAAAATAGGTGAAAGTAGACTCAGATTTCACGAAAAGAAGCTGCATTAAACGACTGGTTGCGTCATCAACGTAAACCAGTGCCGTACACTTAGGTCCCCGATTTTCAAACCAGTGGTGGTCGCAGCCGTCGATTTGTATGAGTTCACCGGCACAGGCACGGCGGTAACGAGGTTGCTGAATTTTTGGCGCACGTTGCTTACGTGGGACCCACAGACTGGCCTGAGTCATCAGCTTACGGACGGTTTCTTTGGAAAGATGAACACCGTGCACCTCAGACAGTTTTTCACAGGCCAGCGTCGGACCGAAATCGTTATAGCGTTCGCGAATAATGTTCAGCGCGTATGCGGCCAGTCCTTGAGGCAACTGGTTGTTACTGGATTTACCACGACGGCGGCTGGTCATGCCAATCGGACCATCTTCACGATAACGCGCAAGCAGACGACGGCACTGACGGTCGGAGATACCAAGCCGCTGAGCTGCCATTTGTGTTGTCAGACGCCGGTCGATGACATCCTGAATGATTTTGAGTCGGTTAACTTCATCCAATGTGAAAAACTCCGCTGCGAGAGCCGTCATGGTAATCCTTACTTGATTATACACGCCGGACATCTTAACTTAGCCATTATCGGACATTACAACTTTGCTACTACAACTTATGTCAAGGCTCAATTGAAATGTCCGTTATCCAGCTCAATTAAAATGACCACTTTGATCTCTCATTCTCTTTACTGATAGACTTGGCTTTGTTGAATAAATCAGATTTCGGGTAAGTCTCCCCCGTAGCGGGTTGTGTTTTCAGGCAATACGCACGCTTTCAGGCATACCTGCTTTCGTCATT
>NZ_JBLVYK010000299.1:0-267 GCF_048284255.1 Enterobacter cloacae complex sp.6700776 | reverse complement strand
CCTTTCGTTTTAATTTTTTATATCCAGATATTTCTACTGACTGCGATGGTTATCTTGAAGTATTCATAGGGAAAGGGGAAAACTGGTCTTTTGCAAAACCTAAATCCGCCACGTCAAATGAGATAATTGAAACCGCGGAAAAGAAAGCAATCTCCAACTTATGCAGTACAGGTTTATATTTCTTTAAAGAAAAATCTTTTTTCCTTGATTCGTTTTATGAATATAGCGAAAAACCTTTAAATCAATGGGATAAAGGAGAACTATATA
>NZ_JBLVYK010000298.1:0-268 GCF_048284255.1 Enterobacter cloacae complex sp.6700776 | reverse complement strand
CCAATAATTCCAAAATGAGACGGGCAGGAGAAACACATAATCGAGCTCTTAATAGGCGTATTGGTCGCCGTTGGAGTTGGGCGCTATATAATAAAGGGTTACTCTGCAACTGGGGTATTAATGACGGGGGGTATTTTACTCCTAATTATTACTGCGTTAATGGGTAAAAGCATTTTACCAGAATCATTGAAAGCAACGGGATGGCGCGTTACTGATATTCTGGAATACAGCAAGTTCTTATTAATGAGCCTAGGTGGTGACCTCGGTA
>NZ_JBLVYK010000297.1:0-268 GCF_048284255.1 Enterobacter cloacae complex sp.6700776 | reverse complement strand
GATAGTTTTGTAGCTACTTGGTAAGCGTTTCGCGAGGTAAGTTGCCGTTGAGGTGTTACCGTCTTTAATCGCAAGGTGAATACGCGCCAAAATCATATCCGTTGAAAGGTATCCGGCTTTTTCCCATTCAGTAAACAGTTTGTCACATGCAGCTGGCATGGAATTACCATTGAGCCACATTTTTTCAGCGCCCTGCCACGCGACCTGTTTATTTCCTGTCGCCCAATTCGCAAAATAGAAATTACATTGCGCTTCCGCAGGTTGTGGC
>NZ_JBLVYK010000296.1:0-268 GCF_048284255.1 Enterobacter cloacae complex sp.6700776 | reverse complement strand
AGATAACCCAATAAATCAGGTTATACTGCAAGAGCAGTTAGAATTACTTGGTTGCGAAGTCTTTATGGCTAGCGATGGCGAAGAGGCCTTAGTTATTTGGGATAATGAAGTCATTGATATTGTTTTAACTGACGTCAATATGCCTTACCGTAATGGGTATGAGTTAACTAAACAGCTGCGGAGTGAAGGTGAAACTTGCCCGATTGTTGGTGTTACGGCAAATGGTTTGAAGGATGAAGAAGAACACTGTTTAGCCGCATGGATGGAT
>NZ_JBLVYK010000295.1:0-268 GCF_048284255.1 Enterobacter cloacae complex sp.6700776 | reverse complement strand
CTACATCAACCCGGAGCGCGCCAGCCACGAGGATGCGCTGCGGGTGCACGGACTGACCGAGGAGTTCCTGGCCGACAAGCCCAAGTTCGCCGAAATCGTCGATCAGCTGCTCGACTACCTGGCGGGCGCCGAGCTCGTCATCCACAACGCGCCGTTCGACATCGGCTTCGTCAATGCCGAGCTCAAGCGCCTGAAGCGCGGCGTGCTGACCGACCATGTGGCCGGCGTGCGCGACACGCTGCTGATGGCACGCGACCTCTTCCCCGGC
>NZ_JBLVYK010000294.1:0-269 GCF_048284255.1 Enterobacter cloacae complex sp.6700776 | reverse complement strand
CTACAAGATCGTGCTGGAGGGCTACCCGCCGCCGCGCGCCCCGCGCCTGAAGCTGCTGCAGGTCACGCCCGACCCCGGTGTCATCGAGGTCAACATCCACCCGGCTCACCACTGGGCCGAGCTGGTCCAGCACACCGAGTTCCTGTACGAGGCCGCACGGCTCACGCGCCTGTCCACCGAGAAGTTCATGATCGACGGCCGCCACAGCGGCACCGGCGGCGGCAACCATTTCGTGCTGGGCGGCGCCACGCCGGCGGACTCGCCCTTCC
>NZ_JBLVYK010000293.1:0-269 GCF_048284255.1 Enterobacter cloacae complex sp.6700776 | reverse complement strand
TCGAACCCTTTCCAAGCCACAGCTAGGTGAGTTTTTACATACAATATAACCACTTAAATTTAAAAGCCCACTCAAATAAGTGGTCGAAAACTGAAGCATCTCTTCAGTTAAATCGCCTTCACGACCATCGCTGAATTTGAGTCTAACGCTATTTTCGTCAGATTTAACTAGCCTCAATGCAGGTCTAGGTGTTGGTAAACCAATCGCCATTTCCGGGCATGCTTGTTGGTATTCGAAATAATCTGATAACTCATCTACAGCAAAGTGAA
>NZ_JBLVYK010000292.1:0-269 GCF_048284255.1 Enterobacter cloacae complex sp.6700776 | reverse complement strand
GGTATAGTTTTCAGAAGCAATTAATTCAATGTGTTCTTCTTGACGTTGTACTTCTTTTTCCATTGCTTCCCACAGTTGTGGGTCGTAATCTGCAATATTCATTTCACGCTTTAACATTCGCTTCTCCTGCCTCAGCAATTCAATAAGGTAACAATCAATTCAACTTAATGACTGACAGTGTAAACTCTTTTTCGTCGTTGAGATAGCCCCTAAGAAAAAATATACGCAAACGATTGCATTAATTTTTTTGCTTTCAGATACCTTTAAAC
>NZ_JBLVYK010000291.1:0-269 GCF_048284255.1 Enterobacter cloacae complex sp.6700776 | reverse complement strand
GCGCAGTTGCCCGTGATGCGGTGGCCCACGTCAGAGAAGCGCCCCAGCTTCTTGATGTCGATGTGCAGCAGATCACCAGGCGCCTCGCGCTCGTAGCGTTGCACGGCCTCAACCGGGGCCAGGTCGCTGAATCTGGACAGGCCCGCTCGGCGCAAGACGCGACTGACGGTGGCCTTGGAGACACCCAGGTAAGTGGCGATAAGCGATTGCGTGAACAGCTTGCGTCGCAGCTCGACGATGGCCAACGCGATGTTGGGCCGGATGGCGCG
>NZ_JBLVYK010000290.1:0-270 GCF_048284255.1 Enterobacter cloacae complex sp.6700776 | reverse complement strand
ATTAAATTGGTCTAAAACCTTCCCTTCGCCTCGCTTTGCCATCTCTTGAGCTAAGTCCATCGCCCCTTCCATTCCTACTGTCGTACTCACTAAAATAAGTTCTGCACCATAAGCTTGCATAGACGCTTTACGCTCTTGGCTCATGTTATCTGGCATTAACAGCTTCAGTTTGTAACCTTTCACCGCAGCAATCATCGCTAAAGCGATCCCTGTATTGCCACTGGTGGCTTCAATAAGCGTATCTCCCTGTTTGATCTCCCCGCGTTTTTC
>NZ_JBLVYK010000028.1:0-21823 GCF_048284255.1 Enterobacter cloacae complex sp.6700776 | reverse complement strand
AACTCAGAAGTGAAACGCCGTAGCGCCGATGGTAGTGTGGGGTCTCCCCATGTGAGAGTAGGGAACTGCCAGGCATCAAACAAGTGAAGAGGCCATCCGAAAGGATGGCCTTTTTGCGTTTCTGCACCTGCTTCCTTTCCATAAACTAATCACCCATCCCTTCGTATATACGGTAAACTATCCCGGTTTTTGCATCAGGATAGCGTCTATGAATCACTCCCTTAAGCCCTGGAATACCTTTGGTATTCAACGGAATGCTAATCAAATTGTACGTGCCGACAGTGCTCAGCAGTTGCTGAATGCCTGGCAAAACGCAACAGAAAACGGTGAACCCGTACTTATTCTGGGCGAAGGAAGTAATGTCCTGTTTCTCGATGATTTTGCGGGGACGGTAATCGTTAATCGCATCATGGGGATTGAGCGTAAAGAGAGCGCTGACAGCTGGCATTTACACGTGGGTGCTGGCGAAAACTGGCACCATCTGGTGCAATATACCCTTGAAAAAGGGATGCCCGGACTGGAAAACCTGGCCCTCATCCCGGGCTGTGCAGGATCATCTCCTATTCAAAACATCGGTGCCTACGGCATCGAACTGAAAAACGTCTGCGAATATGTCGACTGCATCGAACTGGCTACGGGAAATGCTCAACGCTTAACCGCAGAGCAGTGCCGTTTTGGCTATCGCGACAGCATTTTCAAGCACGACTATCAGGATCGTTTTGTCATTGTGGCCGTTGGCCTGCGTCTGCCGAAAGCATGGAAACCCGTTCTGACTTACGGCGATCTGGCCCGTCTCGATCCGGCTACCGTCACACCGCGTGAGGTTTTTGATTCCGTTTGCCACATGCGAATGACCAAGCTACCGGACCCGAAAGTTAACGGAAATGCGGGCAGTTTCTTCAAAAATCCGGTGATCGGCAGCGAAAATGCGAAAGCGTTTCTCGCTGGCTGGCCAACGGCCCCGCATTATCCTCAGGCGGATGGCAGCGTGAAGCTGGCCGCAGGCTGGCTTATCGATCAATGTGAATTAAAAGGTACTACGCTCGGTGGCGCTGCTGTTCATCGTCAGCAGGCACTGGTGCTGATCAATCAGTCCAACGCGACAAGTGAGGATGTCGTCAACCTGGCGCATCATGTTCGCCAGCGTGTGGGCGAAAAATTTAACGTCTGGCTGGAGCCTGAAGTTCGCTTTATTGGCCGAACGGGCGAAGTGAATGCCGTGGAGACCATTGCGTGAAGGACAATACTATTCCGTTAACTCTCATCGGTATTCTTGCTGATGGCGAGTTTCATTCTGGCGAGCAGCTGGGCGAACAGCTGGGCATGAGCCGCGCTGCCATCAATAAACATATTCAAACGCTCCGCGACTGGGGCGTAGATGTGTTTACGGTGCCGGGAAAAGGCTACAGCCTGCCGGAACCAATCCAGTTACTGAATGAAGAGATCATCCGCAGCCAGATTGGACACGGTAACGTCGCGGTATTGCCGGTCATTGATTCGACGAACCAGTATCTGCTGGATCGCCTGAGCGAGCTGAAATCCGGTGATGCCTGCGTTGCCGAGTACCAACAGGCAGGACGTGGCCGCCGGGGGCGTAAGTGGTTTTCGCCATTTGGCGCCAACCTATACCTTTCCATGTACTGGCGGCTTGAACAGGGGCCAGCTGCGGCCATCGGGCTGAGCCTGGTCATCGGCATTGTGATGGCAGAGGTGCTGCATGATTTGGGTGCCGATCAGGTGCGGGTAAAATGGCCCAACGATC
The DNA here is from genome assembly GCF_048284255.1 of Enterobacter cloacae complex sp.6700776. Lineage (NCBI taxonomy): Bacteria > Pseudomonadati > Pseudomonadota > Gammaproteobacteria > Enterobacterales > Enterobacteriaceae > Enterobacter > Enterobacter cloacae complex sp.6700776. The sequence goes on along the minus strand of NZ_JBLVYK010000028.1, from coordinate 20,061 downwards.
TGTATCTCAACGATCGAAAGCTGGCGGGGATCCTGGTCGAACTGACGGGAAAAACAGGCGATGCCGCACAGATCGTCATTGGGGCGGGGCTGAACATGGTGATGCGAAACGTGCAGAACGATGTCGTGAACCAGGCCTGGACCAACCTACAGGAAGCGGGGATCACCATCGATCGCAATACGCTTGCCGTCCGCATGATCAATGAGTTGCGTAGTTCGCTGACGCTCTTTGAACAAGAGGGGTTAGCGCCATTCCTTTCCCGCTGGGAAAAGCTGGATAACTTTATTAACCGACCGGTGAAGCTGCTGATTGGGGATAAAGAGATTTACGGCACATCACGCGGCATTGACGCGCAGGGCGCGTTGCTGCTTGAACAGGATGGCGTGATTAAGCCTTGGGTGGGCGGTGAAATTTCGTTACGAAGTGCAGAGTAACCCTCTCCCCCACAGGGGAGAGGGTGTAGCAGGTCACTGCGGATACGGCACCCAATCCCCGGCATTCAGTCGGACATAAGGCTTATTCTGATACTGGATCACCACCGCATTGGCGTTTTCCGATACCTCCGCCGTCTGCGGCAGCCCGCTGGTGAGCTGATCCCAGTTCACGCTATCTTCCACAAACAGCTTACCGTCTACAGCGCGAGCAACCAGTTCCGAGATGGCCAGATAGCTGCTTGGCTGGGTGATCTCAACTGGCGCGCCCTGATGCGGTGCCTTCATGCCAAAGAACTTAATCCCGGCCGGAACGTTTGTGATGGACGGGCTTGGGATATCGCGCAGACCAGACACCTGCATCCTGTCGCCTTTCAGCGCTCCACCATGTTCCGGGACCACCACCACCATCACTTTACGGCCTGATTTTTCCAGCTCGTTGAAGAACGCGTTCAGCTCGTCGAAGAACTTCTGCGCACGGGCCTTATAATCGGCCGTTTTACTTACGCCGGGATAATGGTTCCCGTCGTGAAGCGGCAGCGTATTATAGAACGTCGCGCTACGCGTCCCTTCCTCTTTACCGACGGTGTCGAACCAGCGCTGAAGTACGGCGGTATCGTCATAGACCGGCGAGCCATCGAAGCCCAGTAACGTCACTGGCAGCCCTTTCTGGTCCATCAGTGGGGCCTGCATGCCACCCTGTTCACGCACTTCTTTCAGGAAGTTACCGAACTGACCGTTATGGCCCATCATCAGGTGTTGGGTAAAGCCCAGTTTTGCCAGGTTATCAAACAGGTAACACTGGTTAGCTGCCGGCTGGTAGAGGTTCTTATGCGAGGGCTGCCCACAGCTCGCGCGCAGCAGGCGGATAGCCGCTGGGCCGCTGTACGACGTGGCCGAGTTGAAGTCTTTGAACTGAATATCGAAATGCGACCACAGCGGGTGCGACATCAAACCAGCCGCGTCAACGTCAGCCCAGGACAGAGAACAGATGTTAATGACCAGCAACTCAAACGGCTGAGCATCGGCAGGCAGCGCGTCCGGGAATTTCGTCTGACGCTTATCTTCCGCAGCGTAAAAACTGGAGAGCCACGCGTTCAGGTTCGTAGATGTCGGCGGCGCCGTCTGCGCTGGAATATCCCCAACCACAGGCGTATCCCCTGCTGTCGCGACGGTAGCGGCGGCGGAACCGCCCGTGGTGGTTACGGTTGTCGTCGGCTGACCGGCTGGCCACAGCGAGAAGCTCGGGCCCGTCAGCGTCAGTACGTTTAGCCAGATCAAAATCGCGACGACAAACACCGTCACCCGGATCCACTGAGACAGGAACAGCCAGGCAACCAGCAGGACAAATACCGCGCCAATCATCTGCCAGTTAATAAAGCGCTCAACCAGATCGAGCATATAGTCCGCACTGAAACCTGCGACCTGGGAACCCTGGCTCATTATGCTTTCGGGGCCGGGTAGCCAGGTATCATGCCAGAACAGGGCGAAACCGATAGGGATAGCAATCCAGTGACGTATACGGTGCAGCCTGAGGTTCGGGATTGGCATCAGCAGGAATGCCATAAACACCAGATTAAGCAGCGGGTGGAAATTAAGATAGCCTGCCCACAGCAGACCAAACTTCACCAGAAAGTAGAAATTCCAGCCGGACAGACCGCGCCAGTATTGCCAGAGTGGCGATGGCGCTGAAGAGGTATAGGTAGAATTAGTCATGTTTTCGGTTTGCCTTGACGTTTGAAGCGCGAGTCAGTGTTCCGGCGGGTTTAATATAGCGAGGTTTGACGAACAGTAATCTGATCGTATCGCGAATACGGCGCAGGGAATGGCGTGCATAGTAGCCAAGCGGCAAAAAAATCAGCGCGCACAGAACAACCAGTTGGATGATATCGCTGATATTCATAATGGAACGCTCTCCTTGTTCTCATCCATTAAGCGTAGCGGCTCAGGAACCCGACGCCATACGTGCCCATCATGTTTCGCGTTCAGAACCGGTTTGGCACCACTTGTTACAGGCAACGGTTTGGCCCATTTTTCAGGTGCCAGGGCTCGCATCTGGACAAGCTCAGCGCTGATCAAATTATCTTCAAACCAGACCATGCGGTTCGAGAAAATATCCCCGGTAGGCAGCGGGAAGATATGGTTCAGGGCGGTATCCAGATCGTTCACCCGACAGAAGGAGAGGAACAGCACCAGGCGATTATCGCCAATGGTCATGATATCCCCGATACGATTAGGGCGGCACAAGGTGAGCGCCTGCTCAACGCGAATGCCCGGCACAGGACGCAGGGCAACCATCACCCCTTTTCCGTCTGCCGGTAAAAGCGTATTGCTCATCATGTTGCCCACCGCATCGCAGAAGGTGTCCCATTTCTGGTAGCCGCGCAGTTTCATCGGCTGCGTCATTGAAAGCAGGGTGCTGATATCTTCCGGAACATATCGATTAAACTGCTGGCCCTGAATGCTTTCGATCAGCGTCAGACAGCGCGACAGGGGAGCATTCCAGGGAATGACCATATTCGCGCCGCAGCCCAGTAATAAGCGCTCATCGGTGGCGCGCAGGCTGGTATTATTTTCACGTACCACGATTTTTAACGCGCTGCCGCGCTGGCGACGTAATGTGTGAATGTGCCGTGCCAGCGTTTCGATTTGGTTATTCTGGATCAACGAGAAGATAATGGTCGCCGCCTGCGTGGTGCGCGCCTCATCAAATAAGGCCTCGTTGGTTTCGAACAGTGACCAGTGCTCAGACAGTGCAGGCGCACCTTCCAGTACCGCAATATGACTCAGAACGCGCTTTTCATCACTGCGTGGCTGAACCACCGTCTCTTCCTGTTGAGCAAGATGCCACTCGTCCCCGACATTTTTGAGGGTAAGCTGCTGTCGGGAGCTCACCCCTTTTTCATTGCACCAGAAAGCCACGTCGTAAAGATGGCTGTCAGTCTGGACACGAATACTGGCCAGGCCATAGAGGGAACGGTATTCACTCATTAAAAGTGAAAAAAGTTTGTCGTTATTACTGCCCGGGTTAACAACCAATAAGGTGCAATTTTGATTTTTTGCCCATCTGCTGATTCTTCCCAGCCATTTCAGCAGTTTTTCAGACGGGATATTTTGTAGACCGTTTTGAGAACATTTAAGAATCAGTAAATAGTGTTCAGGAACAATAGAGCACTGAATATCGCGGGGCAAAAAGTATAAACTGTCGGCCTCCGCTGGCATGGAAAATAATCGTACTGTCTGGGGTCCACGGTCAGTTTCGAGCCTGATGATTGACTTTGGCTCATCGCCCATCGTAATGACGGCCACGCGGTAATCCTTACCCTGCGCCGCTATCGTCTGGTTTACCAGACTGATGGCATCTTCATTACGATCCGTATTAACCCACCAGACTCCTCCGACTGGCATGTGGCGCAATTCGTCCCATAATGACTGGATGCCAATAGAAAATATGGAGTCCACGGTGTCCCTCTTTTCGTCGAATTTCTATGTCTCTCAGTTTACTAGCGAAAGCGTAGAAATAAACCTAACATTGAAATTAAAGAACATCAGATTTAGCATGTAAATGAAATTTCGTGGGCAGGACGCCTCGCTGCATCTGAATCTTATGATTTTACTCAAAGGGATGAAATAAGAATGCAAAATAACGAACCCGCAACTCCAGTCGACCCAAGCCTGGGTTACACATTCCAAAACGATTTTCTGGCGCTCACGCAGGCTTTTTCATTGCCTGAAATAGATTACACCGATATTTCCCAGCGGGAACAGTTGGCTGCGGCTATTAAACGTTGGCCGTTATTAGCTGAGTTTGCCCAACAACAATAAGGAAGCCATTGATGGCCGTACTAGGATTACAGGGCGTCCGTGGTGGAGTGGGTACAACTTCCGTAACCGCGGCGCTGGCGTGGTCATTACAGGTTTTAGGTGAATCAGTACTGGTTATTGATGCCTGCTCCGATAATTTGCTGCGCATGTCATTCAATGTCGACTTTACGCATGAAAACGGCTGGGGGCGCGCGCTTCTGGACGATAAAGACTGGCGGGATGCGGGTTTGCGCTATACCTCCCAGCTCGATTTGCTTCCCTTTGGTCAGATGACGGAAACCGAACGCGGGAATGAAGCTGCGTTTCAGCGCCTGTTCTCTCGCTTCACCACCGCTTTGCAGAGTCTGAAAGAGAGCGGACACTATCAGTGGATCCTGCTGGACCTGCCGCACGGCGCCGCGTCGCTGACCCGCCAGCTTCTGGCGCAGTGCGACCATGTGCTCTCCATTGCGAACGTAGATGCGAATTGTCATATCCGTCTGCATCAACAGGCAATGCCTGCCAATGCCCATATTCTGATTAACGATCTGCGCATTGGCAGCCAGATCCAGGACGATCTGTACCAGGTCTGGCTCCAGAGTCAGCGCCGCCTGTTGCCAATGGTTATTCATCGTGACGAAGCGATGGCGGAGTGCCTCGCTTCCAAACAACCGCTTGGGGAGTACCGTAGTGATTCACTGGCGGCAGAAGAGATCCTGACGCTGGCCAACTGGTGTCTGCTGCACTTTGCTAAACGGCCGGAGCCTGCCGGGAGTTCAGTATGAGCCGCCTGACCAACTGGTTGCTCATCCCGCCGGTCAGTTCGCGCTTAAGTGAACGCTACCGCCATTACCGTCATCACGGCGCCTCATCGCTGAGCGCTGCGCTGGGCTGCTTCTGGATGATTCTGGCGTGGATGTTCATCCCCCTCGAACATCCACGCTGGCAACGTATTCGTGCGCGCCACGGTGAACTCTATCCGCATATCAACCCTGACAAGCCGCGTCCGCTCGATCCCGCGCGCTACGCTATACAGTCCATCTGGCTTCTGGCGACCTCAACGGGTGCGGAGAAAAAAACGTCACGCTGGCGCAGCTTCGATCGCGTGCAGAACTTACGTGAACACTATCACCAGTGGCTTAACCGGCTACCCGACCGGGTTGGCGATAGAACAGGTCATTTAGATAATCACAAAGAGCTCGGGCACCTTCACCCGGGCTTACGGCGTTTTATTCTCGGCGTGGTGGTGGTGTTCTCGCTCATACTGGCGCTGGTCTGTATTACCCAGCCCTTCAACCCGCTGGCACAGTTTACCTTCCTGATCCTGCTGTGGGGCGTGGCGCTGCTGGTGCGGCGCATTCCGGGGCGTTTTTCTGCCCTGATGCTGATCGTGCTGTCGCTGACCGTTTCCTGCCGCTACATCTGGTGGCGATATACCTCAACGCTGAACTGGGACGATCCGGTCAGCCTGGTGTGTGGGTTAGTGCTGCTGTTTGCTGAGACCTACGCCTGGATCGTGCTGGTGCTGGGTTACTTCCAGGTTATCTGGCCGCTGAATCGACAGCCGGTGCCGCTGCCAAAAGACACGACCCAGTGGCCAACGGTGGACCTCTTCGTGCCGACCTACAACGAAGACCTGTCGGTGGTGAAAAACACCATTTACGCCGCGCTGGGTATCGACTGGCCGAAGGATAAAATCAAAATCTGGATCCTCGATGACGGTGGCCGCGCCGAGTTCCGCCAGTTCGCGGACGAAGTAGGGGTCGAGTACATCGCCCGTACCACGCATGAACACGCTAAGGCCGGTAACATCAACAATGCGCTGAAATATGCCAAAGGGGAGTTCGTCTCTATTTTCGACTGCGACCACGTGCCAACGCGCTCGTTCCTGCAAATGACCATGGGCTGGTTCCTGAAGGAGAAAGAGCTGGCGATGATGCAGACGCCGCACCACTTCTTCTCACCGGACCCGTTTGAACGTAACCTCGGTCGTTTTCGTAAAACCCCGAACGAGGGCACACTGTTCTATGGCCTGGTGCAGGACGGGAACGACATGTGGGACGCAACGTTCTTCTGCGGCTCCTGTGCGGTGATCCGCCGTAAACCGCTGGATGAAATTGGCGGGATCGCCGTCGAGACGGTCACGGAAGATGCGCACACTTCGCTGCGTCTGCACCGTCTTGGCTATACCTCCGCCTACATGCGCATTCCTCAGGCGGCGGGGCTGGCCACGGAATCCCTGTCGGCGCATATCGGCCAGCGTATTCGCTGGGCGCGCGGCATGGTGCAAATTTTCCGCCTCGATAACCCGCTGATGGGTAAAGGACTGAAACTGGCGCAACGGCTGTGCTACGTCAACGCCATGTTCCACTTCCTGTCGGGTATTCCACGGCTTATCTTCCTCACTGCGCCGCTGGCGTTCCTGCTTCTTCACGCTTACATCATCTATGCGCCTGCGCTGATGATTGCCCTGTTCGTTCTGCCGCACATGATCCACGCCAGCCTGACGAACTCGAAGATTCAGGGGAAATATCGCCATTCGTTCTGGAGTGAAATCTACGAAACGGTGCTGGCCTGGTATATCGCGCCGCCAACCATGGTGGCGCTGATTAACCCGCATAAAGGGAAATTCAACGTCACCGCGAAGGGCGGGCTGGTGGAAGAGGAGTATGTCGACTGGGTGATCTCCCGGCCCTATATCTTCCTGGTGCTGCTGAATATTGTGGGCGTGATTGTTGGGGTCTGGCGCTACTTCTACGGCCCGGAAAACGAAATTCTGACGGTCTTCGTGAGTATGGCGTGGGTGTTTTATAACCTGATTATCCTCGGTGGCGCGGTGGCGGTATCGGTGGAGAGCAAACAGGTTCGCCGCGCGCATCGCGTCGAAATCAGCATGCCAGCGGCCATTGCCCGCGACGATGGACATCTCTTCTCCTGTACCGTACATGACTTTTCGGATGGCGGTCTGGGTATCAAGATCAACGGTCAGGCGAAGGTGCTTGAGGGGCAGAAGGTCAACCTATTGCTTAAGCGCGGCCAGCAGGAGTATGTCTTCCCGACGCAGGTGGTGCGTGTGAGAGGAAATGAAGTGGGTCTGCAACTGATGCCGCTGACCAAAAAGCAACACATTGATTTTGTGCAGTGTACGTTTGCCCGCGCGGATACGTGGGCTCTCTGGCAGGACAGCTTCCCTGAGGATAAGCCTCTGGAAAGCCTGCTGGATATTCTTAAGCTGGGGTTCCGTGGCTATCGTCACCTTGCAGAATTTGCCCCGTCGTCGGTGAAATTAATTTTCCGGTCACTTACTTCACTGGTTTCCTGGGTCGTGTCGTTCATTCCGCGTCGACCTGAGCGAGATGAAGCGAAGCAGGCGGACCCGGTTATGGCTCAACAATGATGATAACGCGATGAAAACAAAACTTTCCTGGTTATGTGCAGTGGCAATGGGGATGAGTGCACTCCCTGCAACAGTGGCTAACGCGGCGCCTGATAACGCAGCGACCACGCCCGCGCCAACGGTGCCTGTCGTCGCGCAAGCGACCGATCCGGTTGTGACGGCCGCGCCGGGGCAGACGGAAAACGTCGTCCCGAATCAGCCGACGACGGGGAATACGCTGCCCGCCGACAACCCGGTGGTTGGGCAGGTCATGCCTGGCGTGCCGGGAGCCAGTGCGCCGGTGGTTGCCGAAAATACGCCGTCGCGTGACGTTAAGCTGACGTTTGCCCAGATCGCGCCTCCTCCGGGCAGCATGGTTCTGCGCGGCATCAACCCAAATGGCGGTATCGAATTCGGTATGCGCAGCGATGAAGTCGTGTCGAAAGCGATGCTCAACCTGGAATACACCCCATCGCCGTCGCTGCTGCCGGTGCAGTCCCAGCTTAAGGTCTATCTGAATGACGAGCTGATGGACGTCCTGCCCGTCACCAAAGAGCAACTGGGTAAGAAAACCCTGGCTCAGGTGCCGATTAATCCGCTGTTTATCACCGACTTTAACCGCGTGCGTCTGGAGTTTGTCGGCCACTACCGCGATGTCTGTGAAAACCCGGCCAGCAGCACCCTGTGGCTGGATGTCGGGCGTAACTCTTCGCTTCAGATGACCTATCAGCCGCTGGCGTTGAAAAACGATCTCTCCGCCTTCCCGGTGCCGTTCTTCGACCCGCGTGATAACCGTCCGCTGAACCTGCCGATGGTCTTTGCCGGCTCTCCCGATGTGACCGAACAGCTGGCGGCCTCTATCGTGGCATCCTGGTTTGGTTCCCGCTCCGGCTGGCGTGGTCAAAGTTTCCCGGTCATGTACGACAAAATGCCGGACAAAAACGCGATCGTGTTTGCCACCAACGCCAAACGTCCGGCTTTCCTGCGTGACCATCCGGAGGTGAAAGCACCCACCATCGAGATGATCAGCCATCCGGACAATCCGTACGTGAAGCTGCTGGTGATCTTCGGGCGTGATGATAAAGATCTGGTGCAGGCGGCAAAAGGCATTGCGCAGGGCAATATCCTGTTCCGCGGTAATAGCGTCGTGGTGGATGAGGTGAAACCGCTGCTGGCACGTAAGCCTTATGATGCGCCGAACTGGGTCCGCACCGACCGCGCGATTACCTTCGGCGAGCTGAAAACCTATGAAGAGCAATTGCAGTCAACCGGGCTTGAACCTTCTCCTGTCAGCCTGTCGCTGAACCTGCCGCCGGATCTCTATCTGCTGCGCACCAACGGTATTGATATCAACCTGAACTACCGTTACACCGCGCCGGTAACCAAAGACAGCTCGCGCATGGATATCAGCCTCAACAACCAGTTCCTGCAATCCTTCAGCCTGACCAGCAGCCAGGAGACAAACCGGTTGATGCTTCGTCTGCCTGTATTGCAGGGGCTGCTGGATGGTAAAACCGATGTGTCGATCCCGGCGCTGAAGCTCGGTGCGGTGAACCAGCTGCGGTTTAACTTCCAGTACATGAACCCGATGCCGGGTGGATCGGTGGAAAACTGTATTACCTTCCAGCCGGTGCAAAACCACGTGGTGATTGGTGATGATTCCACAATCGACTTCTCGAAGTATTACCACTTTATCGCGATGCCGGATCTGCGTGCGTTTGCTAACGCCAGTTTCCCGTTCAGCCGCATGGCTGATCTCTCTGAATCGATTGTCGTGATGCCAAAATCGGCCAACGAAGGCCAGGTTGCCACGCTGCTGGACACCATGGGCACCGTCGGGGCGCAAACCGGCTTACCGGCTATCAACGTGACGGTGACGGATGACGGTAGCCAGATCCAGAACAAAGATGCCGATATCATGGTCATCGGCAACATTCCGGACAAGCTGAAAGACGAGAAGCGCGTCGATCTGCTGGTTCAGGCGGCTCAGTCATGGGTCAACACGCCGCTGCGTCAGACCGAGTTCCCGAGCATCATGCCGGACAGCGGCGATCGCCAGGCCAATATCAGGACGACCGTAAGCTCAACGGGTCCGATGGCTGCGATTGTCGGTTTCCAGTCTCCGTATAACGACCAGCGCAGCGTGATCGCCCTGCTGGCGGACAGCCCGCGCGGCTATGAGCTGCTCAACACGGCCATGAACGACAGCGGTAAACGGGCGGCAATGTTCGGTTCCGTCTCGGTGATCCGTGAGTCGGGGGTAAACAGCCTGCGCGTGGGGGATGTCTACTACGTCGGTCATCTGCCGTGGTTCGAACGCCTGTGGTACGCCCTCTCTAACCACCCGGTGCTGCTGGCCGTGCTGGCTGCGCTCAGCGTTGTATTGCTGGCATGGGTATTGTGGCGTCTGCTGCGAATCATCAGCCGTCGTCGTCTTAACCCGGACCATGAGTAAGCCGTGATGAAAATCTTTCGCGGGTGTGTAGTCGCAGCGTTGATGCTGACGGCGGCGAATCTTCACGCCGCCTGTCGCTGGCCTGCCTGGGAGACGTTCAAACAGGATTATATGAGCGAAAGTGGGCGCGTCATTGATCCCAGTGACGCGCGCAAAATTACCACCTCCGAAGGGCAAAGCTACGGACTGTTCTTTGCCCTGGCAGCAAACGATCGCAAGACGTTTGATCTGCTGCTGACATGGACGCGCGATAACCTTGCCGAGGGGGATTTAGCCCAACATCTCCCGGCGTGGCTATGGGGAAAAAAGGACGACAACACCTGGGCGGTTATCGACCCTAACTCCGCGTCCGATGCCGATATCTGGATTGCCTGGTCGCTGCTGGAAGCCGGGCGGCTGTGGAAAAATCCCGATTACACGCGCACGGGTAAGGCGCTGTTGACGCGCATTGCCAGTGAGGAAGTGGTGAAGGTGCCGGGGCTGGGTTCTATGCTGCTGCCGGGTAAAGTCGGTTTTGCCGAAGAGAGTGTCTGGCGCTTCAACCCCAGCTACTTACCGCCGCAGCTTGCGAGCTATTTCACCCGTTTCGGCGCACCGTGGACAACGCTCCGTGAAACCAACCTGCGTCTGCTGCTGGAGACCGCGCCAAAAGGATTTTCCCCGAACTGGGTGAAATACCAGAAAAAGGGCGGCTGGCAGTTGAAGCAGGATACGACCCTGATCGGCAGTTACGATGCGATTCGCGTCTATCTGTGGGTAGGGATGATGAACGATAACGATCCGCAGAAAGCCCGGCTACTGGCGCGTTTCAAGCCCATGGCGACCACCACAATCAAACAAGGCTTACCGCCGGAAAAAGTGGACGTAGCGACCGGGAAACGTACCGGAGATGGGCCGGTAGGGTTTTCTGCCTCCCTGCTTCCATTTTTACAAGAACGGGACGCGCAGGCGGTGCAACGCCAGCGTGTCGCCGATCGTTTTCCCGATAACAAAGCTTATTACAGCTACGTTCTGACCCTCTTTGGACAAGGGTGGGATCAGCATCGTTTTCGTTTCACCGCGCAAGGTGAATTACTACCGGATTGGGGCCAGGAATGCGCACGTTCACACTAAATCTACTCGCCTTATCGCTTGGCCTGGCGCTCATGCCCCTGGCCCAGGCCGCCAACTCCCCGCAGCAGAGACAGCTGCTGGAACAGGTTCGTCTGGGGGAATCCACCCAGCGTGAGGATTTGGTGCGCCAGTCGCTCTATCGCCTTGAGCTGATCGACCCCAACAACCCGGACGTGATTGCCGCTCGCTTCCGCTACCTGTTACGACAGGGGGATACGGCGGGCGCGCAAAAAGAGCTGGATCGCCTGAAAGGAATGGCACCCGATTCCAGTGCGTACCAGTCTTCCCGTACGACCATGCTGCTCTCCACGCCGGATGGTCGCCAGGCCCTCCAGCAGGCTCGTCTGCTCGCCACCACCGGGCACACGCAGGAAGCTATTGCCGCGTATGACAAACTGTTTGACGGTAATCCGCCCAGCGGCGACATCGCGACGGAGTACTGGAACGTGGTGGCGAAAGAGCCTGCCCGCCGCAATCTGGCCATTAATCAGCTGAAGAAAATCAACGCCAGCAGTCCGGGCAACGCCCCGCTACAGGCTTCGCTGGCGCAGCTTCTGTTCCAGAGCGGACGGCGTGATGAAGGGTTTGCGGTGTTACAGGAGATGGCCAAATCGAACAATGGCCGCAGTCAGGCGTCGGACATGTGGTACCAGCAGATCAAAGATCAGCCGGCCAGCAGCGCCAGCGTTACCGCGCTGCAACAATACCTGAGCGTGTTCAGCGATGGCGATAACGTGACGGCGGCGCGCGCCCAGCTTGAAGCGCAGCAAAAACAGCTCGCCGATCCGGCGTTTCGCGCCAAAGCCGAAGGGTTAGCCGCAGTGGATGCCGGGCAGGGCAGTAAAGCGGTAACGGAGTTGCAGAAAGCAGTCAGCGCCAACCACGCCGACAGTGAAGCCGTAGGCGCGCTGGGGCAGGCCTATTCGCAGAAAGGCGATCGCGCCCGCGCGGTTGCGCAGTTTGAAAAGGCGATCGCCCTCGATCCGCAGAGCGACAACCGGGGCAAATGGGACAGCCTGCTGAAGGTTAACCGATACTGGCTGCTGATCCAGCAGGGTGATAACGCCCTGAAAGCCAACAAGACAGCCCAGGCGGAACGCTATTATCAGCAGGCGCGCAACATTGACAATACGGACAGCTACGCGGTCCTGGGGCTGGGTGACGCGGCGGCGGCGCGGAAAGATAACGACGCGGCTGAACGCTATTATCGCCAGGCATTGCGGATGGACAGCGGCAACAGCAACGCGGTACGCGGTCTTGCCAATATTTATCGCGAGCAGTCTCCGGAGAAGGCGACGCAGTTTATTCAGTCGCTCTCTGCCAGCCAGCGCCGCAGCATTGATGATATTGAACGTAGCCTGACGAACGAGCAGCTCTCGGCTCAGGCTGCACAGCTGGAAAGCCAGGGAAACTATGCGCAGGCCGCAGAAATTCAGCGCCGACGCCTTGCGCTTTCCCCGGGCGACGTGTGGATCACCTACCGGCTATCACGCGATCTGTATAGCGCGGGTCAGCGCAGCCAGGCGGATAACCTGATGCGCCAGCTGGCAAGCCAGAAACCGGGCGATCCGGATCAGGTTTACGCCAGCGGGCTGTACCTGTCCGGTAACGATCGGGACCGGGCCGCGCTGGCGCATCTGAACACGCTGCCGCGCGACAAGTGGAACGGCAACATCCAGGCGCTGGCGGACCGCCTGCAAAGTAATCAGGTGCTGGAAACCGCCAACCGCCTGCGCGACAGTGGAAAAGAGCAGGAAGCGGAAGCGCTGCTTCGCCAGCAGCCCCCGTCCACCCGTATTGACTTAACGCTGGCAGACTGGGCTGAACAGCGTGGCGATCACGAGGCCGCGAAAACCGCCTACAACACCGTCCTGCAACGGGAACCGCAGAACGAAGACGCAATTCTCGGCCTGACCGAAGTCAATCTTGCTCAGGGCAACAGGGACGCCGCTCGCGCTGAGCTGGCGAAACTGCCCGCGGCACAAAACGGCGAACCGCTCTCCCTCAATATGCAGCGCCGGATCGCCATGGCGCAGGCCGGTCTGGGTGATCCTGCCGCGGCAGAAAAGACCTTCAACGCCATTGTTCCTCAGGCAAAATCGCAGCCGCCTTCTATGGAAAGCGCGCTGGTGATGCGTGATGCCGCCCGTTTCCAGGCGCAAAACGGCCAGCCTCAGCAGGCGCTGGAAACCTGGAAAGATGCGATGGTCTCATCGGGCATCACGACGACCCGTCCGACCGATAACGACAGCTTTACGCGGCTCACGCGTAACGATGAGAAAGATGACTGGCTGAAGCGCGGCGTGCGCAGCGATGCAGGCGATCTTTATCGTCAGCAGGATCTGAACGTCACGCTGCAACACGACTACTGGGGATCCAGCGGCACGGGGGGCTATTCCGACCTGAAAGCGCACACCACTATGCTCCAGGTGGATGCGCCGCTATCGGATGGCCGCATGTTCTTCCGTAGCGATCTGGTCAATATGAACGCCGGTTCCTTTGATACGGACAATGGAACCTACGATCCAACGTGGGGTACCTGCGCCGAAACGCCATGTCACGGCAGCACGAACCAGTCGGCCAACGGCGCCAGCGTGGCCGTCGGCTGGCAGAACAACACCTGGGCGTGGGACATCGGTACAACGCCGATGGGCTTCGACGTGGTCGATGTGGTGGGCAGCCTGAGCTACAGCAACGACTTGGGGCCGATTGGCTACACCCTGAACGCCCATCGTCGTCCGATTTCCAGCTCTGTGCTGGCCTTCGCCGGGCAAAAAGATCCCAATACCGACACCACCTGGGGCGGCGTGCGTGCTACCGGTGGCGGCGTGAGCATGAGCTACGACAAAGGCGAAGCTAACGGGATCTGGTCAAGCCTGAGTGCCGACAGCCTCACCGGGAAGAATGTCGAAGATAACTGGCGGGTCCGCTGGATGACCGGCTATTACTACAAGCTTATCAATCAGAACAACGAGCGTCTGACGGTCGGTGTGTCCAACATGCTCTGGCATTACGATAAGGATTTAAGTGGCTATTCGCTGGGCCAGGGCGGTTACTACAGTCCCCAGGAGTATGTGTCGTTCGCCTTACCGGTGAACTGGCGTAAACGCACAGAGAACTGGTCATGGGAACTGGGCGGTTCCGTCTCATGGTCCCATTCAAAAACAAAAGATGTGATGCGTTATCCGTTGCAGGGGCTGATACCGGACAATGAGCCAGGCCGTTATACCGATAAAGGTGTGATGGGAACCGGAAGTAGCTCGTCAGGGACGGGTTATACCGCAAGGGCGATTGTTGAACGCCGTGTGACGTCCAACTGGTTTGTCGGTCTGGGCGTCGATATTCAGGAAGCGAAAGACTATACCCCGAGCCATGCGCTGCTCTATGTTCGGTATTCTGCCGCAGGCTGGCAGGGTGATATGGACTTACCGCCGGAACCGCTGGTGCCTTATGCAGACTGGTGATCGGATTTTTGCTTAATCTAATTGTAAGTCTCTCTTAAAAGTGCAGCTATCGGGTATACTCGGGCGCACCAGGTTTACGCCCTGGTGCGCCCTGCGCTTCGAGTTTTGTGGAGAGTCATTTTGCGTGTCAGCCGTTCCTTAACGATCAAACAGATGGCGATGGTGTCTGCCGTCACAATGCTGTTTGTCTTCATCTTCTGCGTCATTTTGCTGTTTCATTCCGTACAGCAGAATCGCTATAACACGGCTTCGCAACTGGAAAGTATTGCTCGCTCGGTGCGGGAACCCCTGTCGGCCTCGATCCTGAAAGGGGATATCCCCGAGGCGGAATCCATCCTGAAGCGCATTCAGCCCGCCGGTATCGTGAGCCGCGCCGACGTCGTGCTGCCGAACCAGTTCCAGGCGCTGCGGATGAGCTTTATCCCGGAGCGTCCCGTCCCGATGATGGTGATGCGCCTGTTTGAACTGCCGGTGCAGATTTCCCTGCCTCTCTATTCCCTGGAAAGACCGGCTAACCCGCAGCCGCTGGCCTATCTGGTACTACAGGCGGACTCGTACCGCATGTATAAATTCGTCATGAGTTGGGTTGCTACGTTAGTGACTACTTACTTACTTTTGACCTTAATGTTGAGCGTGGCGCTGACGTGGTGCATCAACCGGTTAATTGTGCATCCGTTGCGCCGCATAGCCCGGGAGCTGAATGACCTCTCTCCGCAGGAGCACATGGGGCATCAGCTTCCCTTGCCGCGTCTGCATCACGACGATGAAATCGGCATGCTGGTCCGCAGTTACAATATCAACCAGCAGCGTGTCCTGCGTCAGCAGGAAGAGGTAAGTAATAACGCCACCCGTTTCCCGGTTTCCGACCTGCCAAACAAAGCGTTTTTAATGGCCCTGCTGGAGCAGACCATCGCTCGCCAGCAGACCACCGCGCTGATGGTGATTGCCTGCGAGACCTTGCAGGACACGACGGGCGTGCTGAAAGAGAGCCAGCGCGAGATGCTATTACTGACGCTGGTGGAAAAAATCAAATCTGTGCTGGCGCCGCGCATGGTACTTACCCAGGTCAGCGGCTATGACCTGGTGGTGATTGCGCACGGTGTAAAAGAGCCGTGGCACGCTATTACGTTAGGTCAGCAAGTACTCACTGTCATAAATGAGCGGCTACCCATTCAGGGTATCCAGCTTCGCCCAAGTGCCAGCATTGGTATCGCAATGTACTACGGTGGTCTGACCGCCGAGCAGTTATACCGTCGGGCTTTCTCAGCAGCGTTTACCGCGCGCCGAAAAGGCAAAAACCAGATCCAGTTCTTTGATCCGGAGCAAATGGAAAAAGCCCAGCAGCGCCTGACGGAAGAGAGCGACATTCTGACGGCGATGGACAATCGCCAGTTTGCGCTCTGGCTACAGCCGCAGGTGGATTTGCGCACGGGTGAAGTGACCAGCGCCGAAGCGTTGCTGCGCATGCAGCAGCCGGACGGCACGTGGGAGCTGCCTGAGGGGATGATCGAACGTATCGAGTCCTGCGGCCTGATGGTCACCGTCGGATACTGGGTGCTGGAAGAGTCGTGCCGCCAGCTTGCGGCCTGGCAACAACGGGGCATCACGCTGCCGCTGTCGGTGAATCTTTCTGCGCTACAGCTGATGCACCCGACTATGGTGCCGGATATGCTCGAGTTGATCCATCGCTACCGCATCCAGCCCCACACGTTGATCCTGGAAGTCACCGAGAGCCGTTGTATTGACAATCCTGACGACGCTGTCGCCATTCTGAAACCGCTGCGTAATGCCGGGATCCGCATTGCGCTGGACGATTTTGGTATGGGGTATTCCGGCCTGCGTCAGCTCCAGCACATGAAAACCCTGCCGGTGGACGTCCTGAAAATCGACAAAACCTTTGTGAAAGGGCTGCCGGAGGATTGCAGCCTGGTGCAGGCCATTATCCAGATGGCGCACAGCCTGAACCTGCACGTGACTGCCGAAGGTATTGAGGCCGAAGCCCAGCGCGAGTGGCTGGCTGCGGCGGGTGTGGAGAGCGGTCAGGGCTTCCTGTTTGGCCGCGCCGTGCCGACGGATACCTTTGAGCGACGCTATCTCGCCGACGATGGCAATAACGCAAAAGTGTAATTTTGTTGCTGGCTTGTGCGAGCCAGCTCAAAGTTCTTAACATTTGTGTTTCAAATTTGAACCCCGTTTATTTCTGTCCTGTTATGTGGGTGTTATTTTAAAGCCGCAGGTTAACCATAACCTTACAAAGCCTGTAGTTATTCTTTCCAGGGACACCCTATGAAAACCTCACTCTTCAAAAGTCTTTACTTCCAGGTCCTGACAGCCATCGCCATCGGTATTTTGCTCGGTCACTACTACCCGGAGCTGGGCGCGCAAATGAAACCGCTTGGCGACGCGTTCGTTAAGCTCATCAAAATGATCATCGCGCCGGTCATCTTCTGTACCGTGGTGACCGGTATCGCTGGCATGGAAAGCATGAAGGCGGTCGGGCGTACGGGGGCGGTTGCCCTGCTGTACTTCGAGATTGTCAGTACGATCGCGCTGATTATCGGCCTGATTATTGTCAACGTGGTACAGCCTGGCGCGGGCATGAACGTTGACCCGGCCACGCTGGATGCGAAAGCGGTGGCGGTTTACGCTGAACAGGCGAAAGATCAGGGGATTGTTGCCTTCCTGCTGGACGTGATCCCGAGCAGCGTGATTGGCGCGTTCGCCAGCGGAAACATCCTCCAGGTACTGCTGTTTGCCGTGCTGTTTGGCTTTGCCCTGCACCGTCTTGGCAGCAAAGGTCAGCTGATTTTTAACGTCATTGAAAGCTTCTCGCAGGTTATCTTCGGCATCATCAACATGATTATGCGTCTGGCCCCGATTGGTGCCTTTGGCGCGATGGCCTTCACCATCGGGAAATACGGCGTCGGCACGCTGGTACAGCTTGGCCAGCTGATTATCTGCTTCTACATCACCTGTATTCTGTTTGTGGTGGTGGTGCTCGGCTCCATCGCTCGTGCGACCGGCTTCAGCATCTTCAAATTTATCCGTTACATTCGTGAAGAGCTGCTGATTGTCCTCGGCACATCCTCTTCTGAGTCCGCGCTGCCGCGTATGCTCGATAAAATGGAAAAGCTGGGCTGCCGTAAGTCAGTGGTGGGGCTGGTTATTCCTACGGGCTACTCCTTTAACCTGGACGGCACCTCGATTTACCTGACGATGGCGGCGGTCTTTATTGCTCAGGCCACCAACAGCCACATGGATATCTTCCATCAGATTACGCTGCTGGTCGTCCTCCTGCTCTCCTCGAAAGGGGCGGCGGGCGTAACGGGTAGCGGATTTATCGTGCTGGCGGCCACTATCTCAGCGGTTGGACATCTGCCGGTGGCGGGTTTGGCCCTGATCCTCGGTATCGACCGCTTTATGTCTGAAGCCCGCGCGTTAACCAACCTGATTGGTAATGGTGTGGCGACGGTTGTGGTGGCGAAGTGGGTAAAAGAGCTGGATCACAAGAAACTTAACGATACGCTGAATAATCGCACATCTGAGGACAAAACCCCCGGTTTATCCTCTTAATCCCTCATAAATGCCCGTATTCCCTTGTGGGGATGCGGGCACCTGCGCATAATAACCGCTCATACCTGTCATATTTCGACAAAATTTTTTTGGGTATATTTCGCTTCCGCCCGTGACGTTTAGCCGAACACGCTGTCTAATCGGAAGGTTTTCATCGTCATCTTTGAGTGCTCACGTCGCGAGACACTCTCTTTAACCAGGAATGTTGATCAGGGGTTCACATGCAGGGCACAAAAATTCGACTCTTAACCGGCGGTTTGCTGATGATGGCAGCAGCCAGTTATGTGCAGGCAGATGCGCTCCAGCCAGACCCGGCCTGGCAACAGGGAACACTGGCGAACGGATTCCAGTGGCAGGTGTTATCCACTCCGCAACGTCCGAGCGATCGCATTGAAATTCGTCTGGCTGTGAATACCGGCTCCCTCACTGAAAGCACCCAGCAGACCGGCTTAAGCCATTTTATTCCTCGACTGGCGCTCACCCAGAGCGGCAGTTTGCAGGCGGTTCAGGTGCGTTCTTTATGGCAACAGGCCATCGATCCTAAACGCCCGCTGCCCCCGGCTGTGGTCTCCTATGACTACACCATGTTTAATCTGAGCCTGCCCAACAACCGTAACGATCTGCTTAAAGAAGCGCTTACCTATCTTTCTGATGCGACCGGCAAACTGGCGATTACGCCTGAGACCGTAAACTATGCGTTGAGCAACAGCGACATGGTGGCGACCTGGCCGACGGATACCAAAGAAGGCTGGTGGCGCTACCGCCTGAAAGGGTCCACGCTGCTTGGACACGACCCGGCAGAACCGCTGAAACAGCCGGTGGATCCAGAGCAGGTGAAATCTTTCTACCAGCAGTGGTACACCCCGGATGCCATGACCCTCATTGTAGTGGGCAACGTGGACAGCCGTGCGGTGATAGAGCAGATCAACAAAGCCTTTGGCGATCTAAAAGGGAAGCGTGAAACGCCCGCCCCTGTTCCTACTTTGTCCCCGCTGCGTCCTGAGACGGTCAGTATCATGACGGATACCGTGCGTCAGGATCGTCTTTCGATGATGTGGGATACCGCCTGGCAGCCGATCCGCGAGTCCTCGGCGCTGTTGCGTTACTGGCGTGCGGACCTGGCGCGTGAAGCGCTGTTCTGGCATGTTCAGCAGACGCTCAGCAAGAACAACGTGAAAGACATTGGTCTGGGCTTTGACTGCCGCGTGCTGTTCCAGCGCGCCCAGTGCGCCATTAACGTCGAATCGCCGGGTGATAAGCTGAATGCCAATCTCGGCGTGGTGGCGAAAGAGCTGGCTAAAGTGCGTAAAGAGGGCCTGTCTGAAGAGGAATTTAACGCCCTGGTGGCGCAGAAATCCCTCGAATTGCAGAAACTGTTTGCCACCTATGCCCGCGCCGATACCGATATCTTAATCAGCCAGCGCATTCGCTCCTTACAGAATCAGGTCGTGGATATCGCGCCGGAGCAGTATCAGAAATTGCGTCAGGATTTCCTGAACGGTCTGACCGTGGAGATGCTGAATCAGGATCTGCGGCAGCAGCTGTCTCAGGATATGGCGTTGATTCTGTTGCAGCCGAAAGGTGAGCCGGAATATGACATGAAAGAGTTAAAGGCCACCTGGAACGCCATCATGGCGACGCCGTCGCAGCCAGTACAGGCGGCGGCCGATGATTTGCACCAGGATGCGAGCGATATTCCGCAGGGCCAGTAAGGCCCTGCGTTCCCTCTCCCTGTGGGCTGAGGGATTTTATGCAGAAGCAATAAAGTTGCTTTCTAAATGACTGAGGGCTGTCAGCGATGCCCTGGTCCGGCTGTAAATCGCTGAGGCGTTTGCCTTCCGGCCG
>NZ_JBLVYK010000289.1:0-270 GCF_048284255.1 Enterobacter cloacae complex sp.6700776 | reverse complement strand
GTGCGGGCTGACGGTGGAGCAACTGGCCAGACAGGTGGAGCCGGAATACACACCGGCGCGAAAAGCTCATCTTTATCACTGCGACCACCGGGGACTGCCGCTGGCGCTTATCAGCGAAGACGGCAATACGGCGTGGAGCGCGGAATATGATGAATGGGGCAACCAGCTTAATGAGGAGAACCCGCATCATGTGTATCAGCCGTACCGTCTGCCAGGGCAGCAGCATGATGAGGAATCAGGGCTGTACTATAACCGTCACCGGTACTACGA
>NZ_JBLVYK010000288.1:0-271 GCF_048284255.1 Enterobacter cloacae complex sp.6700776 | reverse complement strand
AACCTTGGTCGCGCACTTTTACTGTTACAACACGAGAAGCTAATTACTCTGAAAGGGGGAAAAGGTTTATTACCTACCGCGCTGGATATAACCGATAATCCTCGTCATTTGCAGATTATGGAACTCGAGGGGGCGCAGCTCCCGCGCGTACTGGATGATCCCAAAGTTGATGTGGCGATTATCAGCACCACTTACATTCAGCAGACCGGACTTTCTCCGGTGCACGACAGCGTATTTATTGAAGATAAAAATTCGCCGTATGTGAACATTC
>NZ_JBLVYK010000287.1:0-271 GCF_048284255.1 Enterobacter cloacae complex sp.6700776 | reverse complement strand
AACAAATACTTTCGATACTTAACAATTTCAAAATATATGATAAGATCATCATCTCAATTTGAAATTATTTACTATATAAAAAACAAGATTGTTATTGAGGTTATAGATGAAAATCTCGAGAAGAAAACTATTATTAGGGGTTGGTGCTGCTGGTGTTATTGCTGGGGGCGCAGCTGTTGTCCCTATGATCCGCAGAGAAGGTCGTTTTGAATCTACGCCATCACGCGTACCTGCAGTCGCGGGTACCGAAGGTAAATTACCAGCATCTGCT
>NZ_JBLVYK010000286.1:0-271 GCF_048284255.1 Enterobacter cloacae complex sp.6700776 | reverse complement strand
ATATTAATACACAACCCTAAAATGGCCATATTAAAGACAAATGAAATAACGGATTGGAGCAATACTGCGCGACGCATAGGGGTTGAGGCTACTTCTACATCTGCCGTTTGTGAGGCGACGGCAATGGTGAATGAGAAATACATAAAATCCGAATAGCTGGGTTGGGTGATTTTATCGGGGAAAATTAGCCACGGTTTTTCATTTTCACTATTGCCGTAATAGAGATGGGCATAGTGCATGGTAAAGCCCGTAGGTAAGAGCAGCCAAGAGG
>NZ_JBLVYK010000285.1:0-271 GCF_048284255.1 Enterobacter cloacae complex sp.6700776 | reverse complement strand
CCCCTCAGCTACTGGATATCACCCCATGCCATCTGAATATGATGAACAACGGGATTCGACTGATACGCAGCTTCCCGGCGAATATGACCTTTTTGATTTAATGGCGAAGGTTACTGAAGAGAACCTGCATGCCCCTGTGGATTCTGGGCCGCCTGTCGGCCGGGAAGCGTTATAGCTTTTTCGCTTGCCCGCGTACGCGGTAATACGCCGGTATTACCTTTTATTTCTTTATTTTCATGTAATTACAGTGGGTTTTTAATCTGTCTCTTAT
>NZ_JBLVYK010000284.1:0-271 GCF_048284255.1 Enterobacter cloacae complex sp.6700776 | reverse complement strand
CACCGGCGGCCTGCCGAACCCGCTGCCACTGCGCTGGGTGCATCCTGCGGCGCGCCACGCGGCCTTCGATGCGCGGGCGGCGTTACGGCGTGCGGTGGCAGCGCACCCGCACCCGTCATCGCCGCCCGGCATGCGTTTCGCCTATTCAAACCTCGGCTACTGGCTGCTTGGCGAGGTGGTCGAGCAGGCGGCCGGCCAGGCTTTCACGTGCTATCTGCGCGATCAGATCCTGGCGCCCCTCGGCATCGAGCCGGCCCTGCTGGGCTTCGAG
>NZ_JBLVYK010000283.1:0-271 GCF_048284255.1 Enterobacter cloacae complex sp.6700776 | reverse complement strand
ATCTCTACACCCCTTCAAATCTTCAGCGCAGCTTAAAAAACTATATCCGGCTGCGAGCCCCTACGGTGCAGCTCTCTTCTATTCCCGCTGTAGGTGGGTTAGTCGATGAATTGAAAAGCTGGTTGGAACGGTTAGATCCTGAATTACCGCCAACATTAGATGAATATGAAAACCATCTAAAACGCTTTGCACTCACCTTTAAGCGCAGCGTGCGGTTAACCCTAAAGATGGTCGCTCAAAACTCACAACGGCAAACTGAAGAGTATATAAC
>NZ_JBLVYK010000282.1:0-272 GCF_048284255.1 Enterobacter cloacae complex sp.6700776 | reverse complement strand
CAACTTCATAAACCTGCAGTATCGCAAGTGCATTGCCAGAACGAAATGCCGCAATCCCCGCAGCGAGGCTTTGCTCGTAGTTCCCTTTATAAGTGGGAATCACGTTGTAATCTGGGTGAGTTTCATTAAAGCGAGTGACAAGGTCATTCACTTCTTCACCAAGCTGACCTTCCATTGAATGCCAGAATGGGATTGTGGTGACTGCCACTCCTTGACTGCTAAAAGCCAAGCCTAACATCATTGCTAAAGTGGACTGTTTGATCGATGCCATG
>NZ_JBLVYK010000281.1:0-272 GCF_048284255.1 Enterobacter cloacae complex sp.6700776 | reverse complement strand
CCCCCCCCCCCCCCCCCCCCCCCCCCCCCCCCCCCCCCCCCCCTCACCCTACGACCACCGAGATCTACACTGGAGCGATGTCGTCGGCAGCGTCAGATGTGTATAAGAGACAGTTATAAATCAGCGCCTCTGCCATTTTCATGCCGGCACGACGCGCCACCAGTGAATAACCGCCCTGCCCGGGAACAGATTGAACGCGATTTCCGGAAAGCCTAATCGGGCCTGTCTCTTATACACATCTCCGAGCCCACGAGACCAGGTACTTCATTTGG
>NZ_JBLVYK010000280.1:0-272 GCF_048284255.1 Enterobacter cloacae complex sp.6700776 | reverse complement strand
GTATTAATGTTCAGTATTGTGCTAATTCCTTTCTTTACAAATGCATACTCGATGCATAAAGGAGATTCGTTTGGATTTATCCCTTCTATTGCGGTACAGGATGCCGCTACATCTGCATTAATGGAAAATATTACTGGTAAAAACATCTACGCAGCTTATGCAACTGGCTTAATAAAAAATAATAAAAACAAAAAAGTATCTCAACACTTATGTAATGGAAAGGATGAAGTTGTAAATACTGCCTTAATTGGAGGGTGTTCGTTAGTTGAATC
>NZ_JBLVYK010000027.1:0-26285 GCF_048284255.1 Enterobacter cloacae complex sp.6700776 | reverse complement strand
CGTGACCGGTACCATCGAACTGCCAGAAGGCGTAGAGATGGTAATGCCAGGCGACAACATCAAGATGGTTGTGACTCTGATCCACCCAATCGCGATGGACGACGGTCTGCGTTTCGCAATCCGTGAAGGCGGCCGTACCGTTGGCGCGGGCGTTGTTGCTAAAGTTCTGGGCTAATTAATTATCCCTGAAATAAAAAGGACGCTTCGGCGTCCTTTTTTGTTTTCTGCCGTTGGGCATTGTCATAAAAATTCGCATTTTTTGCTTTCTCCCGCCACGTATTCCGACGCCCGTGCTATTGTAATCATAACCATTCTCACTTACACTTTGCGCATATTTTGAACGGGAGTCTTTATGTACGTTTGTTTATGTAATGGTGTAAGCGACAAAAAAATTCGTCAGGCCGTTCGCCAGTTTCAACCACAATCTTTCCAGCAGCTTCGTAAGTTTGTTCCGGTGGGAAATCAATGCGGTAAATGCGTTCGCGCAGCGCGTGAGATCATGCAGGACGAACTGATGCAGATCCCGGAATTCAAAGAGATCGCGTAAGCCTCCATCTTTTTTTTGACATCCCCGTAGCCCGATCTACGCTTCAATGAGTGGAAGCGGAGGGACTATATAATGAAAGGTGATGTTAAAATCATAAGTTATCTCAATAAATTATTGGGAAATGAGCTTGTCGCAATCAATCAGTATTTTCTCCATGCAAGAATGTTCAAAAACTGGGGACTGACTCGCCTCAACGATGTTGAATACCATGAGTCCATTGATGAAATGAAACACGCCGATAAATATATTGAGCGTATTTTATTCCTCGAAGGCATTCCTAACCTACAGGATCTCGGAAAACTGGGCATCGGAGAAGATGTTGAAGAGATGCTGCGTTCTGATCTCCGGCTAGAGCTGGAGGGTGCAAAAGACCTGCGTGAAGCCATTGCCTATGCGGACAGCGTACATGACTACGTCAGCCGGGATATGATGATCCAGATCCTGGCCGATGAAGAAGGGCACATCGACTGGCTTGAGACCGAACTGGATCTCATTAGCAAAATTGGCCTACAGAACTACCTTCAGTCTCAGATCAAAGTGGAAAGTTAATCAGGCTTTCCCAGCCAACGCATAAACCCGCTGCCGCCAGAAATGGCCCAAAAGGCAGTGGGTTTTTTAATGCCTGCTTATCAGGGTTGAACAACGAGAAACCAACCAGATACAGCAGAGCCATTAACGCGGCCACTAATGCCAGTACTGGCAGTACACACCAGCCATGCCATGCTCCCAGCGCCGCAAGATATTTTATGTCGCCATACCCCATCCCTTCACGTCGGCAGATGAGTCGATATCCCCAATAGATAACGGCGAATCCGGCGTATCCTGCCGTCGCACCCACTACCGCGCTCGGCAAAAAATCAGGATGAAGACAAAGCTGGTAGAGCAGGCCCGTCCATAGCAGCGGGCAAAGGAATTTATCGGGAAGCAGCCCCGTGCGAATATCGGTGCGTACAAGCAAGGCCGATAACGCAAAATAGATCAGCAGAAAGGGGAGGGACATTAGCATAGCGAGAGCCTCAAAATGGTTTGAGCGCATACTCGTAACAATCTGCATGCCCGGCAATGTGTAAAAACAACAATTGCATAGCGGCTTCAGACAAAGAGTTGAGAAGGGATACTTTGCATAAAAAATTGCGAGGCCTTACGCAGAGTACGACTTTGGCGCTTAATTTCTAAACGGCACTTGCGTCTTTCGCTGATTTACGTATAATGCGCGGGCTTGTCGTAATTGACGGCGGGTTCAATCTGAACCAGAGTAGCTCACTTTGTTACTCAACAATGCTCCCAATTGGGGAGCTACGTAAGAACGGTTACACTCTCCCATCAATCGTAATGGGTTTGAGGAGTAATCATTTTCGTTTATAAAATAATTGGAGCTCTGGTCTCATGCAGAACCAAAGAATCCGTATCCGCCTTAAAGCGTTTGATCATCGTCTGATCGATCAATCAACCGCGGAAATCGTCGAGACTGCTAAGCGCACTGGTGCGCAAGTCCGTGGTCCGATCCCGCTGCCGACCCGCAAAGAGCGCTTTACCGTTCTGATCTCTCCGCACGTTAACAAAGATGCGCGTGATCAGTACGAGATCCGCACTCACAAGCGTCTGGTTGACATCGTTGAGCCAACTGAGAAAACCGTTGATGCTCTGATGCGTCTGGATCTGGCTGCCGGTGTAGACGTGCAGATCAGCCTGGGTTAATCAGGTCATCGAGCGATTGAGAGGTTGATACAATGATTGGTTTAGTCGGTAAAAAAGTGGGCATGACCCGCATCTTCACTGAAGATGGCGTTTCAATCCCAGTAACCGTAATCGAAGTTGAAGCAAACCGCGTTACCCAGGTTAAAGATCTGGCTAACGATGGCTACCGCGCTGTTCAGGTGACCACTGGTGCTAAAAAAGCTAACCGTGTAACCAAACCAGAAGCGGGTCACTTCGCTAAAGCTGGCGTAGAAGCTGGCCGTGGTCTGTGGGAATTCCGTCTTGCTGAAGGCGAAGAGTTCACCGTAGGTCAGGACATTAGCGTTGAGCTGTTTGCTGACGTTAAAAAAGTTGACGTAACCGGTACCTCTAAAGGTAAAGGTTTTGCTGGTACCGTTAAGCGCTGGAACTTCCGTACCCAGGACGCTACTCACGGTAACTCCTTGTCTCACCGCGTTCCGGGTTCTATCGGTCAGAACCAGACTCCGGGCAAAGTGTTCAAAGGCAAGAAAATGGCAGGTCAGCTGGGCAACGAACGTGTAACCGTTCAGAGCCTGGACGTAGTACGTGTTGACGCTGAGCGCAACCTGCTGCTGGTTAAAGGTGCGGTCCCGGGTGCAACCGGTAGCGACCTGATCGTTAAACCAGCTGTGAAGGCGTAAGGGGATAGCAATGGAATTAGTATTGAAAGACGCGCAGAGCGCGCTGACTGTTTCCGAAACTACCTTCGGTCGTGATTTCAACGAAGCGCTGGTTCACCAGGTTGTTGTTGCTTATGCAGCTGGTGCTCGTCAGGGTACTCGTGCTCAGAAGACTCGTGCTGAAGTAACTGGTTCAGGCAAAAAGCCATGGCGCCAGAAAGGTACCGGCCGTGCGCGTTCAGGTTCTATCAAGAGCCCGATCTGGCGTTCAGGTGGCGTGACCTTCGCTGCGCGTCCACAGGACCACAGTCAAAAAGTTAACAAAAAGATGTACCGCGGCGCGCTGAAAAGCATCCTGTCCGAACTGGTACGTCAGGATCGTCTGATCGTTGTCGAGAAGTTCTCTGTTGAAGCGCCTAAAACTAAGCTGCTGGCACAGAAACTGAAAGACATGGCTCTGGAAGATGTGCTGATCATCACCGGTGAGCTGGACGAGAACCTGTTCCTGGCCGCGCGTAACCTGCACAAGGTTGACGTACGCGACGCGACTGGTATCGACCCGGTTAGCCTGATCGCCTTCGACAAAGTCGTAATGACTGCTGATGCTGTTAAGCAAGTTGAGGAGATGCTGGCATGATTCGTGAAGAACGTCTGCTGAAGGTGCTGCGCGCACCGCACGTTTCTGAAAAAGCGTCTACTGCGATGGAAAAAACAAACACCATCGTTCTCAAAGTTGCTAAAGACGCGACCAAAGCAGAGATCAAAGCTGCTGTGCAGAAACTGTTTGAAGTCGAAGTCGAAGTCGTTAACACCCTGGTAGTTAAAGGGAAAGTTAAACGTCACGGACAGCGTATCGGTCGTCGTAGCGACTGGAAAAAAGCTTACGTCACCCTGAAAGAAGGCCAGAACCTGGACTTCGTTGGCGGCGCTGAGTAAGTCGGAGGAGTAATACAATGGCAGTTGTTAAATGTAAACCGACATCTCCGGGTCGTCGCCACGTAGTTAAAGTGGTTAACCCTGAGCTGCACAAGGGCAAACCTTTTGCTCCGTTGCTGGAAAAAAACAGCAAATCCGGTGGTCGTAACAACAATGGCCGTATCACCACTCGTCACATCGGTGGTGGCCACAAGCAGGCTTATCGTATTGTTGACTTCAAACGCAACAAAGACGGTATCCCAGCAGTTGTTGAGCGTCTTGAGTACGATCCGAACCGTTCCGCGAACATCGCGCTGGTTCTGTACAAAGATGGCGAACGCCGTTACATCCTGGCCCCTAAAGGCCTGAAAGCTGGCGACCAGATTCAGTCTGGCGTTGATGCTGCAATCAAAGCAGGCAACACCCTGCCGATGCGCAATATCCCGGTTGGTTCTACCGTTCATAACGTAGAAATGAAACCAGGTAAAGGCGGTCAGCTGGCGCGTTCCGCGGGTACTTACGTTCAGATCGTTGCGCGTGACGGTGCTTATGTCACCCTGCGTCTGCGTTCTGGTGAAATGCGTAAAGTCGAAGCAGACTGCCGCGCTACTCTGGGCGAAGTTGGCAATGCTGAGCATATGCTGCGCGTTCTGGGTAAAGCTGGTGCTGCACGCTGGCGTGGTGTTCGTCCTACCGTTCGCGGTACTGCGATGAACCCAGTCGATCACCCACATGGTGGTGGTGAAGGTCGTAACTTTGGTAAGCACCCGGTAACTCCGTGGGGCGTTCAGACCAAAGGTAAGAAGACCCGCAGCAACAAGCGTACTGATAAATTTATCGTACGTCGCCGTAGCAAATAATTTTAGAGGATAAGCCATGCCACGTTCTCTCAAGAAAGGTCCTTTTATTGACCTGCACTTGCTGAAGAAGGTAGAGAAAGCGGTGGAAAGCGGAGACAAGAAGCCCCTGCGCACTTGGTCCCGTCGTTCAACGATCTTTCCTAACATGATCGGTTTGACCATCGCTGTCCATAATGGTCGTCAGCACGTTCCAGTCTTTGTTACCGACGAAATGGTTGGTCACAAACTGGGTGAATTCGCACCGACTCGTACTTATCGCGGCCACGCTGCTGATAAAAAAGCGAAGAAGAAATAAGGTAGGAGGAAGAGATGGAAACTTTAGCTCAACATCGCCATGCTCGTTCTTCTGCACAGAAGGTTCGCCTTGTTGCTGACCTGATTCGCGGTAAGAAAGTGTCGCAGGCCCTGGACATCCTGACCTATACCAACAAGAAAGCTGCGGTATTGGTCAAGAAAGTACTGGAATCTGCCATTGCTAACGCTGAACACAACGATGGCGCTGACATCGACGATCTGAAAGTCGCGAAAATTTTCGTAGATGAAGGCCCAAGCATGAAGCGCATTATGCCGCGTGCGAAAGGTCGTGCAGATCGCATCCTGAAGCGCACCAGCCACATTACTGTGGTTGTGTCCGATCGCTGAGACTCTGGAGACTAGCAATGGGTCAGAAAGTACATCCTAATGGTATTCGCCTGGGTATTGTAAAACCATGGAACTCTACCTGGTTTGCGAACACCAAAGAATTCGCTGACAACCTGGACAGCGATTTTAAAGTACGTCAGTACCTGACTAAGGAACTGGCTAAAGCGTCTGTATCTCGTATCGTTATCGAGCGTCCAGCTAAGAGCATCCGTGTGACTATTCACACTGCTCGCCCTGGCATCGTTATCGGTAAGAAAGGCGAAGACGTAGAAAAACTGCGCAAGGTCGTAGCGGATATCGCTGGCGTTCCTGCACAGATCAATATCGCTGAAGTTCGTAAGCCTGAACTGGACGCTAAATTGGTTGCTGACAGCATCACTTCTCAGCTGGAACGTCGTGTTATGTTCCGTCGTGCTATGAAGCGTGCTGTACAGAACGCAATGCGTCTGGGCGCTAAGGGTATCAAAGTTGAAGTTAGCGGCCGTCTGGGCGGCGCGGAAATCGCACGTACCGAATGGTACCGCGAAGGTCGCGTACCGCTGCACACTCTGCGTGCTGACATCGACTACAACACCTCTGAAGCGCACACCACTTACGGTGTAATCGGCGTTAAGGTATGGATCTTCAAAGGTGAGATCCTGGGTGGTATGGCTGCTGTTGAACAACCGGAAAAACCGGCTGCTCAACCTAAAAAGCAGCAGCGTAAAGGCCGTAAATAAGGAGCGTCGCTGATGTTACAACCAAAGCGTACAAAATTCCGTAAAGTGCACAAAGGCCGCAACCGTGGTCTGGCGCAGGGTACGGATGTTAGCTTCGGCACTTTCGGTCTGAAAGCTGTTGGCCGTGGTCGTCTGACTGCACGTCAGATCGAAGCAGCACGTCGTGCAATGACCCGTGCAGTTAAGCGTCAAGGTAAGATCTGGATCCGTGTATTCCCGGACAAACCGATCACCGAGAAGCCACTGGAAGTTCGTATGGGTAAAGGTAAAGGTAACGTGGAGTACTGGGTTGCCTTGATCCAACCGGGCAAAGTCCTTTATGAAATGGACGGTGTACCGGAAGAGCTGGCCCGTGAAGCCTTCGGCCTGGCAGCAGCGAAACTGCCTATCAAAACCACCTTTGTAACTAAGACGGTGATGTAATGAAAGCAAAAGAGCTGCGTGAAAAAAGCGTTGAAGAGCTGAACGCTGAGCTGCTGAACCTGCTGCGTGAGCAGTTCAACCTGCGTATGCAGGCTGCAAGTGGCCAGCTGCAACAGACTCACCTGCTGAAGCAAGTGCGTCGCAATGTTGCGCGCGTTAAGACTTTACTGACTCAGAAGGCGGGTGCGTAATGACCGATAAAATCCGTACTCTGCAAGGTCGTGTTGTTAGCGATAAAATGGAGAAATCCATTGTTGTAGCTATCGAACGTTTTGTGAAACACCCGATCTACGGTAAATTCATCAAGCGTACGACCAAACTGCACGTACATGACGAGAACAACGAATGTGGTATCGGCGACAAGGTTGAAATCCGTGAATGCCGTCCACTGTCCAAGACTAAGTCCTGGACGCTGGTTCGCGTTGTAGAGAAAGCGGTTCTGTAATAGAGTACGCATTCTCAATACGAATAAACGGCTCAGCAATGAGCCGTTTATTTTTTCTACCCATATTGCAGAAGCGGTGTTATAATGCCGCGCCCTCGATATGGGGCTTTTTAACGGCTCTGATTTTAGAGTCTCAGGTAGTAGTTGACATTAGCGGAGCACTAAAATGATCCAAGAACAGACTATGCTGAACGTCGCCGACAACTCCGGTGCACGTCGCGTAATGTGTATCAAGGTTCTGGGTGGCTCGCACCGTCGCTACGCAGGCGTAGGCGACATCATCAAGATCACCATCAAGGAAGCAATTCCACGTGGTAAGGTCAAAAAAGGTGATGTGCTGAAGGCGGTAGTGGTGCGCACCAAGAAGGGTGTTCGTCGCCCTGACGGTTCTGTCATTCGCTTCGATGGTAATGCATGCGTTATTTTAAACAATAACAGCGAGCAGCCTATCGGCACGCGTATCTTTGGGCCGGTAACTCGTGAACTTCGTACTGAGAAGTTCATGAAAATTATCTCTCTGGCACCAGAAGTACTCTAAGGAGCGAATCATGGCAGCGAAAATCCGTCGTGATGACGAAGTTATCGTGTTAACCGGTAAAGATAAAGGTAAACGCGGTAAAGTAAAAAATGTTCTGTCTTCCGGCAAACTCGTCGTTGAAGGTATCAACCTGGTTAAGAAACATCAGAAGCCGGTTCCGGCCCTGAACCAACCAGGCGGCATCGTTGAAAAAGAAGCTGCTATTCAGGTTTCTAACGTTGCAATCTTCAATGCGGCTACCGGTAAGGCTGACCGTGTAGGCTTTAGATTCGAAGACGGCAAAAAAGTCCGTTTCTTCAAGTCTAACAGCGAAACTATCAAGTAATTTGGAGTAGTACGATGGCGAAACTGCATGATTACTACAAAGACGAAGTAGTTAACAAACTCATGACTGAGTTTAGCTACAATTCTGTCATGCAAGTCCCTCGGGTCGAGAAGATCACCCTGAACATGGGTGTTGGTGAAGCGATCGCTGACAAGAAACTGCTGGATAACGCAGCAGCTGACCTGACAGCAATCTCCGGTCAAAAACCGCTGATCACCAAAGCACGCAAATCTGTTGCAGGCTTCAAAATCCGTCAGGGCTATCCGATCGGCTGTAAAGTAACTCTGCGTGGCGAACGCATGTGGGAGTTCCTTGAGCGCCTGATCACTATTGCTGTTCCACGTATCCGTGACTTCCGTGGCTTGTCCGCTAAGTCTTTCGACGGTCGTGGTAACTACAGCATGGGTGTCCGTGAGCAGATCATCTTCCCAGAAATCGACTACGATAAAGTCGACCGCGTGCGTGGTTTGGATATTACCATTACCACTACTGCGAAATCTGATGAAGAAGGCCGTGCTCTGCTGGCTGCCTTTGACTTCCCGTTCCGCAAGTAAGGTAGGGTTACTGAATGGCTAAGCAATCAATGAAAGCACGCGAAGTAAAGCGCGTAGCTTTAGCTGATAAATTCTTCGCTAAACGCGCTGAACTGAAAGCGATCATTTCTGATGT
Source organism: Enterobacter cloacae complex sp.6700776 (assembly GCF_048284255.1). NCBI lineage: Bacteria > Pseudomonadati > Pseudomonadota > Gammaproteobacteria > Enterobacterales > Enterobacteriaceae > Enterobacter > Enterobacter cloacae complex sp.6700776. Next base: position 17,863 of record NZ_JBLVYK010000027.1, on the reverse strand, counting down.
GAACGCTTCCGACGAAGATCGTTGGAATGCGGTTCTCAAGCTGCAGTCTCTGCCGCGTGATTCCAGCCCGTCTCGTCAGCGTAACCGCTGTCGTCAAACAGGTCGTCCACATGGTTATGTGGGCAAGTTTGGGTTGAGCCGTATCAAACTGCGTGAAGCCGCCATGCGCGGTGAAGTACCAGGCTTGAAAAAGGCTAGCTGGTAATTACCAATTGAATCACGGGAGTAAAGACAGATGAGCATGCAAGATCCGATCGCGGATATGCTGACCCGTATCCGTAACGGTCAGGCCGCGAACAAAGTTGCGGTCACCATGCCTTCCGCCAAGCTGAAAGTGGCAATTGCCAACGTGCTGAAGGAAGAAGGTTTTATCGAAGATTTTAAAGTTGAAGGCGACACCAAGCCGGAACTGGAACTTACTCTCAAGTATTTCCAGGGTAAAGCTGTTGTAGAAAGCATTCAGCGTGTCAGCCGCCCAGGCCTGCGCATCTATAAGAAAAAAGATGAGCTGCCAAAAGTAATGGCTGGTCTTGGTATCGCAGTTGTTTCTACCTCTAAAGGTGTTATGACTGATCGTGCAGCGCGCCAGGCTGGTCTTGGTGGCGAAATTATCTGCTACGTAGCCTAATCGGAGGAAAGAATGTCTCGTGTTGCTAAAGCACCGGTCGTTATTCCTGCCGGCGTTGATGTCAAAATCGACGGTCAGGTTATTACGATCAAAGGTAAAAACGGCGAGCTGACTCGTACCCTCAACAAAGCTGTTGAAGTTAAACATGCAGATAACGCTCTGACCTTCGGTCCACGTGATGGTTTCGTGGATGGATGGGCTCAGGCTGGTACCGCGCGTGCCCTGCTGAACTCAATGGTTGTTGGTGTTACCGAAGGCTTCACTAAAAAGCTTCAGCTGGTTGGTGTAGGTTATCGTGCAGCTATCAAAGGGAATGCAGTAGGCCTGTCTCTGGGCTTCTCACACCCTGTTGAGCATCCGCTGCCGGCCGGAATCACTGCAGAATGCCCGACTCAGACTGAAATCGTGCTGAAAGGCGCTGATAAACAGCTGATCGGTCAGGTTGCAGCAGATCTGCGCGCCTACCGTCGTCCTGAGCCTTATAAAGGCAAGGGTGTTCGTTACGCCGACGAAGTCGTGCGTACCAAAGAGGCTAAGAAGAAGTAAGGTAACACTATGGATAAGAAATCTGCTCGTATCCGTCGTGCGACCCGCGCACGCCGCAAGCTCAAAGAGCTGGGTGCAACTCGCCTGGTGGTACATCGTACCCCGCGTCATATTTACGCACAGGTAATTGCACCGAACGGTTCTGAAGTTCTGGTAGCTGCTTCTACTGTAGAAAAAGCTATCTCAGAACAATTGAAGTATACCGGTAACAAAGACGCCGCTGCAGCTGTAGGTAAAGCTGTTGCAGAACGCGCTCTGGAAAAAGGCATCAGCAATGTTTCCTTTGACCGTTCCGGGTTCCAATATCATGGTCGTGTCCAGGCACTGGCAGATGCTGCCCGTGAAGCTGGCCTTCAGTTCTAAGGTAGAGGTGTAAGATGGCTCACATCGAAAAACAGGCTGGCGAACTGCAGGAAAAGCTGATCGCGGTAAACCGCGTATCTAAAACCGTTAAAGGTGGTCGTATTTTCTCCTTCACAGCTCTGACTGTAGTGGGTGATGGTAACGGTCGCGTTGGTTTTGGTTACGGTAAAGCGCGTGAAGTTCCAGCAGCGATCCAGAAAGCGATGGAAAAAGCCCGTCGCAATATGATTAACGTCGCGCTGAACAACGGTACCCTGCAACACCCAGTTAAAGGTGTTCACACGGGTTCTCGTGTATTCATGCAGCCAGCTTCCGAAGGTACCGGTATCATCGCCGGTGGTGCAATGCGCGCCGTTCTGGAAGTTGCTGGAGTTCATAACGTTCTGGCTAAAGCATATGGTTCCACCAACCCGATCAACGTGGTTCGTGCAACTATTGATGGCCTGGAAAATATGAATTCTCCAGAAATGGTCGCTGCCAAGCGTGGTAAATCCGTTGAAGAAATTCTGGGGTAATTGACCATGGCAAAGACTATTAAAATCACTCAAACCCGCAGTGCAATCGGTCGTCTGCCGAAACACAAGGCAACGCTGCTTGGCCTGGGTCTGCGTCGTATTGGTCATACCGTTGAGCGCGAGGATACTCCTGCTGTTCGTGGTATGGTCAACGCGGTTTACTTCATGGTTAAAGTTGAGGAGTAAGAGATGCGTTTAAATACTCTGTCTCCGGCCGAAGGCTCTAAAAAGGCGGGTAAACGCCTGGGTCGTGGTATCGGTTCTGGCCTCGGCAAAACCGGTGGTCGTGGTCACAAAGGTCAGAACTCTCGTTCTGGCGGTGGCGTACGTCGCGGTTTCGAGGGTGGCCAGATGCCACTGTACCGTCGTCTGCCGAAGTTCGGCTTCACCTCTCGCAAAGCAGCGATTACAGCGGAAATCCGTCTGTCTGACCTGGCGAAAGTTGAAGGCGGCGTTGTAGACCTGAATACGCTGAAAGCAGCTAACATTATCGGTATCCAGATCGAGTTCGCGAAAGTGATCCTGTCTGGTGAAGTTTCTACTCCGGTAACTGTTCGTGGCCTGCGTGTTACTAAAGGTGCTCGTGCTGCTATCGAAGCTGCTGGCGGTAAAATTGAGGAATAAGTAGCAGATGGCTAAGCAACCGGGATTAGATTTTCAAAGTGCCAAAGGTGGATTTGGCGAGCTGAAACGCAGACTGCTGTTTGTAATCGGCGCGCTGATTGTGTTCCGTATTGGCTCTTTTATTCCGATCCCTGGTATTGATGCCGCTGTACTTGCCAAACTGCTTGAGCAACAGCGAGGCACCATCATTGAAATGTTCAACATGTTCTCTGGTGGTGCTCTCAGCCGTGCTTCTATTTTCGCACTGGGTATTATGCCGTACATTTCGGCATCGATTATTATCCAGCTGCTGACGGTCGTTCATCCGGCCCTGGCAGAGTTGAAGAAAGAAGGGGAGTCTGGACGTCGTAAGATTAGCCAGTACACCCGTTACGGCACTCTGGTGCTGGCAATATTCCAGTCGATCGGTATTGCTACCGGTCTTCCGAATATGCCTGGTATGCAGGGCCTGGTATTAAACCCAGGCTTTGCATTCTATTTCACCGCTGTTGTAAGTCTGGTCACAGGGACCATGTTCCTGATGTGGCTCGGCGAACAGATTACTGAACGAGGTATCGGTAACGGTATCTCAATCATTATCTTCGCCGGTATCGTTGCGGGTCTCCCGCCGGCCATCGCCCATACTATCGAGCAAGCGCGTCAAGGCGACCTGCACTTCCTCCTGTTGCTGTTGGTTGCAGTATTAGTATTTGCAGTGACGTTCTTTGTTGTCTTCGTTGAACGTGGTCAACGCCGCATTGTGGTGAACTACGCTAAACGTCAGCAGGGTCGTCGTGTCTATGCTGCACAGAGCACACATTTACCGCTGAAAGTGAATATGGCGGGGGTTATCCCGGCTATCTTCGCTTCCAGTATTATTCTGTTCCCGGCAACCATCGCGTCATGGTTCGGGGGCGGTACTGGTTGGAACTGGCTGACAACAATTTCGCTGTATTTGCAGCCTGGGCAACCACTTTATGTGTTACTCTATGCGTCTGCGATCATCTTCTTCTGTTTCTTCTACACGGCGTTGGTCTTCAACCCGCGTGAAACAGCAGATAACCTGAAGAAGTCCGGTGCATTTGTACCAGGAATTCGTCCGGGAGAGCAAACGGCGAAGTATATCGATAAAGTAATGACTCGCCTGACTTTGGTTGGTGCGCTTTATATTACTTTTATCTGCCTGATCCCGGAGTTCATGCGTGATGCAATGAAAGTACCGTTCTACTTCGGTGGGACCTCACTGCTTATCGTTGTTGTCGTGATTATGGACTTTATGGCTCAAGTGCAAACTCTGATGATGTCCAGTCAGTATGAGTCTGCATTGAAGAAGGCGAACCTGAAAGGCTACGGCCGCTAAATGGTCGTCTGAGAAGTTACGGAGAGTAAAAATGAAAGTTCGTGCTTCCGTCAAGAAATTATGCCGTAACTGCAAAATCGTTAAGCGTGATGGTGTCATCCGTGTGATTTGCAGTGCCGAGCCGAAGCATAAACAGCGCCAAGGCTGATTATTTCGCATATTTTTCTTGCAAAGTTGGGTTGAGCTGGCTAGATTAGCCAGCCAATCTTTTGTATGTCTGTACGTTTCCATTTGAGTATCCTGAAAACGGGCTTTTCAGCATGGTGCGTACATATTAAATAGTAGGAGTGCATAGTGGCCCGTATAGCAGGCATTAACATTCCTGATCAGAAACATGCTGTGATCGCATTAACTTCGATCTACGGCGTCGGCAAGACCCGTTCCAAAGCCATTCTGGCTGCAGCGGGTATCGCTGAAGATGTTAAGATCAGTGAGCTGTCTGAAGAACAAATCGACACGCTGCGTGACGAAGTTGCCAAATTTGTCGTTGAAGGTGATCTGCGCCGTGAAATCAGCATGAGCATCAAGCGCCTGATGGATCTTGGTTGCTATCGCGGTTTGCGTCATCGTCGTGGTCTGCCAGTGCGCGGTCAGCGTACTAAGACCAACGCACGTACCCGTAAGGGTCCGCGCAAACCGATCAAGAAATAATCGGGGTGATTGAATAATGGCAAAGGCACCAGTTCGTGCACGTAAACGTGTAAGAAAACAAGTCTCTGACGGCGTGGCTCATATCCATGCTTCTTTCAACAACACCATCGTTACTATTACTGATCGTCAGGGTAACGCATTGGGTTGGGCAACAGCCGGTGGTTCCGGTTTCCGTGGTTCTCGCAAATCCACTCCGTTCGCAGCTCAGGTTGCAGCAGAGCGTTGCGCTGAAGCCGTAAAAGAATACGGCATCAAGAATCTGGAAGTTATGGTTAAAGGTCCGGGTCCGGGTCGTGAATCTACTGTTCGCGCTCTGAACGCCGCTGGTTTCCGCATCACGAATATTACTGATGTGACTCCGATCCCTCATAACGGTTGTCGTCCGCCGAAAAAACGTCGCGTATAACGCTCGTTTTTTAGGTTAGTTGGAGATAGAAAATGGCAAGATATTTGGGTCCTAAGCTCAAGCTGAGCCGTCGTGAGGGCACCGACTTATTCCTTAAGTCTGGCGTTCGCGCGATCGATACCAAGTGTAAAATTGAACAAGCTCCTGGCCAGCACGGTGCGCGTAAACCGCGTCTGTCTGACTATGGTGTGCAGTTGCGTGAAAAGCAAAAAGTTCGCCGTATCTACGGTGTGCTGGAGCGTCAGTTCCGTAACTACTATAAAGAAGCAGCACGTCTGAAAGGCAACACAGGTGAAAACCTGCTGGCTCTGCTGGAAGGTCGTCTGGACAACGTTGTATACCGTATGGGCTTCGGCGCGACTCGTGCTGAATCACGCCAGTTGGTTAGCCATAAAGCAATCATGGTAAACGGTCGTGTTGTTAACATCGCTTCTTATCAGGTTAAAGCGAATGACGTTGTTAGCATTCGTGAGAAAGCGAAAAAGCAATCTCGCGTGAAAGCCGCTCTGGAGCTGGCTGAGCAGCGTGAAAAGCCAACCTGGCTGGAAGTTGATGCTGGCAAGATGGAAGGTACGTTCAAGCGTCAGCCTGAGCGTTCTGATCTGTCTGCGGACATTAACGAACACCTGATCGTCGAGCTTTACTCCAAGTAAAGCTTAGTACCAAAGAGAGGACACAATGCAGGGTTCTGTGACAGAGTTTCTAAAACCGCGCCTGGTAGATATCGAGCAAGTGAGTTCGACGCACGCCAAGGTGACCCTTGAGCCTTTAGAGCGTGGCTTTGGCCATACTCTGGGTAACGCACTGCGCCGTATTCTGCTCTCATCGATGCCGGGTTGCGCGGTGACCGAGGTTGAGATTGATGGTGTACTTCATGAGTACAGCACCAAAGAAGGCGTTCAGGAAGATATCCTTGAAATCCTGCTCAACCTGAAAGGGCTGGCGGTGAGAGTTCAGGGTAAAGATGAAGTTATTCTTACTCTGAATAAATCTGGCATTGGCCCTGTGACTGCAGCCGACATCACCCACGACGGTGATGTTGAAATCGTCAAGCCGCAGCACGTGATCTGCCACCTGACCGATGAGAACGCAGCTATTAGCATGCGTATCAAAGTTCAGCGCGGTCGTGGTTATGTGCCGGCTTCTGCCCGAATTCATTCGGAAGAAGATGAGCGCCCAATCGGCCGTCTGCTGGTCGACGCATGCTACAGCCCTGTAGAGCGTATTGCCTACAATGTTGAAGCAGCGCGTGTAGAACAGCGTACCGACCTGGACAAGCTGGTCATCGAAATGGAAACCAATGGCACAATCGATCCTGAAGAGGCGATTCGTCGTGCGGCAACCATCCTGGCAGAACAACTGGAAGCTTTCGTTGACTTACGTGATGTACGTCAGCCGGAAGTGAAAGAAGAGAAACCAGAATTCGATCCGATCCTGCTGCGCCCTGTTGACGATCTGGAATTGACTGTCCGCTCTGCTAACTGCCTCAAGGCAGAAGCTATCCACTATATCGGTGATCTGGTACAGCGTACCGAGGTTGAGTTGCTGAAAACGCCGAACCTGGGTAAAAAATCTCTTACCGAGATTAAAGACGTGCTGGCTTCACGTGGTCTGTCTCTGGGCATGCGCCTGGAAAACTGGCCACCGGCAAGCATTGCTGACGAGTAACCGGATCACAGGTTAAGGTTTTACTGAGAAGGATAAGGTCATGCGCCATCGTAAGAGTGGTCGTCAACTGAACCGCAACAGCAGCCATCGCCAGGCTATGTTCCGCAACATGGCAGGTTCACTGGTTCGTCATGAAATCATCAAGACGACCCTGCCTAAAGCGAAAGAGCTGCGTCGCGTAGTTGAGCCGCTGATTACTCTTGCCAAGACTGACAGCGTTGCTAATCGTCGTCTGGCATTCGCCCGTACTCGTGATAACGAGATCGTGGCAAAACTGTTTAACGAACTGGGCCCGCGTTTCGCGAGCCGTGCCGGTGGTTACACTCGCATTCTGAAGTGTGGTTTCCGTGCAGGCGACAACGCGCCGATGGCTTACATCGAGCTGGTTGATCGTTCAGAGAAAGCAGAAGCTGCTGCAGAGTAATCTGTAGTAACGTAAAAAAACCCGCCTCGGCGGGTTTTTTTATATCCGCAGAATCTCCACTTATCTACAATGTCTGTATCTTTTCTGCTCATCCCCTGGAGTTCATTATGTGGTTGCTCGATCAGTGGGCTGAACGCCATATTAGCGATGCCCAAAACAAAGGCGAGTTTGAAAATCTCCCCGGTAGCGGTGAGCCACTGGTGCTGGACGATGATTCACACATTCCCCCTGAATTACGAGCCGGTTATCGCTTACTGAAAAATGCAGGTTGTTTACCCCCTGAACTTCAGCAACGCAATGAAGCCGTCGAGCTTGCCGATCTGCTTAAAGGCATTCATAAGAATGACCCGCGGTACTCCGAAATCAGCCGTCGATTAGCGCTCATCGAAATAAAACTGCGCCAGACGGGAATGAATACTGACTTTTTGCATGGTGAGTACAGTGAAAGGTTAATGCAAAAAATAAACGAGGAGTAGCCATGTACCGCATAGGTGAACTTGCGAAGCTTGCTAACGTAACGCCGGATACTATCCGCTACTACGAAAAGCAGCAGATGATCGATCATGAGGTCAGAACAGAAGGTGGATTTCGCCTTTATACGGATAACGACCTGCAACGCCTTCGTTTTATCCGCTATGCCCGGCAACTCGGCTTCACGCTGGAGTCGATCCGTGAACTGCTGTCGATCCGTATCGATCCTGAACATCATACGTGTCAGGAATCTAAAAGCATCGTTCAGGCCCGGCTGGATGAAGTTGAAGGACGAATTCAGGAGCTGCAGGCCATGCAACGATCTCTACAAAGGCTGAATGACGCGTGCTGCGGTACTGCTCACAGCAGTGTTTATTGCTCAATACTGGAAGCCCTTGAACAGGGCGCCAGTAGTGAAACTCAGGGTTGTTGATTTTTTATCAGCCACGGACTAGACTCCCGCCGACATTAACTATGCTCAGGAGAAATGATGAGCCGCTATCAGCATACTAAGGGACAAATTAAGGATAACGCCATTGAGGCATTGCTTCACGACCCGCTTTTTAGACAGCGTGTTGAGAAGAACAAGAAGGGAAAAGGGAGTTATTTGCGTAAAGGTAAACATGCACAACGTGGTAACTGGGAGGCCAGTGGCAAGCAAGCTAATCGCTTTTTTACCACTGGCCTTTCTGTTTCTCTCGCCTGATTAAACGCGGTTATTCTGCTCTTTTAACAGATCGCGAATTTCAGTCAGTAAGACTTCTTCTTTAGTTGGTGCTGGCGGGGCAGCAGCCGGTTCTTCTTTTTTACGGTTAAGTCTGTTGATAAGTTTGATCGCCATGAAAATGGCAAATGCCACGATCACGAAATCAAATACGTTCTGAATGAATACGCCGTAGTGCATTACAACCGCAGGGATATCGCCCTGAGCTTCCCGAAGGGTGAAGGCGAATTGTTTGAAATCAATGCCTCCAATCAACAGTCCTAACGGCGGCATAATAATGTCGGCGACTAATGATGAAACGATCTTACCGAACGCCGCACCAATAATGACACCCACAGCCAAATCCACCACATTCCCGCGCATCGCAAATTCGCGAAATTCTTTAATAAAACTCATTATGTTCTCCTTGTGCCAGCTGACGCCTATAAGTTTAACAAATGATTAGCTAATTGCCATTGGGGATAAATAATCGTTATGAAAAATAAAAGGCATGAAAATTAGAAGGTTAATATTTGGGTGCCCTCGTCTGAGCACCCAAATCATTACAGGAAGAACGGGCTTGGCTGGAATAAACGCTCGACGTCGGTAATAAATTTTTTATCGGTCAGGAACATAATAACGTGGTCACCCTGCTCGATACGTAAATTATCATTGGCGATCATGACATCGTTACCTCGCACTACGGCGCCTATAATGGTGCCTGGTGGAAGTTTAATTTCGTCGATCGCGCGACCAACAACGCGCGACGTCGTTTCATCCCCGTGAGCGACGGCTTCAATGGCTTCAGCAACACCACGACGCAGAGACGACACGCCGACAATATCCGCTTTACGCACATGGCTTAGCAGGGCAGAGATGGTGGCTTGCTGGGGTGAAATAGCAATATCAATTACGCTACCCTGTACCAGGTCGACATAAGCCTTACGCTGGATAAGCACCATTACTTTTTTCGCCCCCATACGTTTAGCGAGCATGGCGGACATAATATTCGCTTCGTCGTCGTTGGTGACGGCAATAAAAAGATCAACCTGATCGATATGCTCTTCGGCCAGCAATTCCTGATCCGAAGCATCGCCATAAAACACGATAGTATTCTGAAGTTTTTCAGCCAGCTCCGACGCGCGCTGTTGATCTCGTTCGATCAGCTTCACGCTGTAGTCTTTTTCCAGCCGTCTCGCCAGACCTGCGCCAATATTACCGCCGCCAACCAGCATAATACGTTTATACGGTTTTTCGAGACGCTGAAGTTCACTCATCACCGCACGGATATGCTGAGAAGCCGCAATAAAGAAGACTTCATCCCCGGCTTCGACAATGGTGGAACCTTGCGGACGAATAGGTCTGTCGTGACGGAAAATCGCCGCAACACGCGTATCGATATGTGGCATATGCTCGCGCATTGTCGACAGGGCATTACCAATCAGCGGGCCGCCGTAATAAGCCTTCACGACCGCCAGGCTTACTTTCCCTTCAGCAAAGTTCACAACCTGCAACGCGCCCGGGTACTCAATCAGACGATAAATACTGTCGATAACCAACTGCTCAGGCGCAATAAGATGGTCGATAGGTACTGCTTCGGAATTAAACAGCTTTTCCGCATCCCGGACATAGTCCGGGGAGCGAATGCGGGCGATGCGGTTCGGTGTGTTGAACAGCGAGTAGGCCACCTGACATGCAACCATGTTGGTTTCATCAGAACTGGTTACTGCAACCAGCATGTCGGCATCGTCCGCGCCCGCTTCCCGAAGCACACGTGGATGAGAGCCGTGCCCCTGAACAACGCGGAGGTCGAACTTGTCCTGCAAAACGCGCAGGCGATCGCCATTGGTATCCACAATGGTGATATCGTTGTTTTCACCCACGAGATTTTCCGCCAGCGTTCCGCCAACTTGCCCTGCGCCCAGAATGATAATTTTCATCTTTCGTGACCTGTTCTCAACATCACTCTTTGATTAGCTTAGCGTAAAAGAAGCCATCACCCTCTTCTGCGCCCGGCAGGTTTTGCAGACCCGGGTGCTCAGGCGTTCCCGTATCGTGCAGCGTAGCGTCCGGGGTGCGTTTCAGGAAAGCCGCAATTTGCTGACTGTTCTCTTCCGGGAGAACAGAGCAGGTTGCATACACCAGGGTTCCGCCGGGTTTGAGATGCGGCCAGATGGCATCCAGAATTTCGGATTGCAACTGGGCAAGCTCCTTGATATCACGATCGCGACGCAGCCATTTGATATCGGGATGACGACGAATCACGCCGGTTGCTGAGCAGGGGGCGTCCAGCAAAATGCGATCGAACCGGGTATCACCACACCAGTCAGCGGGTTTGCGTCCATCGCCTTGCTTAACCTGTGCTTTCATACCCAGACGCTTAAGGTTGTCATAGACGCGTGAAAGGCGCTGCTCATCAACATCCACGGCCATCACGCTGGCCTGCGGAGCCACTTCCAGAATGTGCGTTGTTTTCCCCCCTGGCGCTGCACAGAGATCGAGGATCTGCTCCCCGTCTTTCGGCTCAAGCCAGGTCATGCAGCCCTGAGCAGATGCGTCCTGTACCGTTACCCAGCCCTCTTCAAAACCGGGTAATGCATGTACCGGTGCAGGGGAGGCTAAACGAACCGCATCAGGATAAGCAGCGTGTGTGAAGCCGCTCATTCCGGCCTCTTCCAGCAGGGCCAGCCATGCGTCGCGTGTATGATGGTTACGATTGACGCGTAACCACATCGGCGGACGTTGATTATTGGCATCCACAATGTCTTGCCATTGCTGTGGGTAGGCTTTTTTAAGGCGATTCAGCAGCCATTCAGGGTGAAGGAAGCGCGCTTCGCTTTGCGCAAATTCTGCCAGCAGTTCGTCCTGCTGACGCTGGAACTGACGCAGCACGCCGTTGATCAATCCTTTTAGCTGAGGACGTTTAATCGCAACGGCACCCTCCACTGTCTCGGCCAGCGCAGCATGAGGTGGAATGCGGGTATGAAGAAGCTGGTAGAAACCGACCATGATCAAATAATGCACGGTACGCTGCTTGCCGCTCATCGGGCGTGACATCAGCTTGTTAATGAACCACTCAAGCTGAGAGAGGGTGCGCAGCACGCCAAAGCACAGCTCCTGAAGCAGGGCTTTGTCTTTATCGGAAACCTTTTGTTGCAGTGGAGGCAGGACATTACTCAGTGACTGGCCCTGCTCGATAACCTGCTCAACGGCCTGAGCCGCCATAGTGCGTAGATTTTGTCTTTTCATAACCGTAAAAATAAAAATGCCCGGAAACACCGGGCCTTAAGAATAAATTTGTTCAGGCAAGGCGATTGCCAGGGATGAACCATTCACGACGAGAATTTAATAGATCCTGCGCGCTCATTGCCTTTTTACCGGCCGGTTGCAGCGATTCAAGATTCAGTATCCCTTCTCCGGTCGCAACCTGGATACCGTTTTTGCTGGCGTCGATAATCGTACCGGGCTCTGCCGATGCATTGCCGTTAATAACTGAAGCTTTCCAGACTTTCACTGGCTGCTCATCAATCATCAACCAGCTCATCGGCCATGGATTAAAGGCGCGGATGCAGCGTTCGAGTTGAGCTGCTGACAGGGACCAGTCGATCCGGGCTTCTTCTTTACTCAGTTTCTCAGCATAGGTCACCTGTGCCTCATCCTGCACTTCAGGTGTCGCTGTATTGTCAGCAAGCTGTTGCAGCGTCTCAATCAGCCCCTGCGGGCCGAGATCCGCCAGCTTGTCATACAGCGTGGCGCTGGTATCTTCTGCGGTGATGGGACACGCCAGTTTATACAGCATGTCGCCCGTGTCTAAACCTACGTCCATCTTCATGATTGTCACGCCAGTTTCAGCATCGCCTGCCCACAGAGCGCGCTGAATAGGGGCTGCACCACGCCAGCGTGGGAGCAAAGAACCATGAACGTTAACACAGCCCAGGTGGGGCATATCAAGTACCGCTTTCGGCAGAATGAGGCCGTAAGCCACAACTACCATCACGTCCGCGTTCAGGTCTGCCACTAACTTCTGGTTTTCCTCAGGTCGTAATGACGCAGGCTGGAAAACCGGTAAACCATGTGTTTCTGCCAGTACCTTAACCGGGCCAGGCATCAGTTTTTTACCGCGGCCAGCCGGACGGTCCGGCTGAGTAAATACGCCAACAATCTGATGGCCAGACGTTAACAGCGCGTCGAGATGACGCGCTGCAAAATCAGGGGTACCCGCGAAGATTATACGTAGTGATGTAGACACGTTATTCCTTGTATCCGGGGGCGTTAAGCGCGAGAACGCAAACGATCCAGTTTCTCAACTTTCTGACGAATACGCTGTTGCTTCAGAGGTGAGAGGTAATCGATAAACAGTTTACCGACCAGGTGATCCATCTCATGCTGAATGCAAATCGCCAGCAGATCGTCGGCTTCCAGCTCAAACGGATTGCCGTCACGATCCAGTGCGCGGATTTTAACTTTTTCGGCACGTGGCACCAAAGCGCGCTGTTCAGGGATAGACAGACAGCCTTCCTCAATACCTGTTTCGCCGCTTTTTTCCAGCAGCTCAGGGTTGATCAGCACCAGGCGCTCATCACGATTTTCAGAAACGTCGATCACAATAATACGTTTGTGAATGTCTACCTGGGTCGCGGCAAGGCCAATGCCTTCTTCAGCGTACATGGTATCGAACATATCATCGACGATACGCTGAATTTCTGCATTCACTTCTTTAACCGGTTCCGCGACGATGCGAAGGCGCTCGTCAGGAATATGTAACACTTGCAAAACTGCCATAAATTTCCAGAGTCGTGTTCAGGAGTTGATAAGAATATTACTTCTATTCTAGACAAATCCCCGGTCGATTGACAGCATCAGTGACCAATCGCAAAGATTGCTGAGGCTGCTTATGGCAGGGAAAAGGATGACGTCCACAGAGGTATGGTTACGGCTTATAAACATCGGGTCGTTATACGGTGATGCGATGCTGGAGATTGCGCAGAGGCTGCTTCGCCAGGCAACCGTCGATGCTGAAGCTGTCAACGCGTCAGGGCTTTCGCCCAAACATGCCGTAAAGTTTTTTTCGTTCAGCGAGAGTGAGCTTGAACGTAGTCTGGAATGGCTGGAACACGCCGACAACCACCTTCTCACGGCGGATGATCCTCGCTTCCCGCCATTGTTGCGTTCTATCCCTGATTTTCCCGGGGCGCTATTTGTGAGAGGCCGCGTTGACGTGCTTAATAGCATGCAGCTTGCGGTTGTGGGCAGCCGTGCGCCCTCGTGGTATGGCGAGCGTTGGGGGAAAATGCTGAGCGAACAGCTGTCCCAATGTGGCTTTACGATCACCAGTGGTCTGGCTTGCGGCATCGACGGTGTAGCACATCATGCGGCGTTGTCTGCAAAAGGGCGAAGTGTCGCCGTGCTTGGCAATGGTCTTTTTAGTCTCTATCCGCGTCGTCATCACATTCTGGCTGAGCAACTTATCGCTTCAGAGGGGACAATAGTGTCTGAGTTTTCACTCTCAACACCGCCCAGACCGGGTAACTTTCCACGGCGTAACCGGATCATCAGTGGGTTAAGCCAGGGTGTGCTGGTGGTCGAAGCTGCGATTCGGAGTGGATCGCTGGTTACCGCAAGGTGCGCACTGGAGCAGGGGCGTGAAGTTTTTGCGCTGCCCGGCCCGTTGGGGAACCCCGGCTGCGAAGGCCCTCACTGGCTGATAAAACAGGGGGCGACGCTGGTGACCTGCAAAGAAGATATCCTTGAAAATTTGCAGTATGGACTGCATTGGTTGCAGGATGATCTCCAAAAGCGACATATTTCATCGGATCAGGAGGCAGTAGCATTGCCATTTCCCAAGCTCCTGGCTAACGTAGGAGATGAGGTAACACCTGTTGACGTTGTCGCTGAACGTGCCGGCCAACCTGTGCCAGTAACGGTAGCACAGCTACTCGAACTGGAGTTAGCAGGGTGGATCGCAGCTGTACCCGGCGGCTATGTCCGATTAAGGAGGGCATGCCATGTTCGACGTACTGATGTATTTGTTTGAGACTTACATCCACAACGAAGCAGAAATGCAGGTGGATCAGGACAAATTAACACGGGATCTGACCGACGCAGGTTTTGAGCGGGAAGATATATATAATGCGTTGATGTGGCTGGATAAGTTGGCTGATTATCAGGACGGCCTCGCCGAACCGATGCAGCTTGCTTCTGACCCATTGTCTGTGCGCATCTATACAGCTGAAGAGTGTGAAAGGCTGGATGCCAGCTGCCGGGGATTCATTTTATTCCTCGAGCAGATTCAGGTGCTAAACCTCGAAACGAGAGAGATGGTGATAGAGCGCGTCATGGCGCTGGATACTGCTGAGTTTGAACTGGAAGATCTGAAATGGGTGATCCTGATGGTTCTGTTCAACATTCCAGGCTGTGAAAATGCCTATCAGCAAATGGAAGAATTACTCTTTGAAGTGAATGAAGGTATGCTGCATTAATTCTATGTGCAGCAACAAGAGTTGTTATGGCCAAATCAGCACTCTTCACGGTGCATAAAAACGAGCCCTGCCCACAGTGCGGGGCAGAACTTGTTATTCGGTCCGGGAAACACGGTCCGTTTCTCGGTTGTTCACACTATCCGGAATGTGATTATGTCCGTCCCCTGAAAAGCCAGGCGGATGGACATATCGTCAAAATTCTGGAGGGACAGCTTTGTCCTCTCTGTGGCGGTGAACTGGCGCTGCGGCAGGGGCGGTTCGGGATGTTTATCGGATGCAGCCGCTACCCGGAGTGTGAACATACGGAACAAATTGATAAGCCAGATGAAACGGCAATTGCCTGCCCTCAGTGCCAGCGTGGCCAATTGGTGCAGCGGCGCTCTCGTTATGGCAAGACCTTCCATTCGTGCGATCGCTATCCTGAATGCCAGTTCGTCATCAATTTCAAACCAGTAGCGGGCGTCTGCTCTCATTGCGATTATCCGTTACTTATAGAGAAGAAAACCGCGCAAGGCTTGAAACGCTTTTGCGCCAGTAAACAATGTGGAAAGCCGGTTTCGGCGGATCAAATCAGTGAATAATAACTTGCCATCAGGCTCCATCGCGCAGGCGGTGGAAATCCTGAAAAAAGAAGAAGTCATCGCCTATCCAACAGAAGCCGTTTTCGGGGTCGGGTGTGATCCTGACAGCGAAGTCGCCGTTAACCGTCTGCTGGCGCTAAAACAGCGGCCTGTCGAAAAAGGATTGATTTTGATCGCTGCGAACTACGAGCAGCTTAAGCCTTATATTGATGATTCCATGCTGACACCTGCACAGCGGGAAACCATTTTCTCTGCGTGGCCTGGTCCCGTGACGTTTGTTTTTCCTGCACAGCCGACAACGCCGCGCTGGTTAACCGGGCGTTTCGATTCACTCGCGGTACGTGTCACCGACCATCCGCTGGTGGTGGAGTTATGCCAGGCATTTGGTAAACCTCTGGTTTCAACCAGCGCCAACCTGACCGGGCTTCCCCCTTGTCGGACAACCGAAGAAGTTCTGGCGCAGTTCGGGAATGATTTCCCGGTAGCCGTGGGTGAAACCGGTGGTCGTCTTAACCCGTCAGAAATTCGCGATGCCTTGACCGGCGAACGTTTTCGCCAGGGATAATGTGATGGAAACCTATGCTGTTTTTGGTAACCCGATCGCGCACAGCAAGTCGCCTCTGATCCATCGGCTGTTTGCGGAGCAATTGCATATAGATCACCCATATGGTCGGGTTCTTGCGCCTGTTGATGCATTTATACCGACGCTGAATAGCTTTTTTGATGCGGGTGGTAAAGGTGCGAACGTCACGGTGCCTTTTAAAGAAGAGGCTTTCGGGCGCGCGGATGAACTGACCGAACGTGCATCGCTCGCTGGCGCCGTCAATACTCTTAAGCGGCTTGAAGATGGTCGCCTTCTGGGCGATAACACCGATGGGATTGGTTTACTCAGCGATCTGGAGCGATTGTCGTTTATTAAACCAGGCTTTCGGATCCTGCTGATCGGCGCGGGTGGCGCCTCGCGCGGCGTATTGCTTCCTCTTCTTTCGTTGGATTGTGCGGTGACAATCACCAACCGTACTTTCTCCAGAGCAGAAGAGCTGGCGGCGTTGTTCGCACACACAGGCAGCGTAGCTGCGGTAGCACCTGACGATCTCGCGCGTCACGAATTTGATCTTGTGATTAATGCCACCTCAAGCGGTATTAATGGAGAGATCCCGGCGATTCCTGCATCCCTGATTCATTCCCACATCTACGCCTATGACATGTTTTATCAAAAAGGGAAAACGCCCTTTCTGACCTGGTGCGAACAACAGGGGGCAAAACACGTGGCTGATGGTCTGGGAATGCTGGTGGGGCAGGCGGCTCATGCGGTGCTACTCTGGCATGGCCTGTTACCCGCTGTAGAACCGGTGATTGAAAAGCTCAAACAGGAACTGACGGCGTGAATCAGGCGATTCATTTTCCCGACAGAGAAATCTGGGATGAAAACAAGCAAGCGGTTTGTTTCCCGGTGCTGGTGCATGGTATGCAGCTTACCTGTGCGATTAAAGGGGAAACGTTGCTTCAGCGCTTTGGGGGGGCAGATCCGTTAGCGGTCTTTTGCGAAAATCGCTGGGACCTGGAAGAGGATGCCAGCGATTTGATCCGCGATCAGCAGGAAGACGATCAGGGTTGGATCTGGTTATCCTGATCCAGATAGTCGTTTTTCCATTTAACGTAATTGTTCGCTGAGTATTTCAATCCTTCGATCTCCGTCTCTTTTAGGGGGCGGATCTGTTTAACCGGGCTGCCTAAATAGAGATACCCACTTTCAAGACGCTTGTTTTGCGGAACAAGACTCCCTGCGCCAATCATTACGTCATCTTCTACAATGACGCCATCCAGCAAAATCGATCCCATCCCAACGAGAACCCTGTTACCGATCGTGCAGCCGTGGAGCATCACTTTATGGCCGACGGTAACATCTTCCCCAATAATGAGCGGGTTGCCCTCAGGGTTATAAGATGACTTATGAGTCACATGCAACACGCTGCCGTCCTGAATATTGGTGCGTGCACCGATTGCAACGTAGTTAACATCGCCCCGGATCGCGACAAGTGGCCAGATGCTGACATCATCGGCCATGCGAACATCACCAATGACCACGCTGCTGGCATCGATCATCACGCGATCGCCTTTTTGGGGGAACAAATCTTTATAAGGACGTAATACTGCAAACATATCTACCTCGATACAGATGAGCGTTATTAAAGAAGACTTTGATCGTATTCCTGGAGCGAGGCAAGGCAAAATGCGTCAATTTTTAAGCGGATCGGGTGGGTTTTCAGCGAAAAGCACGGAAAATCATCAGTTGGAAAAAAAGATCTAAAAAATACTTGTGCTAAAAACTGGGATCCCTATAATGCGCCTCCATCGACACGGCAGATGTGAATCACTTCACAGACAACCCGGTCGGTTGAAGAGAAAAAATCCTGAAATAACGGGTTGACTCTGAAAGAGGAAAGCGTAATATACGCCACCTC
>NZ_JBLVYK010000279.1:0-272 GCF_048284255.1 Enterobacter cloacae complex sp.6700776 | reverse complement strand
ATTTAAACCAACTATTGATAGCCATCATTTTTCTAAGCTGCCTGTATGGCAGTGAACATTTTTTCTATCGCTGGATTCCAGTAATCAGATTTCTAAGCTGCCTGTATGGCAGTGAACCTGATGTTGGACATTGACACCTCACTCTGTCATTTCTAAGCTGCCTGTATGGCAGTGAACACTCCAAGGGTTAGCCCCTTGCGGGGGCATTGTTTCTAAGCTGCCTGTATGGCAGTGAACTTATTCTATCGGTACGGGATGGGGACTGTCTCTTA
>NZ_JBLVYK010000278.1:0-272 GCF_048284255.1 Enterobacter cloacae complex sp.6700776 | reverse complement strand
GGTTGGTAACCAGCCAGTAGTGCGCGTTTGATTTCCACGGATAAGACTCCGCATCCGGATACAGGCCTCGCTTCCGGCAATACTCGTAAACCATATCAACCAGCTCGCTGACGTTTGGCAGTCCGGCGGTAACGGATGCTTCTTCCCGGCACCATGCAACAAACTGCCCGGGTGATGGCAGAAATGGTCGATTCTGCCGACGGGCTACGCGCATTCCTGCGTTAACCTGTTCCATCGTGGTGATCCCGTTTTCCCGAAAAGCCAGAACCCAC
>NZ_JBLVYK010000277.1:0-273 GCF_048284255.1 Enterobacter cloacae complex sp.6700776 | reverse complement strand
CGATAAAAAATTGGTTAGGTGACACTCGTTCACTAAAAATACTGGATTATGGTTGTGGCGCAGGAGGGATTTCGCGTTGGTTAGCAAACCAAAGATGTCAGCAAGTTGTAGGGTATGATAGTTCAATTGGCATGATTAATAGCGCCCAAATGCATGAAATAAAAGAACCATTAAATATTGAGTATTTCAGTGAATTAGACGACCTCACTCATCACCAATTTGATATTGTGGTCGCTATCTATGTTCTTCCGTATGCAACCAATGAAACACATC
>NZ_JBLVYK010000276.1:0-273 GCF_048284255.1 Enterobacter cloacae complex sp.6700776 | reverse complement strand
CATCCAGTATAGATGTTTTCCCGTAGTTGTTTTTCCCAGCTATGATATTTAAAGTCTTTAATTGCTTTAGATATAGCTCATTGAAGCATTTGAAGTTCTTTAAACTTATTTCCTTTATCATGATAGCCTCTGTTCGTGTTTTTGTTATATGCCATACGATTTGTTAGTACCTTAATAAAATGTACAGCTTTCATTGTGATTAGCTAGACTTTATGTCAAAGATTAACTTTGATTGCTTGTGTTTTAATCGATTTTTTTTACTTTCTTCTTGAG
>NZ_JBLVYK010000275.1:0-273 GCF_048284255.1 Enterobacter cloacae complex sp.6700776 | reverse complement strand
GCTCAAACGTGTCGTTCATCCACTCCGCCGTATACGGCTTGTCACCACGGGCTAAAATAGCGTCGTAGTAGACTTTGCTGGCTTTCGTGGCGTTATTCGATCCTTGTCCAGTCAGTGGATCGTTGGTCACTAATGCATCCCCTAAACCAAAGACAATTTTGCCTGATGGCAGCGTGAGAACTGGCTTACGGACTGTTGGGGCAAAGCGCCCTGCCAGAATGCCATTTTCGTCAGTTAACTCCACATGGCGGCAGCGCTCTGCTTCCCACGGTA
>NZ_JBLVYK010000274.1:0-273 GCF_048284255.1 Enterobacter cloacae complex sp.6700776 | reverse complement strand
GTATTTCTCCAGCTCGCCGATGATGATGCGCGCATTCTCAACCGGATCGGAGCCGTCGATCGGATCGATATCGATGAGGTGCAGCAGTACGCGGCAGCGCTCGAGGTGCTTGAGGAAGCGGATACCGAGGCCTGCCCCTTCCGCTGCGCCTTCAATCAGCCCCGGGATATCGGCAACTACGAAGCTCTTTTCATTGTCCATACGCACCACGCCCAGGCTTGGCACCAGGGTGGTAAACGGATAGTCAGCCACTTTCGGCTTGGCGGCGGAGAC
>NZ_JBLVYK010000273.1:0-274 GCF_048284255.1 Enterobacter cloacae complex sp.6700776 | reverse complement strand
TGATCGAGGTTATCTGTACAATAAGACTTGTTAGGCATTTGATTTTTAAAAAAATCGATGTTATGTTCTTATTGTATTATCGTCTTTATTCAGTCCTTTTTTATCTGGCCCTGCTCCTCTGTTCTGTCGCCAAAACAATCACAGAGGGGTGGGGTTTTTATTTTTATAGGTTTTTCAATCCTGTACCAGTTCTAACCTATCTGAAAAATTTGTCAAGTGTGCGCCTCAACCATATCAGATAACAGCCCAAAGGAGTTGGGGCAGTTCTTTACAT
>NZ_JBLVYK010000272.1:0-274 GCF_048284255.1 Enterobacter cloacae complex sp.6700776 | reverse complement strand
ATACAACGGTTGGGCGAATAGTGACTAAGATATTATCCGCCGATTTTGCCTGCCATGCATCGTAAACGTATTCAGCTTCTAACTTAGATTTACCATAGTGGTTAAATGGATGATATTCGCCATCTTCGCCGGTTTCTTTTTCAACGAAGCCATAAACAGCAACCGATGAAGTGAAAACAATATGTTTGATACCCAACTGTTCAGCGACATCACAGACGTTTTTGGCTCCATCAACGTTCACTTCATAGTAAAGGCTAATAGGGTGAACGTTATC
>NZ_JBLVYK010000271.1:0-274 GCF_048284255.1 Enterobacter cloacae complex sp.6700776 | reverse complement strand
CCACTCGGCCTACATTTCCCGTGAGGGCAAGTATGCAAATCGTCTGGAACGGGGAGAGCGACTGGAGGCCACCGACCACGGCAATATGCCGGAGTGGGCGAAGGACAATCCGCAACAGTTCTGGCTGGCCGCCGATGCGTATGAGCGCAAGAACGGCACCTCATACCGTGAGATGGAAATCGCCCTGCCTCGTGAGCTGGACAGCGAACAGCGTGGGGCGTTTGTCAGAAACTGGACGGAGTAGGAGCTGGACGGCAAACACGCCTATCAGTGG
>NZ_JBLVYK010000270.1:0-275 GCF_048284255.1 Enterobacter cloacae complex sp.6700776 | reverse complement strand
GGGCCATTCAGGCTGCAGCAGCCAATGGTGAAATTCAGCTAGATGGAGCTGAATTAAAAGCATTGAGCGGAATAAAATTTGATCACCAAGCCGGAACTGTTTTGATAAATGGATCTCAAGTACAAGCGTCAATTTTAGTCACTGGTGGAGGTCAACATGCTACTGGAAAAACGATCATACAAGGTGATACGACAATGACTAGCCAGGGTACAAGTATAAAAATGTCAGGTGGTGCTCAAATAGTAATGACTGTTGGAGCCCGAATCATTCAGAAC
>NZ_JBLVYK010000026.1:0-29216 GCF_048284255.1 Enterobacter cloacae complex sp.6700776 | reverse complement strand
CGTGACCGGTACCATCGAACTGCCAGAAGGCGTAGAGATGGTAATGCCAGGCGACAACATCAAGATGGTTGTGACTCTGATCCACCCAATCGCGATGGATGACGGTCTGCGTTTCGCAATCCGTGAAGGCGGCCGTACCGTTGGCGCGGGCGTTGTTGCTAAAGTTCTCGGCTAATCGCTGATAACATTTGACGCAATGCGCAATAAAAGGGCATCATTTGATGCCCTTTTTGCACGCTTTCACATCAGAACCTGGCTCATCAGTGATTAATTTTGTCATAATCATTGCTGAGACAGGCTCTGCGGAGAGCGTATAATACGAAAAGCGAATAGCATTTCGATTGGTTTGCCTCGCACTCGCGGGGTGAAAATGTTTGTAGAATACTTCTGACAGGTTGGTTTATGAGTGCGAATACCGAAGCTCAAGGGAGCGGGCGCGGCCTGGAAGCGATGAAATGGGTAGTTGTAGCCGTGCTGCTGATTGTGGCGATTGTCGGCAACTATCTTTATCGTGACATGATGCTGCCGCTACGCGCGCTTGCAGTGGTAATTCTGATTGCTGCGGCGGGTGGTGTCGCGCTGTTGACGACGAAAGGCAAAGCGACCGTTGCGTTTGCCCGCGAAGCGCGTACCGAAGTCCGCAAGGTCATTTGGCCGACTCGCCAGGAAACATTGCACACCACGCTGATTGTAGCGGCGGTAACCGCTGTAATGTCACTGATCCTGTGGGGACTGGATGGTATTCTGGTTCGCCTGGTATCCTTTATCACTGGCCTGAGGTTCTGAGATGTCTGAAGCCCCTAAAAAGCGCTGGTACGTCGTTCAGGCGTTTTCCGGTTTTGAAGGCCGCGTAGCTACGTCGCTGCGTGAGCATATCAAATTACACAATATGGAAGAGTTATTTGGCGAAGTTATGGTTCCGACCGAAGAAGTGGTTGAGATCCGTGGCGGCCAACGTCGCAAAAGCGAGCGTAAATTCTTCCCGGGTTACGTGCTGGTTCAGATGGTGATGAACGACGCGAGCTGGCACCTGGTGCGCAGCGTACCACGCGTGATGGGCTTTATCGGCGGCACATCTGACCGTCCGGCGCCAATCAGCGACAAAGAAGTTGATGCGATTATGAACCGCCTCCAGCAGGTGGGTGATAAACCGCGTCCGAAAACGCTGTTTGAACCGGGTGAGATGGTTCGTGTTAACGACGGTCCGTTTGCTGACTTTAATGGCGTCGTCGAAGAAGTGGACTACGAGAAGTCCCGCCTGAAAGTTTCCGTTTCTATCTTTGGTCGTGCGACCCCGGTAGAGCTGGACTTTGCTCAGGTAGAAAAAGCCTAAGCAGCGATCAAAAAAGCGACGATTTAATCGTTGCACAGGGCGCGAGATTGGAATACAATTTCGCGCCTTTTGTTTTTATGGGTTCCGACCCGTAAAACGAATTTTATTCACGGGGAGCCTCTCCGAGGCGTTATTACCCAATCAGAGGATTTTAGAATGGCTAAGAAAGTACAAGCCTACGTCAAGCTGCAGGTTGCAGCAGGTATGGCGAACCCAAGTCCACCAGTTGGTCCAGCTCTGGGTCAGCAGGGTGTGAACATCATGGAATTCTGTAAAGCGTTCAACGCCAAAACTGAATCCATGGAAAAAGGTCTGCCAATCCCAGTTGTAATCACTGTTTACGCTGACCGTTCTTTCACTTTCGTTACCAAAACCCCTCCAGCAGCAGTTCTGCTGAAGAAAGCAGCGGGCATCAAGTCTGGTTCCGGTAAGCCGAACAAAGACAAAGTGGGTAAAATTTCCCGCGCTCAGCTGCAGGAAATCGCGCAGACCAAAGCTGCCGACATGACTGGTTCCGACATTGAAGCGATGACTCGCTCCATTGAAGGTACTGCACGTTCCATGGGCCTGGTAGTGGAGGACTAAGAAATGGCTAAACTGACCAAGCGCATGTCCGTGATCCGTGACAAAGTTGATGCGACCAAACAGTACGACATCAACGAAGCTATCGCTCTGCTGAAAGAACTGGCAACTGCTAAGTTCGTTGAAAGCGTTGACGTTGCCGTTAACCTGGGCATCGACGCTCGTAAATCCGATCAGAACGTTCGTGGCGCAACTGTACTGCCACACGGTACTGGCCGTTCCGTACGCGTAGCTGTATTTGCTCAGGGTGCAAACGCTGAAGCGGCTAAAGCTGCCGGCGCTGAACTGGTAGGTATGGAAGATCTGGCTGATCAGATCAAGAAAGGCGAAATGAACTTTGACGTTGTTATTGCTTCTCCAGATGCAATGCGCGTTGTTGGCCAGCTGGGCCAGGTTCTGGGTCCACGCGGCCTGATGCCAAACCCGAAAGTGGGTACTGTAACTCCTAACGTTGCTGAAGCGGTTAAGAACGCTAAAGCAGGTCAGGTTCGTTACCGTAACGACAAAAACGGCATCATCCACACCACCATCGGTAAAGTGGACTTTGACGCTGACAAACTGAAAGAAAACCTGGAAGCTCTGCTGGTTGCGCTGAAAAAAGCTAAACCAACTCAGGCGAAAGGCGTGTACATCAAGAAAGTTAGCATCTCCACCACCATGGGTGCAGGTGTTGCAGTTGACCAGGCTGGCCTGAGCGCTGCTGCAAACTAATGCCTTTACGTGGGCGGTGATTTTGTCTACAATCTTACCCCCACGTTTGCTAACAAAAGTTAGCGGCTAAAAGAATTGTTCGTTGGAGCCTGGCCTATCCAGGCCTCCGTCGAAGACCGCAGGTGTTTCGCAAGAAACTTAATCCCCTGCGTAGACGGTGACAGAACGCTAAGATTATTTTAAATACTCTGGCTTGTTTCTGCTCACCGTATTAAGACGCTCTTCCCGTTGGGTCGAGTGAAGTGAGTTCCGGAACATGAGTTCCGGCAAACATCCAGGAGCAAAGCTAATGGCTTTAAATCTTCAAGACAAACAAGCGATTGTTGCTGAAGTCAGCGAAGTAGCCAAAGGCGCGCTGTCTGCAGTAGTTGCGGATTCCCGTGGCGTTACTGTAGACAAAATGACTGAACTGCGTAAAGCAGGTCGTGAAGCTGGCGTATACATGCGTGTTGTTCGTAACACCCTGCTGCGTCGCGTAGTTGAAGGTACTCAGTTCGAGTGCCTGAAAGACACGTTTGTTGGTCCGACCCTGATTGCATACTCTATGGAACACCCGGGCGCTGCTGCTCGTCTGTTCAAAGAGTTCGCGAAAGCGAATGCAAAATTTGAGGTCAAAGCTGCAGCCTTTGAAGGTGAGTTGATCCCGGCATCGCAAATCGATCGCCTGGCCACCCTGCCGACCTACGAAGAAGCAATTGCACGCCTGATGGCAACCATGAAAGAAGCTGCGGCTGGCAAACTGGTTCGCACTCTGGCTGCTGTACGCGATGCGAAAGAAGCTGCTTAATCGCAGTTATCTTTATAAAGCATTTGCTTACGTATAAACTTATTCTGATTTTCAGGAACAATTTAAATGTCTATCACTAAAGATCAAATCATTGAAGCAGTAGCAGCTATGTCCGTAATGGACGTTGTAGAGCTGGTTTCTGCAATGGAAGAAAAATTCGGTGTTTCTGCTGCTGCTGCTGTAGCTGTAGCTGCGGGCCCGGCTGAAGCTGCTGAAGAAAAAACTGAATTCGACGTAATTCTGAAAGCTGCTGGCGCGAACAAAGTTGCTGTAATCAAAGCAGTACGTGGCGCAACTGGCCTGGGTCTGAAAGAAGCTAAAGACCTGGTAGAATCTGCTCCAGCTGCGCTGAAAGAAGGCGTGAGCAAAGACGACGCAGAAGCACTGAAAAAATCTCTGGAAGAAGCTGGCGCTGAAGTTGAAGTTAAATAAGCCAACTTTTCTGGTTGCAGCCTAAGTAATTAGGCTGATGGCTGGTGACTTTTTAGTCACCAGCCTTTTTGCGCTGTAAGGCATCAGCAGCATTTCACACTGTTTGACTGCTGGTTGTCCTGACAATGCTTGTTTCTATCGACGACTTAATATACTGCGACAGGGTGCTCGCTCTGTGTAAATCGCAATGAAATGGTTTAAGCGTGATAGCAACAGGTATTGCGGAAAGTATTCAATTTTCCGGTCCACAAAATGGTGTTGCACAAACTGTCCCTTCGTCGGACAGATGGGTCGACTTGTCAGCGAGCTGAGGAACCCTATGGTTTACTCCTATACCGAGAAAAAACGTATTCGTAAGGATTTTGGTAAACGTCCACAAGTTCTGGACATTCCATATCTCCTTTCTATCCAGCTTGACTCGTTCCAGAAGTTTATCGAGCAAGATCCTGAAGGGCAGTACGGCCTGGAAGCAGCCTTCCGTTCCGTGTTCCCGATTCAGAGCTACAGCGGTAATTCCGAGCTGCAGTACGTCAGCTACCGCCTTGGCGAACCGGTGTTTGACGTTCAGGAATGTCAGATCCGTGGCGTGACCTATTCCGCACCGCTGCGCGTAAAACTGCGTCTGGTGATCTACGAGCGCGAAGCGCCGGAAGGCACCGTAAAAGACATTAAAGAACAAGAAGTCTACATGGGTGAAATTCCACTCATGACGGACAACGGTACTTTCGTTATCAACGGTACTGAGCGTGTTATCGTTTCCCAGCTGCACCGTAGCCCGGGCGTCTTCTTCGACAGCGATAAAGGTAAAACGCACTCTTCCGGTAAAGTACTGTATAACGCACGCATCATTCCTTACCGTGGTTCATGGCTGGACTTCGAATTCGATCCAAAAGACAACCTGTTTGTCCGTATCGACCGTCGTCGTAAGCTGCCTGCAACCATCATTCTGCGTGCACTGAACTATACCACTGAGCAGATCCTGGACCTGTTCTTTGAGAAAGTGATCTTTGAAATCCGCGACAACAAGTTGCAGATGGAGTTGGTGCCGGAACGTCTGCGTGGTGAGACCGCGTCGTTCGACATCGAAGCCGACGGCAAAGTGTATGTGGAAAAAGGTCGCCGTATCACCGCGCGCCACATCCGCCAGCTGGAAAAAGATGATATCAAACACATCGAAGTTCCGGTTGAATACATTGCAGGAAAAGTAGCCGCGAAAGATTACGTTGATGAATCAACTGGCGAGCTGATCTGCCCGGCGAACATGGAGCTGAGCCTGGATCTGCTGGCTAAGCTGAGCCAGTCTGGCCACAAACGTATCGAAACGCTGTTCACCAACGATCTGGACCACGGTCCGTACATCTCTGAGACTGTACGCGTCGACCCAACCAACGATCGTCTGAGCGCGCTGGTTGAAATCTACCGCATGATGCGTCCTGGTGAGCCACCAACTCGCGAAGCGGCTGAAAGCCTGTTCGAGAACCTGTTCTTCTCCGAAGACCGCTACGATCTGTCCGCGGTAGGTCGTATGAAGTTCAACCGTTCTCTGCTGCGCGACGAAATCGAAGGTTCCGGTATCCTGAGCAAAGACGACATCATTGAAGTGATGAAGAAGCTCATCGATATCCGTAACGGTAAAGGCGAAGTGGACGATATCGACCACCTCGGCAACCGTCGTATCCGCTCCGTAGGCGAAATGGCGGAAAACCAGTTCCGCGTTGGCCTGGTTCGTGTAGAGCGTGCGGTGAAAGAGCGTCTGTCTCTGGGCGATCTGGATACCCTGATGCCTCAGGATATGATCAACGCCAAGCCGATTTCTGCGGCAGTGAAAGAGTTCTTCGGTTCCAGCCAGCTGTCTCAGTTCATGGACCAGAACAACCCGCTGTCTGAGATCACGCACAAACGTCGTATCTCTGCACTCGGCCCAGGCGGTCTGACCCGTGAACGTGCAGGCTTTGAAGTTCGAGACGTACACCCGACTCACTACGGTCGCGTATGTCCAATCGAAACGCCTGAAGGTCCAAACATCGGTCTGATCAACTCCCTGTCCGTGTACGCACAGACAAACGAATACGGTTTCCTTGAGACCCCGTATCGTAAAGTGACCGACGGTGTGGTTACCGACGAAATTCATTACCTGTCTGCTATCGAAGAAGGCAACTACGTTATCGCTCAGGCGAACTCCAACCTGGATGACGAAGGCCACTTTGTAGAAGATCTGGTTACCTGCCGTAGCAAAGGCGAATCCAGCCTGTTCAGCCGCGACCAGGTTGACTACATGGACGTATCCACCCAACAGGTGGTATCCGTCGGTGCGTCCCTGATCCCGTTCCTGGAACACGATGACGCCAACCGTGCATTGATGGGTGCGAACATGCAACGTCAGGCCGTTCCAACTCTGCGTGCTGATAAGCCGCTGGTTGGTACCGGTATGGAACGTGCTGTTGCCGTTGACTCCGGTGTTACAGCAGTTGCTAAGCGTGGCGGTACCGTTCAGTACGTTGACGCATCCCGTATCGTTATCAAAGTTAACGAAGACGAGATGTATCCGGGCGAAGCGGGTATCGACATCTACAACCTGACCAAATACACCCGTTCTAACCAGAACACCTGTATCAACCAGATGCCTTGCGTATCTCTGGGTGAGCCAGTTGAGCGCGGCGACGTGCTGGCAGACGGTCCGTCCACCGACCTCGGTGAACTGGCGCTCGGTCAGAACATGCGCGTAGCGTTCATGCCGTGGAACGGTTACAACTTCGAAGACTCCATCCTCGTCTCCGAGCGTGTGGTTCAGGAAGATCGTTTCACCACCATCCACATTCAGGAACTGGCCTGTGTGTCCCGTGACACCAAGCTGGGGCCAGAAGAGATCACTGCCGACATCCCTAACGTGGGTGAAGCTGCGCTCTCCAAACTGGATGAATCCGGTATTGTTTACATCGGTGCGGAAGTGACCGGCGGCGACATTCTGGTTGGTAAGGTTACACCGAAAGGCGAAACCCAGCTGACGCCAGAAGAGAAACTGCTGCGTGCTATCTTCGGTGAGAAAGCGTCTGACGTTAAAGACTCTTCTCTGCGCGTACCAAACGGTGTTTCCGGTACGGTTATCGACGTTCAGGTCTTCACTCGTGACGGCGTTGAGAAAGATAAGCGTGCGCTGGAAATCGAAGAGATGCAGCTCAAACAGGCTAAGAAAGACCTGTCTGAAGAACTGCAAATCCTCGAAGCGGGTCTGTTCAGCCGTATCTATGCGGTGCTGGTTGCCGGTGGCGTTGAAGCTGAGAAGCTCGACAAACTGCCACGCGATCGCTGGCTGGAGCTGGGCCTGACCGACGAAGAGAAACAGAATCAGCTGGAACAGCTGGCTGAGCAGTATGACGAACTGAAACACGAGTTCGAGAAAAAACTCGAAGCGAAACGCCGCAAAATCACTCAGGGCGACGATCTGGCACCAGGCGTGCTGAAGATTGTTAAGGTGTATCTGGCTGTTAAACGTCAGATCCAGCCTGGTGACAAGATGGCAGGTCGTCACGGTAACAAGGGTGTTATCTCTAAGATCAACCCGATCGAAGATATGCCGCACGATGCTAACGGTACGCCGGTAGATATCGTACTGAACCCACTGGGTGTACCGTCTCGTATGAACATCGGTCAGATCCTGGAAACCCACCTGGGTATGGCTGCGAAAGGTATCGGCGACAAGATTAACGCCATGCTGAAGCAGCAGGAAGAAGTCGCGAAACTGCGCGAGTTCATCCAGCGTGCCTACGATCTGGGTACCGACGTGCGTCAGAAAGTCGACCTGAACACCTTCAGCGATGATGAAGTTCTGCGTCTGGCGGAAAACCTGCGTAAGGGTATGCCAATTGCAACGCCGGTATTCGACGGTGCAAAAGAAGCTGAAATTAAAGAGCTGCTGCAACTGGGTGGTCTGCCAACGTCTGGTCAGATTACGCTGTTTGACGGCCGTACCGGTGAACAGTTCGAGCGTCCGGTAACCGTAGGTTACATGTACATGCTGAAACTGAACCACCTGGTCGACGACAAGATGCACGCTCGTTCTACCGGTTCTTACAGCCTGGTTACTCAGCAGCCGCTGGGTGGTAAGGCTCAGTTCGGTGGTCAGCGCTTCGGGGAGATGGAAGTGTGGGCGCTGGAAGCATACGGCGCAGCATACACCCTGCAGGAAATGCTCACCGTTAAGTCTGATGACGTGAATGGTCGTACTAAGATGTATAAGAACATCGTAGACGGCAACCATCAGATGGAACCGGGCATGCCAGAATCCTTCAACGTACTGTTGAAAGAGATTCGTTCGCTGGGTATCAACATCGAACTGGAAGACGAGTAATTCTCGCTCAAACAGGTCACTGGTGTCGGGTTAACCCCCGACACCAGATTGTGCTAACTCCGACGGGAGCAAATCCGTGAAAGATTTATTAAAGTTTCTGAAAGCGCAGACTAAAACCGAAGAGTTTGATGCGATCAAAATTGCTCTGGCTTCGCCAGACATGATCCGTTCATGGTCTTTTGGTGAAGTTAAAAAGCCGGAAACCATCAACTACCGTACGTTCAAACCTGAGCGTGACGGCCTTTTCTGTGCGCGTATTTTCGGGCCAGTAAAAGACTACGAGTGCCTGTGCGGTAAGTACAAGCGCCTGAAACACCGTGGTGTGATCTGTGAGAAGTGCGGCGTTGAAGTGACCCAGACCAAAGTACGCCGTGAGCGTATGGGCCACATTGAGCTGGCGTCTCCAACTGCTCACATCTGGTTCCTGAAATCTCTGCCGTCCCGTATCGGCCTGCTGCTGGATATGCCGCTGCGCGATATCGAACGTGTTCTGTACTTCGAATCTTATGTTGTGATCGAAGGCGGGATGACGAATCTGGAACGTAACCAGATCCTGACCGAAGAACAGTATCTGGACGCGCTGGAAGAGTTCGGTGACGAATTCGACGCGAAGATGGGTGCGGAAGCTATCCAGGCCCTGCTGAAGAGCATGGATCTGGAGCAAGAGTGTGAAACTCTGCGCGAAGAGCTGAACGAAACCAACTCCGAAACCAAGCGTAAAAAGCTGACCAAGCGTATCAAACTGCTGGAAGCGTTCGTTCAGTCTGGTAACAAACCAGAGTGGATGATCCTGACCGTTCTGCCGGTTCTGCCGCCAGATCTGCGTCCGCTGGTTCCGCTGGATGGTGGTCGTTTCGCAACGTCGGATCTGAACGATCTGTACCGTCGCGTGATCAACCGTAACAACCGTCTGAAACGTCTGCTGGATCTGGCTGCGCCGGACATCATCGTACGCAACGAAAAACGTATGCTGCAGGAAGCGGTAGATGCCCTGCTGGATAACGGTCGTCGCGGTCGTGCGATCACCGGTTCTAACAAACGTCCTCTGAAATCTTTGGCCGACATGATCAAAGGTAAGCAGGGTCGTTTCCGTCAGAACCTGCTCGGTAAGCGTGTTGACTACTCCGGTCGTTCTGTAATCACCGTAGGTCCATACCTGCGTCTGCATCAGTGCGGTCTGCCGAAGAAAATGGCTCTGGAGCTGTTCAAACCGTTCATCTACGGCAAGCTGGAACTGCGTGGCCTGGCCACCACCATCAAAGCCGCTAAGAAAATGGTTGAGCGTGAAGAAGCTGTCGTTTGGGATATCCTGGACGAAGTGATCCGCGAACACCCGGTACTGCTGAACCGTGCACCAACTCTGCACCGTTTGGGTATCCAGGCATTTGAGCCAGTCCTGATCGAAGGTAAAGCGATCCAGCTGCACCCGCTGGTTTGTGCGGCCTATAACGCCGACTTCGATGGTGACCAGATGGCTGTTCACGTACCGCTGACGCTGGAAGCCCAGCTCGAAGCGCGTGCGCTGATGATGTCTACCAATAACATCCTGTCTCCAGCGAACGGTGAACCTATCATCGTTCCTTCTCAGGACGTTGTATTGGGTCTGTACTATATGACCCGTGACTGTGTTAACGCCAAAGGCGAAGGCATGGTGCTGACTGGCCCGAAAGAAGCTGAGCGTATTTATCGCGCTGGCCTGGCCTCTCTGCATGCGCGCGTTAAAGTGCGTATCACCGAATACGAAAAAGATGAAAACGGCGAATTCGTGGCGAAAACCAGCCTGAAAGACACGACCGTTGGCCGTGCGATTCTGTGGATGATCGTACCGAAAGGTCTGCCTTTCTCCATCGTCAACCAGGCGCTGGGCAAGAAAGCGATCTCCAAAATGCTGAACACCTGTTACCGCATTCTGGGCCTGAAGCCGACCGTTATCTTCGCTGACCAGACAATGTATACCGGCTTTGCTTATGCAGCGCGTTCAGGTGCATCTGTTGGTATCGATGACATGGTCATCCCAGAGAAGAAACACGAGATCATCTCTGAAGCGGAAGCTGAAGTTGCTGAGATCCAGGAGCAGTTCCAGTCTGGTCTGGTAACCGCAGGCGAACGTTACAACAAAGTTATCGATATCTGGGCTGCAGCGAACGATCGTGTATCCAAAGCGATGATGGATAACCTGCAAACCGAAACCGTGATTAACCGTGACGGCGTAGAAGAGCAGCAGGTCTCCTTCAACAGCATCTACATGATGGCCGACTCCGGTGCGCGTGGTTCTGCGGCACAGATTCGTCAGCTGGCAGGTATGCGTGGTCTGATGGCGAAGCCAGATGGTTCCATCATCGAAACGCCAATCACCGCGAACTTCCGTGAAGGTCTGAACGTACTCCAGTACTTCATCTCCACGCACGGTGCGCGTAAAGGTCTGGCGGATACCGCACTGAAAACGGCGAACTCCGGTTATCTGACGCGTCGTCTGGTTGACGTTGCGCAGGATCTGGTCGTCACCGAAGACGATTGTGGCACCCTCGAAGGTATCACCATGACCCCGGTTATCGAGGGTGGTGATGTTAAAGAGCCGCTGCGCGATCGCGTACTGGGTCGTGTGACCGCGGAAGACATCCTGAAGCCGGGCACCGCAGACATTCTGGTTCCACGCAACACTCTGCTGCACGAACAGTGGTGTGACCTGCTGGAAGCGAACTCTGTTGACTCTGTGAAAGTGCGTTCCGTTGTATCCTGTGACACCGACTTTGGTGTGTGCGCGCACTGCTACGGTCGTGACCTGGCGCGTGGCCACATCATCAACAAAGGTGAGGCTATCGGCGTTATCGCAGCACAGTCCATCGGTGAGCCGGGTACACAGCTGACGATGCGTACGTTCCACATCGGTGGTGCGGCATCTCGTGCGGCTGCTGAATCCAGCATCCAGGTGAAAAACAAAGGTAGCATCAAGCTCAGCAACGCGAAGTCTGTTGTTAACTCCGCAGGCAAGCTGGTTGTGACTTCTCGTAACACCGAGCTGAAGCTGATCGACGAATTCGGTCGTACCAAAGAGAGCTATAAAGTGCCTTACGGTGCGGTTATGGCGAAAGGTGATGGCGAGCAGGTTGCCGGCGGCGAAACCGTAGCAAACTGGGATCCACACACCATGCCGGTTATCACCGAAGTAAGTGGTTTCATCCGCTTCACTGACATGATCGACGGCCAGACCATTACTCGTCAGACCGACGAGCTGACCGGTCTGTCTTCTCTGGTGGTTCTGGATTCTGCTGAACGTACTACCGGTGGTAAAGATCTGCGTCCTGCACTGAAAATCGTTGATGCTCAGGGTAACGACGTTCTGATCCCTGGCACCGATATGCCTGCGCAGTACTTCCTGCCGGGTAAAGCGATTGTACAGCTGGAAGATGGCGTACAGATCAGCTCTGGTGACACCCTGGCGCGTATTCCTCAGGAATCCGGCGGTACCAAGGACATCACCGGTGGTCTGCCACGCGTTGCGGACCTGTTCGAAGCACGTCGTCCGAAAGAGCCTGCTATCCTGGCCGAAATCAGCGGTATCATCTCCTTCGGTAAAGAGACCAAAGGTAAGCGCCGTCTGGTTATCACGCCAGTAGATGGCAGCGAGCCGTACGAAGAGATGATTCCTAAGTGGCGTCAGCTCAACGTGTTCGAAGGTGAACGCGTGGAACGTGGTGACGTGGTCTCCGATGGTCCAGAAGCGCCGCACGACATCCTGCGTCTGCGTGGTGTGCATGCTGTTACTCGTTACATTGTTAACGAAGTACAGGACGTATACCGTCTGCAGGGCGTTAAGATTAACGATAAGCACATCGAAGTTATCGTTCGTCAGATGCTGCGTAAAGCAACCATCGAAAACGCGGGCAGCTCCGACTTCCTGGAAGGCGAGCAGGTTGAATACTCACGCGTTAAGATCGCTAACCGCGATCTGGAAGCGAACGGCAAAATCGGTGCGACCTTTGCACGCGATCTGCTGGGTATCACCAAAGCGTCTCTGGCAACCGAGTCCTTCATCTCTGCTGCATCGTTCCAGGAAACCACTCGTGTCCTGACCGAAGCGGCTGTTGCAGGTAAACGTGATGAACTGCGCGGTCTGAAAGAGAACGTTATCGTGGGTCGTCTGATCCCGGCCGGTACCGGTTATGCGTACCACCAGGATCGTATGCGTCGTCGTGCAGCGGGTGAACTGCCAGCTGCACCGCAGGTGACTGCCGAAGATGCATCCGCGAGCCTTGCAGAACTGCTGAACGCAGGTCTGGGCGGTTCCGACAACGAGTAATCGTTGATGCCCGGTAGGTAAAATTACCGGGCATATGAATCACAGGTCGGGTAAGCGCAGCGCCACCCGACAATAAAAAACCCGCCTCGGCGGGTTTTTTTACGTCTGTATGTCTTCAATTCACTAACGGGATGCGTCGATAAAGCTCAATCATATCGCCCGCCAGATCCTGAATGACCATCGCGTTCATCAGGTGATCCTGAGAGTGAACGGTGATCAGGTTAACCGGAAGTTTCCCGGTCCCTTCGTCAAGACCGATGAGCTGCGTCTGGATCGTATGCGCATGTTTCACATATTCACGCGACTCTTCCATCGCTTTCTCGGCTTCGTCAAAGTCACCTTTTCGCGCCATCTGCAACGCTGTCAGGGCCGCACTGCGCGCCGCACCTGCATTGACCAGTAGCTCCATGATTGTGGTTTCTAAGTCTTCCATTATGACTCCAGCAGCTTGAGCGCTTTTTCCAGTACGGCATCACCTTTCATCATGCCGTAATCCATCATGTCGATAACCGCGACCTTTTTTCCGAGCGGATCGGCCTGCGCCTGGAGTTTTGCCTGTTCGTATTTAACCTGTGGCCCCAGTAATACGATATCAGCCGTCGCGATGTTATCTTTAAACTCCGCGACCGGAACGGCTTTAATGGTTACTTCGACTCCTTTTTTCTGCGCGGCATCTTTCATACGTTGAACCAGCATGCTGGTTGACATTCCCGCTGCACAGCATAAAACGATGTTCTTCATAGTCAGCCTCGATCTACATGTGTTTATTGATAATTATCCCGCGCAGACCGCTTCAACAACCGCTTTACCGCGATTGTGTGTCAGGCATCACAAAGAAATCGGCATTTTTCTGAAACCGGTTACAATTTTATACATGAAAGCATTCTGCCCGTCTTAACGGGCGGAATTTCAGGAAGGGTATTATCGGCTGGCCGTGTTTACGATGCGGTTTTTACCCTGTTGTTTAGCGGTATACAGCGCTTCATCTACGTTGCCGATAAATTGTTCCAGCGGTTCGAAGTGCCACTCTCCCACCCCCGCGCTGAAGGTTACTCGCAGGTTCTCTTCCCGCCAGGTCCGTTTTTCCACGGCGGTGCGCCAGGCTTCCAGTAGCGCGTGCGCGGAGTTCATCAGCTCGGCCGGGAAAATCACCCCGAACTCTTCCCCACCGTAGCGGTAAACGGAAACGTGGTGCGGCTGCATGATCTGAATACCTTCGCGCGCCACGCTGCGCAGAACAATATCCCCGCTCAGGTGGCCCCAGGTGTCGTTAATAGATTTGAAGTTATCGATATCGACCAGCGCAAGAACGAAGGGTTGATGAGCGGTCAGCAGCTCATCCACATCGTTGTCGAAAGCACGGCGGTTCTTGCAGCCTGTCAGCGCATCATGGGTGGCCTGACGGACATAGGCCATCTCACGTTCCTTATTGGTTCGAATGGTATGGCTGAGCATCGCCTCAAGACGTGGCGCCTGATTGACGTCTCCGGTTTTGATGGCGTTGATAATGTTCATCAGCACAGAACGCGAGGCATGGCGCAGGTAGAGCCCGAACAGAATGATGATGATTGCCGCCAGCGCAAATCCCCAGCCGACGACGGTGGTTTCATGCCGGGTGATGACGGAAAGCGTGGCATCGGAGACCCGATAAATCACAAACCAGTCCGGATTGGTGAAAGAGTAGTAGTAATACCAGGTTTTACTTTTGGGGTCGAAAAGATGCCCTTCGCCGCTGGTCATTTTGTCCATCAGCGCTTCGCTTACGTACTGCTTAAAGAGCGCCCCCGTGTCCGGATGCAGCACAACGGCGCCGTCACGTTCCACGACAAAAAACTCACCCTGAACCGGTGCCACCATCTGGCGCAGGGTATACCCCATGGAGGTTAAATCAAGATGGAAAGCGAGCGTGCCCTTCAGACGGCCTTCCGGTGAAATAACCGGTTTATAGAGGGTGACCGTAGGATGTTGGGTGAAATAGTCCAGATAGGGGCGGGTGTAGTGAGGAAAGTTGCTGGCTTCCGCTTGCCCGATAAACCATGGGCGTGTTCGTGCGTCGAACGACCTACTCTTCTCCGTTGGCAGTACTTCCGGCGCGCGCAGATGGTGCCCTTCGGTGTCCGCCAGAGAGATAGACGACACCGTCGGCATCAGGTTCTGCAAATGCATTAACATCTGCAAACCCTGTGCTGGATCGATATTTATCGTCTGATTCACTCTGTCTTCACGGGCGTAGTACATCGCAGCGCGACCAAGAATATAGTCGTTTTCTCGCAGAATGGATTCGGTATAGTTCACCGCCAGATTATGGGTGAAGTTACCATTAATTTTATGATAATCCTCAATAAAATCCTTCCGTTGTGAAAGGATGACCAGAATCGCGATTATCGCGAAACTGAACAGAATCCCCGCGAAGCTGACCATAATTGGTCGGGTGAAAGAGAGCTTTTTACTGTGGAGTGCCATGAGTTGTGCATCAATCCAGATGGTAGACGCGTTGCGTCTGTCGATATCCTCAGCATAGTCGCTGTCAGATTGCTGGTAGTAAATTATACAGAAAGCGATTTCCGACGGGTTGATTTATCTTAAGAGTAGATAAGAAACGACGTATTTATTTTATCAATTGAAATTTTGTTTAAGAGGCGGAGGGCAGGGCGAAACGAGGAAGAAGCATTTTCACCCTGGTCAGCGTCCGTTGCTGACGTGGTTAATCCTAATAAAACCGGGCAGATCTCCTCAATCGCCCGGCGTTGATCTTACGAGCCGTCTCGTAACCTTTACGCGTTGTTGCAGGCGGTTTCAGCGCAAATGCGAAGCTCTTCCCAGCCAGCTGTCCCAGTCTTTCCACACGGGCTGTAGCCCCTGTGCAGTCAGGGCTTCCGCCACCGCGTCGGGCCGTCGTCCGTCGTGCGGTGCAAACTGTTCCAGTTCCGGGCGATCGTCCGCGTAACCGCCCGGCTGCGTTTTGGAAAAGGCGCTGACGTTGTTGATCGCCAGAGGGATCGCGCGGTCGCGAAACGCGGGGGATTCACGCGTGGAGAGCGACAATTCCACTTCCGGCGCGAACAGGCGAAATGCGCACAGGGTTTGCACCAGCTGGCGCTCATCCATCAGCGAGGCGGGTTCAATGCCTCCCGTACACGGACGCAGCCGTGGGAATGAGATGGAATAGCGGCTTTGCCAGTAGTACTGCTGTAGCCACAGCAGATGCTCTGCCACCATATAGCAGTCAACCCGCCAGCTGTCGGACAGACCGATAAGCGCGCCCAGCCCAATTTTATCGATACCGGCGCGCCCCAGCCTGTCCGGCGTTTCCAGCCGGAAGATGAAATCCTGCTTCTTCCCTTTCAGGTGATGCCGGGCATAGGTCGCCTCGTGGTAGGTTTCCTGATAGACCATGACGCCGTCCAGCCCAAGGGTTTTCAGTTCCGCATATTCCTCTTGCGACAGAGGCTGCACTTCCATTTGCAATGAGGCAAATTCGCGGCGGATGGCCGGAAGATGCTGGCGAAAATAGTCCATCCCCACTTTGCCCTGATGTTCACCCGTCACCAGTAAGAGATGTTCAAAACCCATCTCACGAATAGCCGCACACTCGCGGGCGATCTCATGCTCATCCAGCGTTTTACGCTTAATGCGGTTGCTCATTGAGAAGCCACAGTAGGTGCAGTCGTTGGCGCACAGGTTAGAGAGATAAAGCGGCACGTAAAAGCTCACCGTGTTGCCAAAGCGCTGGCGGGTGAGGCGTTGCGCGCGCTGCGCCATCGGTTCAAGGTATGCGCTGGCTGCCGGAGAAAGCAGGGCCATCAAATCCTCGCGGGTCACATGCCGGGCTGTTAATGCCCGCTCTACGTCCGCAGAGGTTTTACTGTTGATGCGTAAGGCAATATCGTCCCAGTTAAGCTGACGCCAGCGATCGGTAAAGGTAGCCATCAGAGTGCCTCCAGAAAACCGGTCAGCGGGCTGGTGGCCTGCGCCTGAAAGCTGCGCGAGCCGGGGCCGGACTGTCGTGCCAGCAGACCGGACTCCACGGCAAGGCGGAACGCACGCGCCATCATCACCGGGTCGTCGGCCACCGCAATCGCGGTATTGACCAGCACCGCATCGGCCCCCATCTCCAGCGCCTGCGCGGCATGACTGGGTACGCCGATGCCCGCATCCACCACCACGGGCACGGTCGCCTGCTCGATGATGATCTCCAGCATCGCGCGGGTCTCCAGTCCCTGGTTGGAGCCAATGGGCGCCCCTAACGGCATCACGGCCGCGCAGCCGACCTCTTCCAGACGCTTACACAGCACGGGATCGGCACCACAGTAGGGCAGAACGGTGAATCCCTGCTGCACCAGCGTCTCTGCCGCTTTCAGGGTTTCGATCGGATCGGGCAACAGCCAGCGGGCGTCCGGATGAATTTCCAGCTTCAGCCAGCAGGTGCCGAGCGCTTCCCGGGCCAGATGCGCAGCGAAAATTGCTTCCTCGGCCGTTTTCGCACCGGAGGTATTGGGTAAGAGCGTCACGCCTGCCTCCAGTAACGGCGCAAGTATGGCATCGTTGTGCTGACGCAGATCCACGCGCTTCATCGCCAGCGTCACCAGCTGGCTGCCGCTTTCACGAATAGCATCCACCATTAGCTGCGGGGAGGCGAATTTTCCGGTTCCGGTAAACAGATGTGAATCAAAGACTTTGTCGGCAATACGTAACATCTCAGCCCCCAGCGATAACCTGAAACAGCAGGATCTGGTCGCCTTCATTGACCTGCTGATGTTCCCACCGCTCGCGCGGCAGGATCTGTTGATTGAGCGCCAGCGCCGTTCCCGGCTTCAGCTGGCGCAGCGTGTCGAGCAGGGCGGCAACGGTGAGATCGTCGTCGCACGTCATCGGCTCATCGTTAAACAGAATGCGCATCGCGGCCTCCGCATACCGGGCAGCGGTTGGCGCGGTTTAACGCCAGATGGCGCCAGCCGCTGGAACGGGCGTCGAACAGCCGGAGCGTGTTGCGCTCTGTTTCCATGCCGCTGAGCAACTTGATGGCTTCCAGCGCCTGAAGGGTACCCATCACGCCCACCACCGGCCCAAGAATGCCAGCCGTGCGGCAGTTACGCTCCGGTTCAGCCTCGTCCGGCCACAGGCAGCGGTAGCAGCCCTGCGCCCACGGCGGCGTAAGCACCATTATCTGCCCGCCGAAACCGACCGCGCTGGCGGTGATCAGCGGCGTGTTCTGTGCAACACAGGCCGCATTAATGGCCTGACGCGTTGCCATATTGTCCGTGCAGTCCAGCACCACGTCGGCAAGGGCAACTTCGCGTTGCAGATCTTCTCCGCTCAGTCGCGTCTGGAGCGCCACCAGTTCAATATCGGGGTTAAGCTGGTTCAGCCGCTTGCGCGTAACCTGTGCTTTAGGCTGGTTAACATCTTCTGTCGTGAAGAGGATTTGCCGTTGCAGGTTGCTGAGGTGTACCTCATCGTCATCGGCCAGTACCAGCGTTCCCACGCCCGCCCCGGCCAGATACAGCGCGGCGGGCGCGCCCAAGCCACCCAAACCGACAATCAGTACCCGGCTGGCGAGCAGCTTTTGCTGCCCGTCAATGGCGATATCCTCCAGCAGGATCTGGCGGCTGTAGCGCATAAAATCACGATCTTTCATCGCCTGCTCCTGCCAGTTGTAAAAGCCGTGCGGTGGCGGCCTGCCAGTCTACTGCCTGGGTGATAGCGCTGACGACGGCGATACTGCCGACGCCGGTTTCCAGCACGGCGGGCGCACGTTCAAGGCTGATTCCGCCGATGGCGACGGTGGGGTAATCGGCAAGGCGCTTAACGTGGGCTGCCAGCTGAGCCAAACCCTGTGGGGCAGACGGCATCTGTTTGGTTTGCGTCGGGAAAACGTGGCCGAGGGCGATGTAGGAGGGGCGGGCCGCCAGCGCCACGTCGATCTCCATATCATCGTGGGTGGAAACGCCCAGCCGCAGACCGGCGTCACGGATTGCGTTGAGATCGGTCGTTTCCAGATCTTCCTGTCCCAGATGCACGCCGTACGCCTGGTGTTTAACCGCCAGCCGCCAGTAGTCGTTGATAAACAGGCGGGCATGGTAGCGACGTCCCAGCGCGATAGCGGCGGCCACATCGGCCTCCACCTCTTCGTCGCGTTTATCCTTGATGCGCAGCTGGAGGGTGCGAACGCCTGCCTCCAGCAAGCGCTCTATCCACGCCACGCTGTCCACCACCGGGTAAAGCCCTAAGCGGAAGGGGACAGGTGGGAAATCGGGCTGGTACATTACGCCTCCTCCTTTTTGAGGTAGATTTCGCCGCCTTTGGCGCGGAAGGTTTCGGACATGTCTGCCATACCGACTTCAATGGTCTGCGCGGCGGCGTAATCGCGTACCTCCTGGCTGATTTTCATCGAGCAGAACTTCGGCCCACACATGGAGCAGAAGTGCGCGACTTTGCCCGATTCCTGCGGCAGGGTTTCGTCGTGGTAGGCGCGGGCGGTGAACGGATCCAGCGCCAGGTTGAACTGGTCTTCCCAGCGGAATTCAAAGCGCGCTTTAGACATGGCGTTGTCGCGAATTTGCGCGCCCGGATGGCCTTTCGCCAGATCCGCCGCGTGGGCGGCAATCTTGTAGGTAATCAGTCCCTGCTTCACGTCCTCTTTGTTTGGCAGCCCGAGGTGCTCTTTCGGCGTCACGTAGCAGAGCATGGCGCAGCCGAACCAGCCGATCATCGCCGCGCCGATCCCGGAAGTGAAGTGGTCATAGCCCGGCGCAATATCGGTGGTCAACGGCCCCAGGGTGTAGAACGGTGCTTCGTGGCAGTGCTCCAGCTCCTCGGTCATGTTGCGGCGGATCATCTGCATCGGTACATGGCCCGGGCCTTCAATCATCACCTGCACATCGTACTCCCAGGCGATTTTGGTTAGCTCGCCCAGCGTGTGCAGCTCGGCAAACTGCGCCTCGTCGTTCGCGTCACGGATGGAGCCAGGACGCAGGCCGTCGCCCAGCGACAGAGAAACGTCATAAGCGGCGCAGATCTCGCAGATTTCGCGGAAGTGCTCGTAGAGGAAGTTTTCCTGATGATGGGAAAGGCACCATTTCGCCATAATCGAACCGCCGCGTGAGACGATACCGGTCAGACGCTTCGCGGTCATCGGCACGTAGCGCAGCAGTACGCCCGCGTGAATGGTGAAGTAGTCCACGCCCTGTTCCGCCTGCTCCAGCAGCGTGTCGCGGAACGCTTCCCAGGTAAGGTTTTCGGCGATGCCGTTGACCTTCTCCAGCGCCTGATAAATCGGGACGGTGCCAATCGGCACCGGGCTGTTACGCAGGATCCATTCGCGGGTTTCGTGAATGTAACGGCCGGTGGAGAGGTCCATCACCGTGTCCGCGCCCCAGCGCGTCGACCAGACCAGCTTTTCCACCTCTTCTTCGATGGAAGAGGTGACGGCAGAGTTGCCGATGTTGGCGTTGACCTTCACCAGGAAGTTGCGGCCGATAATCATCGGCTCGGATTCCGGGTGGTTGATGTTGGCGGGAATAATCGCGCGCCCGGCGGCTACTTCATCACGCACGAATTCCGGCGTGATGTTCTCCGGCAGGCGAGCGCCAAACCCTTCACCCGGATGCTGGTGGCGCAGCACTTCGCTGCGAATGCGCTCGCGGCCCATGTTTTCGCGGATGGCGATGAACTCCATCTCCGGCGTGACGATACCCTGTCGCGCGTAGTGCAACTGGGTTACGCATTTGCCCGCTTTAGCGCGTTTCGGCGTCAGCAGGCCGGTAAAGCGCAGCTCGTCCAGACCGTCGTCGGCCAGGCGCGCGTTGGTGTACGCCGAGCTGCGCACGCTCAGTTCTTCGCAGTCGTTACGGGCATCAATCCACGGCTGGCGAAGCTTTGCCAGACCCTGCTGCACGTTGATAGCAACATCAGGATCGCCGTACGGGCCGGAGGTGTCATACACCGGCACGGCTTCGTTGTCTTCAAACTGCGGGTGCTCTTTGCTGCCGCCGATAAGCGTCGGGCTGAGCTGGATTTCGCGCATCGGCACGCGGATATCGGCCTGTGAACCGGTGATGTAGATGCGCGTTGAGTTCGGGAAAGCGGTGCCTTCCAGGGTGTCGATGAAGCGTTGTGCGTGTTCGCGCTGTTCGCGGCGGGTCAGTTTTGTTGTAGACATAGCTCATTCCAGATGTGAAGGACATGGCTTGTCAGACGACGGATGAAGCAAGAGAAGATCGCCCGAAGGCGATACAACAGCAGTGTGACTCTTGTTCCCTTCGCAGGTATTAACCAGATCAGGTTCCGCGGATCCCGAATTAACGGTCTCAGCCCGTGCTTTCACACTGGGCACTCCGACAAGAAAAATCCCCCTCCGCAGAGGGGCGAATGGTTGTAAATTACTCGTTAACGATTAAGAACTCAAGCAGGGCGCGCAACGTTATCGCTGGTGCTGATAGTCAGGTTGTTGTCCAGCACGAGGGCGATGAGCTTGTCTTCCAGCGTGAATCGCTCTTCCAGTGCTTCGCCAAGGTCGGAAAGCGCCTGCTGAAACTCAAGATAGTTATCGTGATCGATAGCGTTCTCCAGCGTGGAATCGTAGTAGTCCATGATCTGCTGGGTGTTGGCTTCAAGCAACGGACAGAGTTTACTGGCCGCTAAATACGGCGTTGTCCCTTCCATTTCGCGGATAATGCGTTCATAAAGGTTGAAATGGCCGTCGGAGAGGTAGTCGACCAGGCTCTGACAAAAGTCGTCCAGCGCTTTTTCATTGAGTCGCATAAAGGATTCTTTGCCAGGCTTAAGACCAACCAGATTGTAATACGCCACAAGGAGATGCTTGCGCACATGTAGCCAGCGATCCACCAGGGTGTTACTTCCTCCAACGCGCTCAGTCAGGCTTTCCAGCTGGTTTAACATGGTCGACTCCATAAGGTTTAAAATGGGATCTGCTTATCCAAAATGTAACCACAATGCTAACAACATGTCAGTGAAGCGAAGGTAGTGCAATAGATATGGATCGTATTATTGAAAAATCAGATCTGGGTTGGTGGATCGTCAGCCACGAACAAAAATTATGGCTGCCCTCAGGAGAGTTGCCCTACGGTGCCGCGGAAACGTTCGATCTGGTGGGCCAGTCCGCGCTGAAGATCGGCGAGTGGCAGGGCGATCCCGTGTGGTTGATCC
Organism: Enterobacter cloacae complex sp.6700776; assembly: GCF_048284255.1. Classification (NCBI taxonomy): domain Bacteria; kingdom Pseudomonadati; phylum Pseudomonadota; class Gammaproteobacteria; order Enterobacterales; family Enterobacteriaceae; genus Enterobacter; species Enterobacter cloacae complex sp.6700776. Next base: position 7,555 of record NZ_JBLVYK010000026.1, on the reverse strand, counting down.
AACAGGCGTGCCGTCAGGATATGGGATCCGTACGTCAGGTGCTGGATCTGGACGTCGGCCTGTTCCAGCTGGCGGGGCGCGGCGTACAGCTGGCGGAGTTTTACCGCTCGCACAAATACTGCGGTTACTGCGGCCACACCATGCACCCGAGCAAAACCGAATGGGCGCTGCTCTGCGGCCACTGCCGTGAACGTTACTACCCGCAAATCGCACCGTGCATCATTGTCGCCATCCGCCGTGATGATTCCATCCTGCTGGCGCAGCATACCCGCCATCGCAACGGCATTCACACCGTCCTCGCCGGGTTCGTGGAAGTCGGCGAAACGCTGGAACAGGCGGTGGCGCGCGAGGTGATGGAGGAGAGCGGCATTAAGGTGAAAAACCTGCGCTATGTGACGTCGCAGCCGTGGCCGTTCCCGATGTCCCTGATGACCGCGTTTATGGCGGAATACGACAGCGGCGAGATTGTTATCGATCAGAAAGAGCTGCTGGAGGCGAACTGGTATCGCTACGACGATTTACCGCTGCTGCCCCCGCCGGGAACGGTGGCGCGTCGCCTGATAGAAGATACCGTGGCAATGTGTCGGGCCGAGTATGAGTAGTGTTACACTGACGGACTGACGCAATAAGGAACTGCAAAATGACCGAACTGAAGAACGATCGTTATCTGCGTGCGCTGCTGCGCCAGCCCGTTGATGTCACCCCGGTGTGGATGATGCGCCAGGCGGGACGCTATCTGCCAGAGTACAAAGCCACGCGTGCGCAGGCGGGCGATTTTATGTCGCTGTGCAAAAACGCCGAACTGGCCTGTGAGGTGACGCTCCAGCCGCTGCGCCGCTTCCCGCTCGATGCCGCCATTCTTTTTTCGGACATTCTTACCATTCCGGACGCGATGGGCCTTGGGCTCTATTTCGAAACCGGCGAGGGGCCGCGTTTTACCTCACCGATCAAAAGCAAAGCCGACGTTGATAAGCTGCCGATCCCCGATCCGGAAGGCGAGCTGGGCTATGTGATGAACGCCGTGCGCACCATCCGCCGCGAGCTCAAAGGCGACGTGCCGCTGATTGGCTTCTCCGGTAGTCCGTGGACGCTGGCCACCTACATGGTGGAAGGCGGCAGCAGCAAAGCCTTTACCGTCATCAAAAAGATGATGTACGCAGAGCCGCAGGCCCTGCATGCCCTGCTCGACAAGCTGGCGAAGAGCGTCACGCTCTATCTCAACGCGCAGATTAAAGCGGGCGCGCAGTCGGTGATGATTTTCGACACCTGGGGCGGCGTGCTGACCGGGCGTGATTATCAGCAGTTCTCCCTGTACTACATGCACAAAATTGTCGATGGTCTGCTGCGTGAAAACGAAGGCCGCCGCGTGCCGGTAACGCTGTTTACGAAAGGCGGCGGTCAGTGGCTGGAAGCGATGGCGGCCACCGGCTGTGATGCGCTGGGCCTCGACTGGACCACTGATATTGCCGATGCGCGTCGTCGCGTGGGGGATAAAGTGGCGCTCCAGGGCAACATGGACCCTTCCATGCTCTATGCGCAGCCTGCCCGTATCGAAGAAGAAGTGTCGACTATACTGTCTGGTTTCGGCCAGGGCGAAGGCCACGTCTTCAACCTTGGTCACGGTATTCATCAGGATGTACCGCCAGAACACGCTGGCGTATTTGTGGAGGCGGTGCATCGGCTTTCTGCCCAGTATCACAAGTAAGGAGTGGTTATGGATCTCGCGTCGCTACGCGCTCAGCAAATCGAACTGGCTTCATCGGTGATCCGCGAGGATCGTCTGGATACGGACCCTCCGCGATACATTGGCGGGGCGGATGTCGGGTTTGAGCAAGGCGGTGAAGTGACGCGAGCGGCGATGGTGGTGCTGAAATACCCGTCGCTGGAGCTGGTGGAGTACAAGGTGGCGCGTATCGCCACCACCATGCCCTATATCCCCGGCTTTCTCTCCTTCCGCGAATATCCCGCGCTGCTGGCCGCGTGGGAGCAACTCTCGCAAAAACCCGATCTGCTGTTTGTGGATGGGCACGGCATCTCCCATCCGCGTCGCCTGGGCGTTGCCAGCCACTTTGGTCTGCTGGTAGACGTGCCGACCATCGGCGTGGCGAAAAAACGCCTGTGCGGCGCGTTTGAGCCGCTCTCTGCCGAACCGGGCGCGCTGGCGCCGCTTATCCATAAAGGCGAGCAGCTGGCGTGGGTCTGGCGCAGTAAAGCGCGCTGCAATCCGCTGTTTATCGCAACCGGGCATCGGGTCAGCATGGACAGCGCCCTGGCGTGGGTGCAACGCTGTATGAAGGGCTACCGCTTACCTGAGCCTACCCGCTGGGCTGACGCCGTTGCCTCTTCACGTCCGGCATTCATTCGTTGGCAGGAAATTCAGCCGTGATTCAGGTAAACTGCGGCTAATTTTCGATTCGAGACATCATCATGTTACAAAACCCGATTCATCTGCGCCTTGAGAAGCTGGAAAGCTGGCAGCACGTGACGTTTATGGCTTGCCTGTGCGAGCGCATGTACCCCAACTATGCCGCGTTCTGTAAGCAAACGGAGTTTGGCGAAGGCCAGATTTATCGACGTATCCTGGATTTGATCTGGGAGACGCTGACGGTCAAAGACGCAAAGGTAAACTTCGACTCTCAGCTTGAAAAGCTGGAAGAGGCAATTCCTGCGGCGGACGATTACGACCTGTATGGCGTCTACCCGGCTATCGATGCCTGTGTGGCGTTGAGCGAGCTGATCCACTCCCGTCTGAGCGGTGAAACCCTGGAGCACGCCATTGAAGTCAGTAAGGCATCCATCACCACCGTCGCGATGCTGGAAATGACCCAGGAAGGCCGTGAAATGACCGACGAAGAGCTGCGTGCTAACCCGGCGGTTGAACAGGAATGGGATATTCAGTGGGAAATTTTCCGTCTGCTGGCGGAGTGTGAAGAACGTGATATTGAGCTGATCAAAGGGCTTCGCGCGGACCTGCGCGAGGCCGGCGAGAGCAATATTGGTATAATTTTTAACCAATGAGACAACAAAACGTGATTTAACGCCTGTTTTGTCACTCCTCGACTCTTCCCTTTCGCCCCCCGTCTGGTCTACATTTGGGGGGCGAAAAAAAGTGGCTATCGGTGCGTGTATGCAGGAGAGTGCTTTTTTGGCATTTTCGTCGCACTCGATGCTTAGCAAGCGATAAACACATTGAAAGGATAACTTATGAACAAGACTCAACTGATTGATGTAATTGCGGACAAGGCTGATCTGTCTAAAGTGCAGGCTAAAGCTGCTCTGGAATCTACCCTGGCTGCTATTACTGAGTCTCTGAAAGAAGGCGATGCTGTACAACTGGTTGGTTTCGGTACCTTCAAAGTGAACCACCGCGCTGAGCGTACTGGCCGCAACCCGCAGACCGGTAAAGAAATCAAAATCGCCGCAGCTAACGTGCCGGCATTTGTTTCTGGTAAAGCACTGAAAGACGCAGTTAAGTAAGACGCGTGGCAGTGAACAGTTTTAACGAAGGGGCGGCAACGCCCCTTTTGTCATTCTGGCGTGGACCGCTCGCGCTGGCAGGCGTACTGTTGCTGTCTGCCTGTAGTCATGATTCCTCACTCCCCCCGTTTACCGCCAGCGGCTACGCTGACAACCAGGGAGCGGTCAGGATCTGGCGCAAAGATTCCAGCGATGAAGTGCATATGCTTACCGCGTTCAGTCCGTGGCATAACGGCAATACCTCGACCGCAGAATACCGCTGGCAGGGCGATGCGCTGTCGCTCATTGAACTGAATATCTACAGTAAGACTCCCGAACACGTAAAGGTGCGTTTTGACGACCACGGCGAGCTGAGCTTTATGCAGCATGAGGTCAGTGGACTGAAACAGCAGCTTTCCAGCGATCAGGTCGCGCTCTACCGCTACCGTGCTGAACAACTTCGCCAGACCAGCGATGCGCTGCGTCAGGGCCGCGTGGTGCTGCGCCAGGGGCGCTGGCATGCCGACGGCACGGTGACCACCTGCGAAGGGCAGACAGTGAAACCTGAGCTTGAATCCTGGGCAACCGAACACATTCAGCGTCGTCAGTGGCATTCATCTGTGGAGGTGAGTGTGGCATGGCTGGAAGCGCCGGAAGGCTCTCAGCTGTTGCTGGTGGCGAACGAAGATTTCTGCACCTGGCAGCCGACAGAGAAGAGTTTCTGACGTAAATCCCCTCTCCCTTTGGGAGAGGGTTAGGGTGAGGGTGTGAAATTACTCTCCCTGCTCCCGCGCAATGGCACGATAGCCGATATCCTGGCGGCTGAAGCTGCCGTTCCAGTGAATATCCGCCATCAACGCATAGGCGCGCTTCTGCGCCTCTGCCACGGTATGACCCAGTGCGGTCGCACACAGCACGCGTCCACCATTAGTGAGCACGCGGTCATCATCAGAGAGCTTTGTACCGGCGTGGAACACCTTCGCACCGTCAATCTCTTCCAGCGGCAGGCCGTGGATCTCATCCCCGGTGTTGTAGCTACCCGGATACCCACCCGCAGCAATCACCACACCTAAAGAGGCACGCTCGTCCCACTCGGAAGTTTTCTCATTCAGCTTGCCTTCGCACGCCGCCAGACACAGATCAACCAGATCGGACTTCATGCGCAGCATGATCGGCTGAGTTTCCGGATCGCCGAAGCGGCAGTTGAATTCAATCACCTTCGGGTTACCCTGCTTGTCGATCATCAGGCCTGCGTAGAGGAAACCGGTGTAGGTATTGCCTTCCGCCGCCATCCCTTTTACGGTTGGCCAGATGATGCGGTCCATGGTGCGCTGGTGTACTTCGTCAGTGACCACTGGAGCTGGGGAGTAAGCACCCATCCCGCCGGTGTTTGGACCCGTGTCGGCATTGCCTACGCGCTTGTGATCCTGGCTGGTGGCCATCGGCAGGACGTGCTCGCCGTCAACCATCACGATAAAGCTCGCTTCTTCGCCGTCGAGGAACTCTTCAATCACGATGCGGTGGCCCGCATCGCCAAAGGCGTTACCCGCCAGCATATCCTGCACAGCGGCTTCCGCTTCTTCAAGGGTCATCGCCACGATAACGCCTTTCCCGGCAGCCAGACCGTCGGCTTTAATCACAATCGGCGCGCCTTTTTCACGCAGGTAAGCCAGAGCAGGCTCTACCTCGGTGAAGTTCTGATATTCCGCCGTCGGGATGTTATGACGCGCGAGGAAATCTTTGGTGAAGGCTTTTGAACCTTCCAGCTGTGCGGCACCTTCCGTTGGGCCGAAAATTTTCAGGCCCGCGGCGCGGAAGGCATCTACAACGCCGATCACCAGCGGCGCTTCCGGGCCCACAATCGTCAGATCGATATTCTCGTTCCGGGCAAAGCTCAGCAGCGCCGGGATATCGGTTACGCCGATGGCGACGTTCTGTAGCGCGGGCTCCAGTGCGGTACCGGCGTTACCCGGTGCCACAAAGACGGTTTCAACCTGCGGAGACTGCGCTGCTTTCCACGCCAGGGCGTGCTCGCGCCCGCCATTACCAATCACTAATACTTTCATTTTCTGCTCCGGAAATTAATGGCGGAAGTGGCGCATGTCGGTAAAGATCATTGCGATGCCATGTTCGTCGGCAGCGGCAATCACTTCTTCATCACGGATTGAACCGCCAGGCTGGATCACACAGGTGATGCCCACAGCAGCGGCCGCATCAATACCGTCGCGGAACGGGAAGAAGGCGTCAGAGGCCATGGCGGAACCTTTGACTTCCAGACCTTCGTCACCTGCTTTAATACCCGCAATTTTCGCAGAGTAAACGCGGCTCATCTGGCCTGCGCCTATCCCGATGGTCATGTTCTCTTTGGCGTAAACAATGGCGTTAGACTTCACGAACTTCGCCACTTTCCAGCAGAACAGCGCGTCGCGCAGCTCCTGTTCGGTCGGCTGACGTTTGGTCACCACGCGCAGGTCGGCTTCTGTCACCATACCCAAATCGCGATCCTGAACCAGCAGACCGCCGTTCACGCGCTTGAAGTCCAGACCTGGAACGCGCTCTGCCCACTGACCGCAAACCAGCACGCGCACGTTCTGTTTCGCCGCGGTGATTTTCAGCGCTTCTTCGGATGCGGATGGCGCGATGATCACTTCGACAAACTGACGGGAGATGATGGCCTGCGCGGTTTCCGCATCCAGCTCGCGGTTGAAGGCGATAATGCCGCCGAACGCGGAGGTCGGGTCGGTTTTGTAGGCGCGATCGTAGGCATCCATAATGGAGGTGCTTACTGCGACGCCGCATGGGTTGGCGTGCTTGACGATAACGCAGGCCGGCTCGCTGAACTCTTTCACGCATTCCAGCGCGGCGTCGGTATCGGCAATGTTGTTATAAGAGAGGGCTTTGCCCTGTACCTGCTGAGCAGTCGCAACAGAGGCTTCTTTCACCTCTTCTTCTATATAGAAGGCTGCCTGCTGGTGGCTGTTCTCGCCGTAGCGCATATCCTGCTTCTTAATGAAGTTCAGGTTCAGGGTGCGCGGGAAGCGACCAGATGGATCTTTGCTTTCACCGTGGTAGGCAGGAACCAGGCTACCGAAGTAGTTGGCGATCATACTGTCGTACGCGGCGGTGTGTTCGAAGGCTTTGATGGCGAGGTCGAAACGCGTATCAAGCGTCAGGGACCCTTCGTTGGCGTCCATCTCATTAATAATGGCGCTGTAGTCGCTGCTCTTCACTACGATGGCCACATCTTTATGGTTCTTGGCTGCGGAGCGCACCATGGTCGGGCCGCCGATGTCAATGTTCTCTACGGCATCTTCCAGAGAACAGCCTTCGCGGGCGACGGTCTGGGCGAAGGGATAGAGGTTAACGACAACCATGTCGATGGGGGCAATATTGTGCTGCTCCATAATACCGTCGTCCTGACCGCGACGACCCAGAATGCCGCCGTGCACTTTCGGGTGCAGGGTTTTGACGCGTCCATCCATCATTTCCGGGAAACCGGTGTAGTCGGACACTTCGGTTACCGGCAGACCTTTCTCTGCTAACAGGCGAGCGGTACCGCCTGTAGAAAGCAGCTCCACACCGCGTGCGGAAAGTGCCTGAGCGAATTCGATGATACCGGCTTTATCAGAAACACTGAGCAGAGCGCGGCGGACTGGACGACGTTGTTGCATGGTAAATCCCCTGGATTTCACGATTACAGAGAGCGTTAGATGAATTTTCCAGCGAAAAACTCATCTAACACACCTGACGAGGCCTCCTTGTTAAGCGCGAGCATTTTAACGAAAACGTTTGCGCAACGCTCGCATATTTTCACTTTTTCGAAGCGCTGTGGATAACTCTGTGTGTAAAAGGGTATAAGGCGGGGTTTTGCTGGGGAATGCAGCAGTCAGTCATTTTTCTGTCATTTAGCGGTTGCGGCCTGCGGAGAACTCCCTATAATGCGCCTCCATCGACACGGCGGATGTGAATCACTTCACAGACAACCCGGTCGGTTGAAGAGAAAAAATCCTGAAATAACGGGTTGACTCTGAAAGAGGAAAGCGTAATATACGCCACCTCGCGACAGAGCGCTGAAGCGCGTCGCAACTGCTCTTTAACA
>NZ_JBLVYK010000269.1:0-275 GCF_048284255.1 Enterobacter cloacae complex sp.6700776 | reverse complement strand
CCCTTTTTTGAATCTAACAGCATCAATAGAGGACAGGATCATGCCTAAAGGACAGTGTTTATGTGGGTCAGTCAAACTGACTATCAATCAGCCTATCGATACCGTTCATGTTTGCCACTGTGGCATGTGCCTAAAATGGAATGGTGGTCCTGGAATGACCATCGGCTATGAAGGCGAACCTGAAATTGAAGGTAGAGAGTTTATTACTCGTTTCGCTTCATCGGAATGGGCCGAAAGGGCTTTCTGTAAGCAGTGTGGTACGCATCTATTTTATC
>NZ_JBLVYK010000268.1:0-276 GCF_048284255.1 Enterobacter cloacae complex sp.6700776 | reverse complement strand
TTTTGGTACCGACCCCTTTGGCAGCAATATCTAACAATACCGTTGATTTTGGTGGTGAGCATTGCCGCTGGCTATACCTTCATTTGGCAAGACAAGCGAAATCAATGGGCAGATTTACAACAAAACAGCTCTGTCTTGCACCTACAAAACCAAGCCAGTAGTCAATTTTTCGCCCAAAATCCGACTCGCGTTTGGCTAGAACAGGAACTTGCTTCATTCCCTTCTAATGAGGAAATCACCTTAGATCCTCATTTCTTTATTCTTCACTTACAGCAG
>NZ_JBLVYK010000267.1:0-276 GCF_048284255.1 Enterobacter cloacae complex sp.6700776 | reverse complement strand
GTCGCGCATATGGGCATCGGCTTTCGCCAGTTCGGGCACCGGCGGCTGATGGGAAAGCCCACCGGAACCCAGGAACAGCACGCGTTTATTGAGAGTGCTGGTGAAACGTCCAATGGCTTCACCCAACATGCGGGTACGCTGGAAACCGGGCAGCGGCGTGGCGACACCGTTGATGAACACAGGCAGAACTGGCACCTTATCCAGCCCACCGAGCAGGAACTCCAGCGACTGGGCGAACCCGTGGTCCACCTGCATACAGTAAGAAACGGCAAGATC
>NZ_JBLVYK010000266.1:0-276 GCF_048284255.1 Enterobacter cloacae complex sp.6700776 | reverse complement strand
CGTCTGGTGTCATGAATTCGTGGGTGTCGGTGGGGATGCGATAAGTATTGACCAGATTCCTGCACTTGGCATCAGTCATGCCGCTTTTGGCGACCACCTGGCGGTAACCGACATATCCGGCGCGCATGGTCCCGCGTTTGATGTTCTCCACAGCTTCTGTGACCGTTTCGATCTGCTCTTCAACATGATTCAGGCGCTTCTGCTGGCGAACGGCATCGGCGGCCATTGCGGCGATCATCTCGATTTCCGTCAGCGGCGCGCGAGTGCGGAAATAGC
>NZ_JBLVYK010000265.1:0-276 GCF_048284255.1 Enterobacter cloacae complex sp.6700776 | reverse complement strand
ACATTATCCACGGCATCCCTCGTGCGCCCTGATTGACACTGAATAAGTTTACTAGCGAAACCGACAGAGTAAACCTAACATTGAAATTAAAGGTCATCAGTTTTAGCATGTACACCTGCTTTTAAGGATGAGCTGTATACGTCCTCTGGTTTAATAATAAATTTCGAACGGACAGAGATATGCCAGCAAAAGATCCTGCGGTACCCACGGACGCCACGCTGGGGTACACCTTTCAAAATGATTTTCTGACGCTCAGCCGGGCATTTTCCATGCCGG
>NZ_JBLVYK010000264.1:0-277 GCF_048284255.1 Enterobacter cloacae complex sp.6700776 | reverse complement strand
CTTTGCCGCTTGCTGCAATGCACGGTGAAAAGCCAAGTCATCCCGCTGGCGAAAAGCGAGGGGCGGTAATGGTTTAGGCTTGTACATCACGTCTATCCACAGGCGTTATTCCTATGCCCATTAGCACAGCAGCGCTGTGCAACCATAATAGCGCCCCCACCACCAGCCAAAATGGTGTCAACCAACCTGCAATAATGATCAATAACAGCATCAGGCTGGCCACCGTAAACCAACTCCATTTCCCCCAGCCATAACCGCTTGATAAGCCAGATAATGC
>NZ_JBLVYK010000263.1:0-277 GCF_048284255.1 Enterobacter cloacae complex sp.6700776 | reverse complement strand
TTTTGCCGGGGATATCTACTGTTGCTGCATGAATGATTTCTGCATGGAGTAACAAGATGGCAATTGCGATTGGCCTCGACTTTGGTAGTGACTCAGTCCGCGCTCTGGCGGTGGAATGCGCGTCCGGCGCAGAGCTGGCGACCAGCGTGGAGTGGTATCCGCGCTGGCGGGAAGGACAGTATTGCGATGGCGCTAACAACCGCTTCCGCCATCACCCGCGAGATTACATCGAGTCCATGGAAGCGGCGCTGAAAAGCGTGCTCGCTTCGCTGAGCGC
>NZ_JBLVYK010000262.1:0-277 GCF_048284255.1 Enterobacter cloacae complex sp.6700776 | reverse complement strand
GATGTGATGGTCCTGAGTCCGGACAGCGATTTCTTCCGCTATATGCGTTCACCGGATTCGGCGCGTAAATAAGCCGGAGAAGGTGTAAACCTGAAGTAATAATGCGAAAAGGCGCCTGAAACAGGCGCCTTTTTTCATGCTGCGAGGGCGGGAATTAATTGCCGAGTAGCTTGTTCAGCAGGCCGCCGATCACCGGCAGGCCTGCCAGCGCACTTTCGATGGTGCCGCCGATAGTCGACCCAACGCTTTCGCCCAGGGTTTTGCCCAGGTCCGGCGC
>NZ_JBLVYK010000261.1:0-278 GCF_048284255.1 Enterobacter cloacae complex sp.6700776 | reverse complement strand
AATAACGGTTTGATTAAGCCTATTAAATTCAAAACGCACTTTTCTACCGTTTCCACTGTAGCTAATACGGGCATATTGATCCTTATTATTGAATTCGACAATATCAGAGGTTTTCCATGCTGATGTGGGTTTAGTTTTGTCTGTCATCAACTCTAAAATAGTTGATAAATCGTCTAATATATTTTTTTGTGTTTCCTGGATATTGTCGATTACTAAGCCTTTACGATTATCTTTAACCTCTTTGCATAGTGCTGCTAAATCTATGCCCTCTTTATTTG
>NZ_JBLVYK010000260.1:0-278 GCF_048284255.1 Enterobacter cloacae complex sp.6700776 | reverse complement strand
AAACGAGTTTTTTGGGTTGGATTTGCGTTCGGGGGGGCTGAATCGGCCGGTCTCGGCGTACTTCAGCCCCCCCCGCCAAGTTGCAGTCGGCGGGCACGGCGAGACAGAGCGTCGAGCTCCAGGGAGAAAAGAATGGCAGTTGTGAACTCCGGTACGTCGTCGACTGCGTGGCTATGTCGCCGTACGAAGCAGCGCACGGCGAGGGACATATCAAGAGGGAGGACGGCAGAGGTGCCGACAGCGATTGCCTTGTCGACATTCATGCGCACACAACCCCC
>NZ_JBLVYK010000025.1:0-44014 GCF_048284255.1 Enterobacter cloacae complex sp.6700776 | reverse complement strand
GATTTACAGCCGGACCAGGGCATCGCTGACAGCCCTCAGTCATTTAGAAAGCAACTTTATTGCTTCTGCATAAAAAAATTACTGGGGATCCCTCAGCCCTGTGGGAGAAGGGCAGAGTGAGGGCACAGCCCGCAGCGGAGTTTAGCGGCTAAAATGTCTGGTGATGGCGCCCTGTCCTGAAGCCGTCACAACCACCTCCCTGTACCCCGCCACCCGCTGGATCCACCCTTTGCTTTCCAGATAAATAAGCAGCGCCGCGCCGGCTTCGCCTCCGAGATGAAACCGCCGCTCGCTCCAGTCCAGGCAGGCGCAGCACGCTTTTCGGCGCGAATGAGCGCTTAACGAAACGCCGAGCTTCAGAAACTGCTCCCGACCATACGGCGTGAGCGCTGAACCGTCTACCTCCAGCCAGCCTGCTGCCTGCATGAAATCGTAGATCTGCACCGCCACCGCGCCTGCGAGATGGTCGTAGCAGGTTCGGGCTTTACGCATGGCTTTCGGCGCGGTAGTTTCCGGCGGGGTAATGCGGCTCCACGAAAGCTCCATCATCTGTTCCACCAGCGCCGCCACGTCGTGCCCGGCAAGACGATAATAACGATGCCGCCCTTGCGACAGGCAGGTAATTAACTGCCCTTCAACCAGCCGGGCGAGATGCCCGCTGGCGGTCGACGGCGCAACGTCTGCCGCCGCACTCAGTTCGGTGGCCGTCCACGCTCGCCCGTCCATCAGCGCGCACAGCATTTTCACGCGCGACGGATCGGCCATTGCAGCCGCTACAGCAGCAATGGCCTTTTCCAGCATCGCGCTGTTATCAGAGGGTAAGCTCGTCTTTAACATTCGTCGCCCAGGGTGTGGTGATCTCAGCGGCCAGCTTATCATCATCCGTCAGCAGAATAAGGTGATTCGCGTGGTCGCTGTACTGAGTCAGGATAGACACGCCCTTTGCGGCCAGCGCCGCCGCTATCTCGCCCAGCTCGCCAGGACGCTCCTGCTTAAGCTTTCTGATCACCGGCTTTCGCAGCGCCTGCACGGTAAACCCGGCGTCGAGCAGCACACGGCGGGCTTTTTCCCCGTCCTCCACCAGGAAATGGGCATCCGTACCGAAAACGCCGCCCCCCTCCAGCCCCACGCCGTTGCGGCCTAACAGCTGTCCAAAGCGCGCCAGCTCGCCGGGCCTGTCGCTAAAAATCACGTGAACGTCATACATCCGCGTGCCCTCCCGTTTCGGAGCTGTACTCCCGCACCAGCTGCGCCACGCGAATACGGTAGAAAGAAAAAATCGACTCCCGGCCTTCGGCCTGCGCGGCCTGATGGAAGACATTCTGCTTCCAGCGGCGGACGGCCTCTTCATCCCGCCACCAGGAAAGGGACAGGATTTTGCCGTCGATGCTCAGGCTCTGAAAACGTTCTATATCAATAAAGCCGTCGATGTCCGCCAGCAAAGGCTTGAGTTCAGCGGCAAGCTGCAGATAGCGCGCCTGATGATGAGGCTCCGCTTTGGCTTCAAAAAGGACTGCGATCATGGGTGTCTCTCCGTTGTGAGGGTGTGGAGAGAATGCAGGAGGAAAAACCACAATGCTTCGGTATGGAGCGAAGTGTTTGCCGGATGGCGCTGCGCTTATCCGGCCTACGGGCTCATGTAGGCCCGGTAAGCGTAGCGCCACCGGGCAGGGTTTAACCCACCATCGACTTCGACTCCATAAACGCCCCAATCCCCCACTCGCCTGGATTACGGGCGCTGGTGGCGATGATCCGCGAGCGCAGAATTATTCCAGGTTAGCCTTGTTCAGACCGTAAGCCGCATCCAGCGCGCCCGGCTCCATGCGGGAGGTAATGCCCAGGCGGTTCCAGGCGTTGATCGCTACGATGGCGAAGTTCAGCTCTGAAATCTCGACATCCGAGAAGTGCTCCGCCACGCTGCGGTACAGCGCATCGCTCACGCCATGTACGCCAATCTGGGTCAGCGCTTCGGTGAAGGCCAGCGCCGCTTTTTCACGGGCGCTAAACAGCGGGGACTCGCGCCAGGCCGCCAGATGGTACAGGCGCAGCTCGCGCTCACCGGCGATTTTAGCCTCTTTCGAGTGCATATCCAGACAGAAGGTGCAGCCGTTCAGCTGCGATACGCGAATGTCGATAAGGTGCTTAAGCGCCGGGTCGATGGAGGTTTTCGCCACCTCCATGCTCAGGGCAGAAAGCGCGTTGGCAAGTGCAGGTGTGGCTTTGTGGTGGTTTACGCGGGTGCTCATTGTCTTTCCTCTTTTTGTGCCGTTTTTTTCATGCGATAAGGCAAATCTACGCCGTTAATGACATAGTAAAAAGACACAAAAAGCGTGAAATGAGGTAGGACATGAAGCCGGGCTATCATGAGATTTATTCCCGCTATCGCGACAACATCACGCGCGGCGTGCTGAAGCCGGGCGATAAAGTGCCTGCCATCCGCGTGCTGGCCGAAGAGCTGAAGGTGGCGCGTAAAACCGTCGAGACGGCGTATGCCATTCTGACGGGCGAAGGGTATCTGGTAAGCCAGGGCGCGCGCGGGACGCGGGTGAACCCGGATCTTCTGCTGCCCGCGCAACACGCCCCCACAGAACAAGCGACCGGCACGCTGCCGGCGTCGTTGATTAGCCAGCGCGAACGGGCCGGTTTTCTGCGCCCCGGCATTCCGGCGCTCGACAGCTTCCCCTATAAAAAATGGCTGCTGCTGGCGGGCCAAGCGACGCGCGCCATGCGTCAGGATGAAATGCTCAACCCGCCGGTGCTGGGCTGGTATCCGCTGCGCGAGGCGATTGCCCGCTATCTCAATATCTCGCGCGGGTTATCCTGCACCGCCGAACAGGTACTGATCACCAGCGGCTACAGCGGCAGCCTGCGCCTGATCCTTGACACGCTTGCCAGCCGCAGCGACAAGGTGGTGTTTGAGGATCCGGGCTATTTTATGGGCCAGCAGCTGCTCAAGCGGATCGTGCCCCGCCTGCACACCGTGCCGGTTGATCGCTGCGGCATCGATACGGACTACCTGCTCCGTCATCATCGCGACGCGCGTTTTGCCATCGTTACCCCGTCGCATCAGAGTCCGCTGGCGGTGACGCTCTCACTGCCGCGCAAGCAGCAGCTGCTCGACTGGGCGTCACAAAACGAGGCGTGGATTATCGAAGACGATTACGACGGGGAATTTCACTACACCCGCAAAGTGCTGCCGTCGATGAAAAGCCTCGACCAGCATGACAGGGTGATCTTTATGGGCACCTTCAGCAAAACCATCATGCCTTCACTGCGCATGGGCTACGTGGTGATGCCCGCCAGCACCGTCGGGGCCTTTACCGACTGCGCGGACATTACCACCAGCGGCCAGCCGGTGCTGACGCAAAAAATCCTCACCGCATTTCTCAACGAAGGGCATTTTTTTCGTCATCTGAAAAAGATGCGCGCCCTGTATCAGATCCGCCGCGACTGGATAATTGCCGCCCTGGGTGAGGTCTATGGTGACCTGTTCTTCACCGAGCAAAACGACGGTGGAATGCATATTGTCGCGTTCCTCGCAAAGGGAAGCGCTGACCGGGAGATTGCCCGCTGCTGGCAGGAACAGCAACTACAGGTTAATGCGCTTTCGGAGTGGTATCGCGGGTCGGGCAAACGCTACGGGCTGGTGATGGGCTATAACAACGTGCGGTCATATCAGGAGGCGGTTGAGCTGCTGGAAAGGCCGAAACGGCAGACGCTTGCGCTGTTGAGTTGAAAACCGCCGGGTGGCGGCTGCGCCTTACCCGGCCTACGGTCTCCTGTAGGCCCGGTAAGCGTAGCGCCACCGGGCAACCCTATGCTTACACATCATATCGCGATAACCCAACGTCCTTGAGCTGCTCGTCGCTCATCTGGCTCAGAATGCGGCGGGTACGGTTGATGCGATACCAGTTACGCAGCGTTTTCGCTACCCAGACAAACGCGATAAACGGACGTTTTGAACGATTCTCGTAGAATTCCATGATGCTCTCCTCGCTGTGCCAGGGGGTTATCATCATGGAAAACGGCCAGTACAATACAGATTCAAAAACTGCTTTTGTTTACCATACAGATCCACTAAAACGGTATCTGCATGGCGTTTTACCCACCAGTCTGTACTGGTTTAATAATCTGTATGGTGAAAACAAAGGATACAGCATGACGCGCTATCAACATCTGGCCAACCTACTGGCGGAACGTATCGAACAAGGGCTGTATCGCAGCGGCGAACGTCTGCCGTCGGTACGCACGCTGAGCCAGGAACACGGCGTGAGTATCAGCACCATACAGCAGGCCTACCAGATCCTCGAAAATCTCCAGCTGATCACGCCCCAGCCGCGCTCCGGCTATTTTGTCTCGAAACGCAAAGCGCAGCCGCCCGTACCGGCGATGACGCGCCCGGTGCAGCGCCCCGTGGACGTCACCCAGTGGGATGAGGTGATGATGCTGCTGGACGCCCGCGCCGACAAAGAGATGATCTCCTTTGGCGGCGGCTCGCCGGACATCAACCAGCCGAGCCTGAAGCCGCTGTGGCGCGAGATGAGCCGCATTGCGCAGCATAACCCTGGCGAAATGCTGAGCTATGACGTGCTCGATGGTCGTCTGGAGCTGCGCGAGCAGATCGCCCGCCTGATGCTGGACGGCGGCTCCACCGTGGCGGCAAACGAGATTGTGATCACCAACGGCTGCCACGGCGCGCTGTCGATCGCCCTGCTCTCGGTGTGCAAGCCGGGGGATATCGTGGCGGTCGAGTCGCCGTCGTTTCACGGCACCATGCAGATGCTGCGCGGCTTCGACATCAAGGCGATTGAAATACCTACCGATCCCGAGACCGGGATCAGCATCGAGGCGTTAGAGCTGGCGCTGGAGCAGTGGCCGATCAAAGCGGTGATCCTGGTCCCCAACTGCAATAACCCGCTCGGGTTTATCATGCCGGAAGCACGTAAAAAGCAGGTGCTGGCGCTCGCCCAGCGGCACGATATTGTGATTGTGGAGGATGATATCTACGGCGAGCTGGCCGCAGAGTACCCGCGCCCGCGCACCATTCACTCGATGGACATTGATGGCCGCGTGATCCTCTGCAGCTCCTTTACCAAAACCGTGGCGCCCGGGCTGCGCGTCGGCTGGATTGTGCCGGGGCGCTATTACGACCGGGTGATGCACATGAAATACGCCGCGGGCGGTTTTAACGTGCCGGGCACGCAGATGGCGGTGGCGGCGTTTATTCGCGACGGCCATTACCATCGCCACGTGCGGCGCATGCGCCAGATTTATCAGCAGAATATGGAGACCTATACCTGCTGGGTGCGGCAGTATTTTCCGGCAGAGATATGCGTTACCCGCCCGCAGGGCAGCTTCCTGCTGTGGGTCGAGCTGCCGGAGACGGTCGACATGGTGTGCGTCAGCAAGCAGCTGTGCCGTCTCAAAATCCAGGCTGCGGCCGGGTCGCTGTTTTCCGCCTCCGGTAAGTACCGCAACTGTCTGCGGATCAACGTGGCGCTGCCGCCGACGGATAAACATCGCGAGGCGTTGAAGAAGATGGGTGAGGCGATTGTGATTGCGATGGAGGGGTAGTGCGGCCTGTTGCCCTCACCCCGGCCCTCTCCCACAGGGAGAGGGTGAAAACCGATCCCGTAGGCCCGGTAAGCGCAGCGCCACCGGGCATTGGCTAACGACTCAGAACGTCCACGAAACGCTGCCGACAATGCTGCGCTCTGCACCGAAGTAGCAGTAAGAGAGCGAATTACACGCCGCAACGTAGCTTTTGTCCGTCAGGTTATTGACGTTCAACTGCGCGCTCACGCCCGTGAGCCCCACTTTCGACAGGTCATACCCCACGACCATATCCACCAGGGTGTATGACGGTAGCGTATGGGTGTTCTGACGATCGCTGGCGATCCCGTTGACATAGCGCACGCCGGAGCCGACGGTCAGGCCGTCCAGCGGGCCGCTTTTGACGTCGTAGCTCAGCCAGGCGCTGGCCATGTTACGCGGGGCATAGACGGCGCGCTTGCCCTCCTCTTCCGGGCTGCTCTTCTTGTAGCGAATATCCGTATAGGTGTAGGCCGCCTGCATGCGCAGGCTGTCGGTCAGCTGTCCAATCGCCTCCAGCTCAACGCCTTCGGATTCGATTTCACCGATGGAACGGTACGGATCGGTCGGCTCCTCTTTAGTGGCAATGTTCTTCTGGTTGATGCGGAACACCGAGGCGCTGAACTGGCTGTTCATCCCCTCCGGCTCATACTTCACGCCCGCTTCCCACTGCTTGCCCTTCATCGGATCCAGGATATTCCCCTGCTCGTCGGCAAAGCTGGTCGGCGTAAAGGCGGTGGAGTAACTGACGTACGGCGCGACGCCGTTATCAAACAGATACAGCAGCGCCGCGCGGCTGCTAAAGTTGTTTTTATCCAGATCGCTGCGGGTATGGTTGAAGTTGTCGACGTTCGACACGCTCACCTGGTCGTAACGCCCACCCAGCGTGAGGCGCCAGCGGTCAATGGACATCTGATCCTGCAGGTAGTAGCCGGTCTGGCGCAGCTTATGCTTTTCCCTGCTGTACTGGATGATGTAGTCCGGCTTCGCGCCATAAGCAGGATGGAAAGCGTCAATCGGCGGGAAGCCGCCGTAGTAGCCGGTGACGTTGTTGGTGCGGTCCTGGTAGTCCATGCCGATCAGCACGCGGTGGTTCACCTCGCCGGTATCGAAGCTGCCGTCGACCTGGTTATCCAGGGTGATGGCGTTCATCTTCTCATCGGAGCCGGAATAGCCGCGGTTCAGCTCGGTGTCGTTCAGCCAGCCTGCGGCATACACCTGGTTCAGCTCGACTTTGGTGTGCAGGTAGCGCAGCTTCTGACGCACGGCCCAGCCGCTGTCAAACAAGTGCTCGATGTTATAACCGACCATGTTTTCCCGACGATCGTACTTGTCGTAATCGTCTTCACCTTCAAAAAAGGTGTTGGAGATTTTCTTACCGCTGTGCGGCACGACGGTGCCCTCATACGGCAGGCCGGAGTGGCTGCCGCCTTCCGGATCGCGGTGCAGGTAGGCCATCAGATCCAGACGGGTATTATCGGTGATACGCCAGGTCAGGCTCGGCATCAGCGCGTAACGCTCTTCTTTGAGCGGATCGAACTGGGAATCGGCATAGCGGGTCATCCCGCTGAGGCGCACCGCCACGCGGTCGTTATCATCAACCGGGCCGGTGACGTCGAACATCGCCCCGCGCTGGTTATTGTTACCGGCGAAGAGCTTGATCTCCCCGCCCGGATCGAACGATGGCTTACGGGAGGTGAGCGCCACGATGCCGCCCGGCGATGAGCGACCGTACAGCACGGAGGCCGGGCCGCGCACGACTTCGATACTGTCCAGGAACCACGGATCAACCACCAGCGAGCTGTGGGAATTGGTGTCGCCCATCATCTTCAGGCCGTCGAGGTAGACGTTGTCCAGGCTGCCGTCCGAGAAGCCGCGCAGCACCATGTAGTCGAAGCGGTTTGATGCCCCAATCTGGTTGCTGTAGACCCCCGGCGTGTAGCTCACGGCCTGACGCACGCTGGTTGCGCCCTGCTCTTCGAACTGCTCGCGGGTGACGATAGAGACCGATTGCGGGGTTTCAATATCCGGCGTTTCAAGCTTGGTGGCCGCAGACTGCATCTGCGAGGTCACCACCACGGTGTCAGTTTTTTGGGCATCCTGCGCCAGTAAAGGAAAAGCGACGCTACCGGTAACCCATCCCACCAGCAGTGCCAGACGCGATTTAGCAAACATAACCCTCTCCAGAGATATTTCTTATTGTTAATAAGAATTATTACCTTTTTGAGGGTGCAAACAGCTATGCGCGCCGCCAGGTTATGTATGCGCGATGCTAAACCGCACGGGATACGTTCGCGCGATGGACAAAATTACGTTAGCGGAGTTTGCGCACGTCACCCGGTGAAATCCCGTAATGACGACGAAACGCGGTGGCGAAGTTGGTGGCATGCTGATACCCGCACATCCACGCCGCCTGCTGTACGCTGTGGCCTTCCAGCAGATAGCGACGCGCCAGCGCAAGGCGACAGTCGCGGAGATAATCGAAGAGTGTGTAGCCGTAGCGTTGACGGAACTTGCTGCGCAGGCTGCTTGGGCTCATGGCAGCAAGGGCTGCCAGCTGCGCGAGTGTATGGTCACGTTCAGGAGACTGTTCCAGCAGGCACCGGACGCGTTCCAGACGCGCATGCTCAGGGCGGCTCGGGCAGGGCAGCTGGCACTGGTTCAGGCCGTGGCCGAGCAGCTGGTACATGAGCCCCTCCAGCAACAGCTTACGCGTGAGCACGCTTCCCCCCTGCCGCTGTGCATGCTGAATGCCTGACATCACAAACTCGGGAACGTGCCAGACAAACGCGGGGGTATTCAGGCTTTGCCATTCCAGCAGCAGCGACTCAAGCAGGGCTTCACGTCCGGCATCGTGCGGGTACACGCCAAACGAGAGCGTTTTCAGCGTGCTGTCAGCATCGTGACGCGCGCTCATCACCTGATCTTCACTCAGACGCGAGCTGAACGCCATGCCCGGGCGGACGGGATAATCGATACCATTGAGCGTGAGCGTCACGCACCCTTCCAGCACCACCAGCATATAAAGCGGGCTGCTGTGGCGAGAGGTGGTTTCATAGGGCTGTAATACACGTACGTCGGAATGGGTCAGTGAAATGCCGGACGAGAGCGTCATCTCTTCAACATTCCCCTGCAACACGGGGCTGCCGCTGACCTGCTCATCTTTTAGCTGCGGGAAACGGTAGTCGATGCCGTAGCGCTCGCCGAATATTTGAAAATCCTCAACAAAAAATATGCGCTTCGCTGATGTATTTTCACTCTGGAGCATAATTCGGAGCCTGCATCGGGGAAAGGACAGGCAAAACAGTACCATTCATTTGCCATGGCAGCAATCACCGGGCGCAGACACTATTACGCTCCGGACGAAGCCGGAGCGAAGGCGTATATTTCTTTACGAGAAATATATTTATGCTTCCTGCCACTCAGCAAAAACCTCTTTATGGTTTTTGGTCAGGACAACTTTATTATCTTCGACCTTATCGACCCAGCCGAGAGGAATAAAGTGGTGCTTGCCGCCTGATTCCGGGTCGCTCTTCGCAAGCTTGATACGCTCACCATCAAGATGGTCCACAACCCCGACATGCGTTCCGCAGCTGGCGACAACCTGAGTGTGATCCTTAATTGCGCTTTTATCTACCATATTCATTCTCCTGTTTCGGTTATTTGCCTGTTGCACGAAATTAACTGTAGCGCATAAATTCGGAACTAAAATGCGTATTAGCATTTTGAAACATCATTGACAGAACCGAATATTATGTCTATTTAGCGCCGAATTGATAAAATAAGAATAAGATTAATTATTAGCGACTGATTATTTCCCGTTCATAATTAAAGTATCGCAACCAACGAGGAGGTATTTATGACGATTCGCAACAATCGGACAGAAATTTCGCTGGCTCTTGGTGAAGCGGTCTTAGACATCGTGCAAAAAGGCCATGAGGTATCGCGAGAAAATCTCGCCCAGGCGATGAAAATTAAAGCGGAAAAAGAGCGCGACGATGAGCGGCTTCTGAACTACTGGAAGGCCTGTAATATGCTGGTTTAAACGTAGCGGCGTTTAGTCTGACTAAACGCCGCTGTCTGTTACTCGTCGAAGTACCAGTATCCCTGGTTAATCAATCCGGTCAACTCTTCCACAAACGCCGGATTATTCAGCGCATCGCCCAGCTCGACCTGGCCGAGCTGGGTGTAGCGGGACAGCGCGTCCGCCCCGTTCACATTCGCCGTCTCCAGCTGTTCGCTGTTGATAAAGAAGCTGCCGTTGACGTTCAGCACACGCAGCCCGCTCAGGCGTGAAAGCGTTTCGCCCCCTTGTAGCGCGTCGAGCACCTCGTCTGCGGAATACGGCGGCTCGGCGGCGGCAATATCCAGCTCGTGACGCGGCGTGGAGACGAAGCTGCCGAACCATTTTGTAAAATCATCCGGCTTGCTAATCATGTCGATCATCATCTGGCGAATTCGATCGAGCTCGTACTGCTCTACGCGGCCCGGGTGTTCGCGGCAGGTCAGATCCGGATCGCTGTAGTGCTCGCCACCCAGATCGTTTTCCAGCGCGTAATCGGCAAAGCTGCTAATCAGATCGCGACCGTTCGGCCCGCGGAAACCGACAGAGTAGTTGAGCGCGGTTTCATGGGTGAAGCCGTCATGCGGGAATCCAGGCGGAATATAGAGGATATCGCCCGGGGCCAGATCTTCGTCAATGATTGGCTCAAACGGATCGACGTGCAGCAGGGCCGGATGCGGACAGAACTGACGCATCGGCAGCTTGTCACCCACGCGCCAGCGACGGCTACCCATCCCCTGAATAATAAACACATCGTACTGATCGATATGCGGCCCAACGCCGCCGCCCGGGACGGAGAAGGAGATCATCAGGTCATCGAGACGCCAGTCCGGCAGGACGCGGAACGGACGCACCAGCTCTGCGGCGGGCATATGCCAGTGGTTCACCGCCTGCGCCAGCAGAGACCAGCCGGTTTCACCGAGGTTATCGAAATGCTCAAACGGGCCATTGCTCGCCTGCCACTTGCCGTTAGCATGGCTTACCAGGCGACTATCGACTTCCGGCTCCATCGCCAGACCCGCCAGTTCATCAGGGGTAATGGGGTCGACAAAATTCGGGAAGGCATTTTTCAGCACAACGGGTTGTTTTTGCCAGTATTTCTCAAGAAATTCCGGCCAGTCGAGGTTCAGTTGATACGCCATGGTTAGCACCAGTGAGAGGGGAGACAGGCGCGATTATAGAAGAGACAGCCAGGGGGGAACTTGTCATGGGTCAATCGAGCGCGCGTAGGTCGGGTAAGGCGAAGCCGTCACCCGACGCACGCGCGGGCTAAAACTTAATCCAGGTTCAGCTCGTCATAATGGGTGATCAGTTTGCCCACGATGCCGTAGTCCAGCGCTTCCGCCGGTGACATCCAGAAGTTACGGTCGGTGTCCTTCTTCACTTTCTCCAGCGGCTGGCCGGTGGCGTCAGCAATCAGTTTGTTTACGCGTTCCAGCATGCGGATAATCTCGCGCGCTTCGATTTCGATATCCGTTGCCTGACCGCGCACGCCGCCCAGCGGCTGGTGGATCATAAAGCGGGTATTCGGCAGCGAGTAGCGGTGCTCTTTTTTCGCCGCCAGGAAGATGGTGATCCCGGCGCTTGCCACCCAGCCGGTGCCAATGACGTGCACTTCCGGTCGGATAAACTTAATGAAGTCGTGGATGGTGTCGCCCGCTTCCACGTGGCCGCCCTGGCTGTTGATGTACAGCTTGATCGGATCGTTGCTGACGCTTTGCAGCAGGATCATCTGAGTGATGACTTTCTGGGCCAGCTCCTGGTTGATCTCACCGGAGATGACAATCGAACGGGATTCCAGCAGTTTTTGCTGTAGAGCGCCCGCGCCGCTTGTTCCTTCCGCTTTTTCTTTATCGTCACTGCTTTTCAGTGTGTAGTGCATCGTTATGTCCTCAGCTTGTCGCGCTCAAAATCAGAGTGTAGCCTGTTTTACCCGTCGGCGTCCTCACACAAAACATCGTGGCTCAGGATGAATATCGCCTGTGTCACGCTCTGGCTTCGCAGCCGGAAAGGTCTCTAAAAACAGCGTTCCGATCCTAACCAATTCGCCACATTTTTATTACACTTTCATATCATCTTCATATTGCCGAATCATAATAATTATTAATGTGTTAGTATGAATGAGGATAGCAAACAGTCGCTTACGTTCAAAAAGGCGCATTTTATTCTCGATGGTTTACTGATCACACCGGGGCGGTGAATGGAACACATTGTTTATGTGGTTGATGACGATGACGCAGTCAGGCAGTCCGTTGTTGGGCTGCTGGAATCAGCGGATATACACGCCCTTGGCTTTTCCTCAGCAGAAGCCTTTCTCAGCCATCCCTTTGAGGATTTGCCCTCCTGCGTGATCCTCGATATGCAGATGCCCACGATCACCGGGTTTGATGTCGCAGATGCGCTGAAAGCCAACGGGCGAGAAATACCGATCATCTTTCTCACCGGTCACGGCACTATCCCTATGTCCGTCCGGGCGATCAAAGGCGGGGCCTACGAATTTCTCACTAAACCCGTTGAATCCAGCGCCCTCATTGGCTCTATCGAATCCGCGCTCAGGCTGGCACAGCACAACGCCGCCCGCGTCAAAGAGCACTACGCCCTGAAACAGCGCCACATGTCCCTCACGCCGCGCGAGCATGAGGTGCTTCAGCTTGCCATCAGCGGCAAGCTCAACAAGCAGATCGCCGCCGAGCTGGGCGTCAGTGAGATTACGGTGAAAGTACACCGCCGCCGGGTGATGGAGAAAATGCAGGTCCGCTCCGTGGCCGAGCTGGTCAGGGCCGTCGAGCGCCTGACAAAACATCAGCCAGCGGAATAACCGTTACGCCTCCTGTCCGGCAAGCGGCAACGCGAAGGTAAACACCGTGCCGTACGGCTCTCTGCGGCGCGCGCTCAGTTTTCCCCGGTGCCGTTCAATGATGCTGGCGCTGATGGTCAGTCCCATCCCCATTCCCTGCGCTTTGGTCGAATAGAACGAGTCAAAGATCCGCTCGGTGAGCTCCGGCTCAATGCCGCTGCCGGTATCGGCGATCTCAAAGATCACCTTCCCTTCGGCGCAGTTCGCGGTGGCGATCGTGATGCAGCACGGGCGATCCGTCACTTCCGCCATCGCTTCCATCGCATTCATCACCAGGTTAAGCAGCACCTGCTGGATCTGCACGCTGTCGCCGATGATAAAGCTGTCGTCAGCGTTCAGGAGATAATCAACGCTTATGTGTCGCAGCTCAAGTTCGCTGCGGGAGAGCATAATGATGTGGTGGATCAGGAAGTGCAGATCGATTCGCGTAAACGTGGGGTCCTGTTTGCGCGTCAGAGATTGAATGCTGCGGATGATCTCCCCTGCCCGCTCGCCCTCGGCGGCGATCTCCTCCAGCCCCTCTCGCACTTTGTCCAGCCGCGCCGGATCGCGGTTGAGCCAGCGCAGGCTCGCGCCGGCGTTCGAGACAATCGACATCAGCGGCTGGTTGATCTCGTGCGCGATCGAGGAGGTGAGTTGCCCGACGGTGGTGGCCCGTGAGACTCGCGCCAGATCCGCTTGCGCCACCCGCATCGCATCCTCCGCCGCCCGCTGGCTGGTGATGTCGGTAATGATGCCGTAATACTCATTCACCTCGCTGCCCACGCCCACCGGATCGCCAATCCCGAGAATGTAGCGAACGGAGCCGTCGGTGCGGATAATGCGAAACTCCGCGCGCATCGACAGTCCGTCACGCACGCTCTGATTAACGAGGTTACCGATCCGGCCATAATCATCCTCATGCACGAAGGTCAAAAACTCCGCCATTGAGATCATCTTTTGCTGCTCCGGCAGGCCAAGAATACGGGCGTACTCTTCGGACATAAACATCAGATCCTGCACCAGCTCCCAGCGCCAGCTGCCGGTATGGCTGATCTGCTCACCCAGCATCAGCGAGGTCTGGCTGGCGCGCAGCTCTTTCTCCACCCGTCGGCGGTGGATGTTTTCCGCCAGCAGCTCGGCGTAGAGCCGTGCCGTCTCCAGCGAAACCGCCGCCTGCGCGCCCAGCAGGCTGACCACGCGCGAATGTTCGGCGGTAAACACTTCCGGCATCAGGCGGTTTTCCAGATACAGCACCCCCACCAGTCGCGCCTGTTTGAACATCGGGACACACATCACGGCGGCGCCGGACGTCACCAGATAAGGATCCTGGCTGAACGGGTGAAATTCCTCCGGTTTGCCGGTGCGGATCTCCTGCCCGGTGCGGATCACCGCGGCCAGCACCGACAGCGGCATGTCCGTCGCCATCGGTGTCTCTTTCAGGATGCGAACCCGCACCCCGTCGGTGCTGGTCCAGGCGCTGGCTTCGATCTCCGGGATGTGATTATCGCTGACGCGAAGCAGCAGGCCACGCTGCGCCCCGGCCCGTTCAAGCAGCAGCGTCATCAGGTTTTCAATTAAACGCTCGAGGTTGATTTCTTCGGACAAGGCGCGTGAGGCTTTGATGACGCTCTGTAAATCGCGGATCACCTCGTTCTGGGCAAATGCCACGGTGTCGTACGCGCGGCTCTGCCCGGAGGCCAGCAGATGCGGGAAATCCTGCTCCATCTGACGCACCTTGGCCTGCGCCCCGGCGCGGCCCCAGGCGGCAATCGAACCGCGGAAATGGGCGTCGGAGGCGGTCGGGTAGCCGCAGGCCAGCGAGAAACGCCCTGCCAGCTCGTGGGCCAGGGCATTGATCGGGTTAAACCCGCCCTCCCGCGAGAGCCGCACCGCCTTTTCATACTGCTCCAGCGCGATGCTGTTCATGCCGTCCAGACGGACGATTTCGGCATAAATCAGCGCCTCTTTATCGGCAAACGTGCCCGGATTGATCCGCGCCCAGAGGGCAATTTTGTCGTAATGGTGATGAATACTGCGGCGATAATCCGCCGAGAAGGTCTCCGGCGTGAGCTGGCGGGAGAGCGCCAGCGCGCTGTAAAAATGGTAATCCAGCAGATGGATATGGCCCGGTGCGGACCACGCATACCAGCCCGCCCTCTCTAAATCCGCCTGCGCGTCGGCGTATTCGCCGCAGGTAAAGTGCGCCATCCCGCGATAGAGCCAGTACCAGAACAGCATGGTCGAGGTCTGCTCGGGCGCCTGCTCCGGCGGTGCGGGCAGCAGATCGTCAGGCAGCGCCTGGGCGGCGCTCCATGTGCCCGTCACCGGCGTGCGTAAAAACTCCACGTAGCGGCGCTGAATGTGCAGAACGGTTTCAATGTCCTGATAATCCGTTTTACGCACAAAGGCCAGACCGCGATCGATGCTGGTCAACACGCCGTCCAGATGATCGCCCCGGGAGAGGAAGTTAATGATCTGATGACAAGCCGCGAAGCAGGCCATCGTCATGTCGCCGTGGGTCACCGCCGAGGTAAAGCAGGCCTTGGCGCACTCGATAGTGTACGACAGCGGCTGGGTCCAGACGCTGAGCTGGTCGAGCGGCAGCAGAGTTTTAGCTTCATAGGCATCATAGCCGTGGCGGTTCACCAGCTCGCGAGCCAGCGTGCCGTACTCAAACCCGAGACGGTATTCGGCGTAGCGGTGGCCAATCAGCACGCCAAACCAGGCCATCGCCGTGGTGGATGCGCCGGTTATGCCGCGATCGAGCGTGAGGTGCATCATCCGGCACAGGAGTAAAAAGTGCAGGCGCGGGCAGGTAAAGCTGGCGAAAATACTGGCGCTGTAAAGCAGGTTCATTACCGCTTCGGTCTCCGCGCTCTCCATCAGCTTAAGCTGAGTAAACGGGTTCTGCGGCGCGTCGGCGGTGCGTTGACAGAACTGCTGCCAGGCCTCGTCACATTCGGCATTTTCCGGGTAGCGGCTGATCTGGATCCCGAACACGCCCAGCCAGCATAACGACGCCTCCAGCGCCAGGCGGATCTCCGACTGGCGCATATAGACTTCCGCCAGCAGGTTAGCGGCCAGCGCTTTCTCCGTCAGCCCGCCCGGTGAGCCGAGGATCGTATCGCACAGCGCGCGCGTGCGCTCCAGGTGCCCGAGCGCGAACTCACAGCCCGCCTCTTCGATATCCAGCATAAAGTCCGAGACCGGACCCGCGTTCCCCAGCGCTCTGGCGGTCTGGATGTAACTTAAGGCGGAAAGGTAATCGCCGGTACGCTTCGCACGCCGCGCGGCCTGGAGGCTCAGCTCACGGAATCTCTGGCGCTGCGGCGCAGGCTGGATGCAGTCCAGCGCGGCGCTGACGTGGTGAACCGCGCGGAACAGCAGTTCGTTACCCGCCGTCTGCCGCGCGGCATCCGCCAGCAGGCTGGCGGTGGTCAGGTGCAGATGGCTTTTCTCGCCCTCATCCAGCAGGGCAAAGGCGGCTTCCTGCACCCGATCGTGGGTAAAAGCGTACTCTTTCTCCGTCAGCACAATCAGCTGAGCGGTAACCGCCGGATGAAGGGCGTAGCGGATTTCCGCCGCCGACTGCCCCACCACGCGGCACAGCATCTCCAGCTCGCCCGTGCAGCCGAGGCAGGCGATGCTGCCCAACAGGCGGCGCGTCTCGTCGGGCATCTCCTTGAGCTGTTCAAGCACCAGCGTCACCACGTTCTCGGTGTAATGCCGGGCGCGGATGGCCTGGAGATCGTAATGCCATTTCCCCTGATATTTGTTGTGCACCACCAGTCCGTCATCGACGATGCGGCGGAAAAATTCCTGAACGAACAGCGGGTTGCCGCCGGTTTTTTCATGGATCAGCGTGGCAAGATCGGAGGTGCCGGTACTGCGGGCATGAAAAATCCCCCCGAGCCAGCGTGCCACGGCCTTCACCGACAGCGGCTGCGGCACGATCGTCATGGCATGCTGCGCCACCTCCGGCAGGCCCGCCAGCGCGGTCTGCAAGCTGGGATCAGAAAGCGAACTGAGATCGCGGTGCGCCACCACCACCAGCAGCGGGATGGCGCCGCAGGTGCGCAGCAGGTGATCGAGCGTTTGCAGGCTGGCGGCGTCGATCCACTGCACATCATCCAGCAGCAGCACCAGCGGCGCGCCCTGGGTGGCGAAGGTTTTCACCAGCGACAGCACCATATGGCTGAAGCGCGCCCGCGCGTCGATGGAAAATGTATCCGCAGAGAAACGCGGTTTGTTCTCAAGAAATAAATTCAGCTCCGGCACCAGGCTGACAGCCAGCTCCTCGAAGCCTTCCAGCGCGCGCGACAGGCGGGTTTTCCACGTCGCCACCTCCCCGGCTGGCAGCCCGAGCAGGTGCAGCGTGAGCGTCCGAAACGCCGAACTCAGCACGCCGTAGGGCAGCGTGGGAGAGTATTGATCGACCTTGCCCACCGCCAGCAGCACCTTGCGCTGTTGCAGCGATTTCAGCGTGGTGGCGATCACGGAAGATTTGCCGATCCCCGACGGACCGCCAATCGTCACCAGTTCCGGCGCACCGCTCTGGCTGACCCGCTCAAACGCGGCGATGACGTCGCTGGCCTGCGGATGCGCAGAGAAAAGCGAATCGGCAAGATGGATCGCCGGAGAGCGATCCTGCTGGCCGGGAATAAAGTCGACGATCTCACCTTCGGCGGTCAGCGTCGCCTGGCAGCGCCTGAGGTCGGCAATCAGCCCGTCGACGGTCTGATAGCGATTCTCCGGATTCTTCTCCAGCAGCTTAAGGATAATGGTCGAGAGCATGCCGGGTACGTCCGGACGCACCCGGCCCGGCGCAAGCGGCTCGGAGGCAATGTGGTAATGCGCCCAGTTAGTCTGGTCATCAGCGCTCAGTTCAAACGGCAATCGCCCGGTCAGAAGTTCATAAAGCACGATACCCAGACTGTAGAGATCGCTCCGGCTGTCGACGGCGCGCCGGGTACGCGTGGTGTGTTCCGGTGACATGTAGGCGGGCGTGCCGCCAGACGCGGCAAGCCGGGACTGTGAGAATGCGTCGGAAGTGGCGCAGGAAAGACCAAAGCTGCACAGACGGCTGGTGGCGTCGTGATGAACGAAGATCGACCCGGGTTTGATATCGCCGTGGATCAGGTTGTGCAGATGCATCTGGCGCAGGGGACCGCAGATGCGGATCGCCATCTCGATAAAGCGGGCGATCCCGGAAATCGCCTTACCTGCCCGGCACGCCAGCAGTTCAAAGCAGAACGGCGCGTAGACCAGCGCAAAACGTCCGCGGTACTGGGTTGAAGCGACGGGCCGGATAGCCCAGCCGTCATGAAGCCGATCGCGCAGGGCAAACTCGTTTTTAAGCAGCCGCGTTGCCCGCTCCTCTTCTTCATCGCTGACCGCGGTGGCAATAATAAACGAACCGCCGGACTGGGGATGCCGCCCGTTCATCCAGGAGATGCCGCCCTCCTGCGCCAGCACGGTAAAAATAACATCCTCTTTCAGAACAAAAGCCCGCCCTTCATGGAGACTTCCCCGGGCGGGCCAAAATGCAGGCGACGTTTGTTCGTTCATCCGCGATCCTTATTGTCGGCGGGTCAGCTCCCGCTGAATATGATCCAGCAGAATATCGATGTTAATCGGCTTACGCAAAAATGCAGCGGCGCCCAGGCTGAGTGCATACCGCTGCATATTTTCATCCGCATGGCCGGAGATAAACAGTATTGGCGGCGGCGGCGTGGCCAGCAACCGCAGCTTCTCAAACAGCTCGATCCCGTTCATGCCGCGCAGCTTGATGTCGGTGATCACCAGCGACGCGCCGGACAGGGCGAGAGGGTGGCTCAAAAACACCTCTGCCGAATCGAAGGTATCGGTAGCATACCCTTCCGATTGCAGCAGGTTACTGAGCCCGCTGCGAACAGAGCGTTCGTCATCAATGATGGCAATGCGCCACGGCAGCGTCATGCTGTCTTTCCTCAAACAATTCGTTACGCGTCGCGGCTTTCCTTCGCGGGCGCTGGGGGCGCGGTACCGCTGATTTTCGGTACGCATTCATGACGAAACCAGGCCAGGGTCAGCGGTTCGCGGCTCACCAGACGCCGTCCGATGGGGATCAGTTGTTCACCCACCAGCATGCCGAACAGGCCAAGCAGCGCGACGACCGGCGGCGCCGGGGAATGCACGTCGAGCAGGGCGTAAATTACCCCAGCCGCGACCCCGCACACCAGCGAAATAATCCAGGCCTTCATGATGACGCTCCGGTCAGGTGCTGAACGTGGGGAACCGTCACCTGCACGCCAGCGGGATTATCGCGGGATAAAAGATGACGCATCGCCTGTTCCCCTGCCAGCATGCCCAGCAGGCCAATCAGCGCCAGCGCGGGCGGCGCGGGGGAACGCACCTTCAGCACGGCATACATCAGGCCAATCAGCACGCCTGCCGCGAGGGATATCAACCCTGTACTCATTGTGAACTCCAGAGAAAAAGGCAGTGGCGAGCCGGATGAGGGACCAGCCCGCCGCCGGGATTTAGCGTGCCGGAACCGGCGCTAAGGTACGGTGCTCGCTCTTCTGGCGAGACGGCGCTTTGTGCACCATGGTGTAGGCGTAATCCACGCCCATGCCGTACGCGCCGGAGTGCTCGCGCACGATATCCATCACCGCGGTGTAGGTCTCTTTATGCGCCCAGTCACGCTGCCACTCCAGCATCACCTGCTGCCAGGTCACCGGGATCACGCCCGCCTGGATCATGCGCTGCATCGCGAAGTCGTGGGCTTCTTTGGAGGTGCCGCCGGACGCGTCCGCCACCATATAAATTTCGTAGTCCCCTTCCAGCATCGCGCACAGGGCAAAGCTGTTGTTGCACACTTCGGTCCACAGGCCCGCGACAACCACCTTCTTCTTGCCGTTAGCCTTCAGCGCGTCACGCACCTTCTGGTCGTCCCAGGAGTTCATGGAGGTACGCTCCAGAATGTCCTGACCCGGGAACACGTCCAGCAGCTCCGGATAGGTGTTACCGGAGAAGCTTTCGGTTTCAACGGTGGTGATGATGGTCGGGATGTTGAACACTTTTGCCGCTTTCGCCAGCGCCACGGTGTTGTTTTTCAGCACCTGGCGGTCAATAGACTGCACGCCAAACGCCATCTGCGGCTGGTGGTCGATGAAGATGATCTGACAGTTGGCTGGGGTTAAGACTTCGAGCTTTGTAGTGGTCATAAGATTATCCAGTGAGGTTAAAGGTTAAAATCGCCGCGAACAGCACGCCGATAAAATCGCATTCATCCTATGACCCACGCCGCTGGCGCGTAATTATCTCTTCGTATAGTTAACCTTAGGTATAGTTATACTTTGGTATACCTATCCTATTGTATAACTGGATCTTTCCCGAAACCGGTTCCCATAATCCTGACCATTCCCCTCTCAGTCTGGAGCAGTTATGGTTACCCTCGGTAAAGCCGATCTCATTCTGGTTAACGGCCAGTTTCACACCGTCGATCGCGAGAACCCTCTCGCGGAAGCCGTTGCCGTGCGCGACGGGAAATTCCTGGAAGTGGGCACCGTCGCCGAGGTGATGCAACACCACTGCGACGGCACTAAGATGGTCGACTTAAAAGGCCACACCGCCATCCCCGGCCTGAACGACTCGCACCTGCACCTGATCCGCGGCGGGCTGAATTACAACCTCGAGCTGCGCTGGGAAGGCGTACCGTCCCTGGCAGATGCCCTGCGCATGCTGAAAGAGCAGGCCCTGCGCACGCCGTCGCCCCAGTGGGTGCGCGTGGTGGGCGGCTGGAGCGAGTTCCAGTTTGCCGAGCGCCGTATGCCGACGCTGGATGAGATCAACGACGCCGCGCCGGATACGCCGGTGTTTATCCTTCACCTGTACGACCGCGCCCTGCTCAACCGCGCCGCGCTGAAGGTGGTCGGCTACACCAGGGACACGCCGAATCCGCCGGGCGGGGAGATCCAGCGCGACGCCAACGGCAACCCGACCGGGATGCTGATCGCCCGCCCGAACGCCATGATCCTGTACTCAACCCTCGCCAAAGGGCCGAAGCTGCCGCTGGAGCAGCAGGTCAACTCCACGCGCCAGTTCATGCGCGAGCTGAACCGCCTGGGGCTGACCAGCGCCATCGACGCAGGCGGCGGCTTCCAGAACTACCCGGAAGATTACGA
Source organism: Enterobacter cloacae complex sp.6700776 (assembly GCF_048284255.1). NCBI lineage: Bacteria > Pseudomonadati > Pseudomonadota > Gammaproteobacteria > Enterobacterales > Enterobacteriaceae > Enterobacter > Enterobacter cloacae complex sp.6700776. The sequence goes on along the minus strand of NZ_JBLVYK010000025.1, from coordinate 23,352 downwards.
GGTAATTGCCGAGCTGCACGAGAAAAAGCAGATGACCATCCGCATCGCCTACAACCTGTTTACCCAGCGTCCGGGCTACGAGCTGGAAGACTTTGAAAAATGGACCGACATGCTCACGCCGGGCCAGGGCAGCGACTTCTTCCGCCACAACGGCGCGGGCGAGATGCTGGTCTTCTCCGCCGCCGATTTTGAAGACTTCCTCGAGCCGCGCCCGGATCTCGCGCCGGGCATGGAGGACGAGCTGGAGCGCGTGGTGCGCCATCTGGTCGAACACCGCTGGCCGTTCCGCCTGCACGCCACCTATAACGAATCCATCAGCCGCATGCTGGATGTGTTCGAGAAGGTGAACCGCGACATTCCGTTCAACGGGCTGCACTGGTTCTTCGACCACGCCGAAACCGTCACCCAGGCCAACATCGACCGCATCAAAGAACTGGGCGGCGGCATTGCCGTGCAGCACCGCATGGCCTTCCAGGGGGAATACTTCGCCGAGCGTTACGGCATCGAAGCCACCCGCCACACGCCGCCGGTGGCGAAAATGCTGGAGACCGGCGTGCCGGTGGGCTTAGGCACCGACGCCACCCGCGTGGCGAGCTATAACCCGTGGACCGCGCTCTACTGGCTGGTCTCCGGCCGCACCGTTGGCGGGATGCAGATGTACGATCACAGCGCCCGTCTGGATCGCGATACCGCCCTGATGCTCTGGACCCAGGGCAGCGCGTGGTTCTCCAGCGAGCAGAACCAGAAGGGGCAGATCAAAACGGGCCAGCTCGCGGATCTGGCGGTGCTCAGCAAAGATTACTTCCGCGTACCGGAAGAGGAGATCAAGGGCATCGAGTCCGTCCTCACCGTGGTCAACGGCGATATCGTCTACGCTGCTGGCAGCTTTGGCCCGCTCGCGCCGCCCGCCATTCCGGTCCTGCCCGAGTGGTCCCCGGTGGTGAAAGTGCCGGGCCACTACCGCAGCGCGCCGCCGCAGGCCGCACGCGTCGGCATGAGCGCCGTCCACCACTGCAGCGGCCCGTGCGGGGTTCATAGCCACCAGCATGATTTCGCCCGCACGTCAGAGATGCCGGTGTCCGACGATAACGCTTTCTGGGGGGCGCTGGGCTGCAGCTGCTTTGCATTCTGATGAAACATAATGACGCTTCACCCCGGATCGATCCGGGGCTGTTCTTCCTGCGCCTGACCGGCAGCCTGCTGCTGCTTTACGTGCACGGCCTGCCGAAGGTGCTCCACTTCAGCGAAGAGCTGACGCGCATCGAAGATCCGTTTGGTTTCGGACCTTACGCGAGCCTAATCCCGGCGATCGTCGCCGAGGTCATCTGCCCGCTGTTTATCATTGCAGGGGTTTACACCCGCCTGGCGTGCCTGCCGATTATCGCCGTGCTGCTGGTGGCGATGCTGGCGGTGCACCCGGACTGGTCGATTGCCGAAGGGCAGTTTGGCTGGCTGCTGCTGATTATCTTCACCACCCTCGCCCTCACCGGACCGGGCCAGTGGCGGCTGCAGCGTAAGACGACGGAGAGGTTCGCATGACCCAGGTTAACGACGTTCGCGACGCACACGTCGAGACGACGCCCGCATCGGCGGCTTCGCCCTGGCAGCCGCTGAGCCAGCCGGTGTTCCGCATACTGTGGATCGCCACGGTGGTCTCTAACGTCGGCTCATGGATGAGCGACGTCGGCATCAACTGGAGCATGCTGACGCTCAGCGCCGATCCGCTGGATATCGCGCTGGTGCAGGCGGCCAGCAGCCTGCCGATGTTCCTCTTCGCCCTGCCGTCCGGGGTGATGGCGGACATCGTTGACCGACGAAAATACCTGCTCTTCTCCCAGCTATGGGTATTCATCGCCGCTGCCGGGCTGACGCTGCTCTCTTTTACCGGACACGTCACCCCCACCGTTCTGCTGGCGGCAACGTTTCTGCTGAGCGTGGGCGCGGCCATGAGCTCGCCGCCGTTTCAGGCGATTGTGCCTGACCTGGTGAGCAAGCCCGAGCTGGGTTCCGCCGTGGCGCTTAACTCGCTCGGGGTCAACATCAGCCGGGCGATTGGCCCGGCGCTGGGCGGTTTCCTGCTGTCGCTGGCCGGACCGTGGATGGTGTTTGCGCTTAACGCGCTATCCGTGGTCGGCGTGGCGTGGGTGCTGTGGCGCTGGCGTCCGGCGCCTTCCGTGCAGCGGCTGCCGCCGGAGCACTTCTTCTCGGCGGTGCGGTCCGGCATTCGCTACGTGCACGCCGCCCCGGTGCTGCGTAACGTGCTGGTGCGTACCGTGGCGTTCTTCGTTTTCGGCAGCGCGGGCTGGGCGTTACTGCCGCTGGTGGCGCGCCGCGAGCTGGGCTTAGGCCCGGCGGGCTACGGCGTGATGCTGGCGTGTATCGGCCTGGGGGCGATTGCCGGGGCGATCCTGCTGCCGCGCCTGCGCCAGCGGCTGAATGCCGATCGGCTGATGGTGGCCGCCAGCCTGACGTTTGCCCTCACCATGCTGGCGCTGGCGTTCGTGCGCCACGTCTGGCTGCTGAACCTGTTTGAGTTTTTTACCGGCTTCGCGTGGATTGCGGTGCTCTCCACCCTCAACCTTGGCGCACAGCGCAGCGCCGCCCGCTGGGTAAAAGCCCGGGCGCTGGCTGTGTATCTGACGGTGTTCTTCGGCTCGATGACCGCAGGCAGCGCCGTCTGGGGGCAGATCGCCTCGCAGTTCGGCACCCCGACCTCGCTGGTGGTTGCCACGCTGGGGATGGTGCTGGCAAGCGCGACGGCGTTCCGCTGGAAGCTGGAGAAAGATCCGAATTTAAATCTCGACCTGAGCGGGCAGCCGCTGGACGGCGTGGAGATTGAACTCCCGAACGAGCGCGGCCCGGTGCTGGTGTCGCACGAGTACATCATCGACCCACAGAACGCGAAAGCGTTTTTGCAGGCCGTGCACGAGCTACGCCGGGTGCGCCGCCGCGCCGGAGCGATGAGCTGGGCGGTGTACGAGGATATCGAACGTCCAGGGCTGTTTATCGAGACCTTCCTGATGGGTTCCTGGATTGAGCATTTGCGCCAGCAGGAACGCCACACCATGAATGACCTCCTGTTGCAGAGCCGCGTTCTGGCTTTTCATCAGGGCACAACATCACCGGCAATTCGCTATCTGGTCGCGCCGGTATAACCATAACAATCACCTGCACAGGAACACACTATGGCACTGTTTAAGGCAAAAGACGGCACGCAGATTTACTACAAAGACTGCGGCGCGGGCAAACCGATCCTCTTCAGCCACGGCTGGCCGCTGGACGGCGACATGTGGGACAGCCAGCTGAACTACCTGGCCGAGCGCGGCTTCCGCGCCATCGCCTTTGACCGTCGCGGCTTTGGGCGTTCGGATCAGCCGTGGAACGGCTATGACTACGACACCTTTGCGTCCGACATTAACGACCTGATTACTACCCTGGATCTGCGCGACGTAACGCTGGTGGGCTTCTCCATGGGCGGCGGCGACGTGACCCGCTACATCAACAACTACGGCAGCGAACGCGTGGCTGGTCTGGCGCTGCTGGGCGCGGTGACGCCAATCTTCGGCAAATCCGACTCCTTCCCGCAGGGTGTGGATCAGAGCGTGTTCGACGGCATCCGTGACGGACTGCGTAAAGACCGCGCCCAGTTCATCAGCGACTTCGCCACCCCGTTCTACGGCACCAACGCCGGGCAGACCGTTTCCGCGGGTGCCCTGACGCAGACGCTGAACATCGCTCTGCTGGCGTCCCTCAAGGGCACCATCGACTGCGTGACCGCCTTCGCCGAAACCGACTTCCGTCCGGATATGGCGAAAATCGACGTGCCGACGCTGGTGATCCACGGCAGCAACGACCAGATCGTGCCGTTTGAAAGCACCGGCAAGCTGGCGGCGGAGATGATCAAAAACGCCACGCTGAAGGTGTACGACAACGCGCCGCACGGCTTCGCGCTGACCCACCAGGATCAGCTCAACGAAGATCTGCTGGCGTTTGTGAAGTCGCTGTAAGTCATTACGCGAAGCCTGATGGCGCTTCGCTTATCAGGCCTACAAGGGCTGGTCCTGTAGGCCGGGTAAGGCGCAGCCACCACCCGGCGCTTTCGCAGACGCATTCCGCTCCGCCAGAAGCCGACAAATCTCCGCATGCTTCTCCTCGGTAAAGGTAAAGCGCGACATAAAGCCCATGCGGATCAGCGACCCAATCGCCGGCAACAAACAAATGCCGAAGAACAGCCCCGCCAGTACGCCTTCACTCTGGATCTGCGCCTGCGGCACATAGTTGATCATCGTCAGAAACACGCCGATTAACCCGCCGCCCACCGCCACCGACATCTTGCCGGTAAAGGTCTGCCCGGAGAAAGTGATCGCCGCGCAGCGCTTGTGGGTGTGGTACTCCGCGTACTCGATGGTGTCGGCAATCATCGACGAGGTGAGGATGTTGGTCATCATCACGAACAGCGTGCTCAGGCCGAGCAGGATAAACAGCAGCGCCGTGTGCTGATAGCCCGTGAACCACATCACCACGCGCACCGCCACGTCCAGCCCGCAGAGGATCATAAACAGCTTCCGCTTCTGCATCCGGCGCGTCAGCAGCGGGGCGACCAGGCACAGCACCGCCGCCACTATCCCCATCACGCCAATTGCCATTTGCAGGCTGCCGTCGCCCATGTTGTTGATAAAGAAGTAGATATAGAGGCCGCCCGCCACGTTATGGAACACGCAGAAAAAGAACGACAGCAGGACGATAAACAGCGGCTTGTTCTGGCGCAGGTTGTGGAAGGTATCGCGCATCGTCACCTTTTCCGGGCTGGGCGGGACGCGCTCTTTGATCTGCATAAAGCCGTTGAGCATCAGCGGCAGCCCCACCAGCATCATCACCAGCGCCGCCATAAAGTAGCCTTTATCGTTGCTGTACTGGGCAAAGAACGCCGCCAGCTTCGGGAAGAAGATGTTGGCGCAGGCAATCCCGGCGTTTACCCCGAGCATTGCCGCCGTCACCGCGCGGGTGCGCTGGCCGGAGTCATTGGTCATCACCGACGACATCGACCAGAACGGGATATCGGAGATGGCGTACAGCGTCCCCCACAGGATATATGTCACCCCGACGTAGAGGATTTTGGTGGTCATGTCCGCTTCGATTTTATAGAACGCCAGCAGGGTGACGCCGGTAATCAGCAGCGGCGCAATCAGTAAAAAGTGGCGAAACTTTCCAAACCGGCTGTTAATGGTGTCCATAATGCTGGCAAACAGCGGATCGTGAACCGCGTCCCACGCGCGGGCAATCAGGAAGATGGTACTTGCCGCCAGCGCCGAGATCCCCAGCACGTCGGTGTAAAAATAGTTTATAAACGAACCCACTAAACCAAAGCTAAAACACTGACCTAAACCATAGCCAAAGTAGGACCATAACTCGCGAGACGGTATTTTCATTGTCATTGCCATAGTGCGTACCTGGTTGCCCGGCGACAGCGCGCCGGGTCGTTATTATTAGCCCTGCGGATCCGGGGCGATATTGCGCAGCTTCTTCATCAGCGCGATTTCAGCGCGTGAAAACGGGATACCGTTCTCCTCGAACACGTCGTGGAACCACAGGCGGCAGTAGTCCGTGGACTCCTTCATCACCACCGGCCACGGCAGCCAGGTCTGGGTTTTACCGCGCACCAGCCCCCACTGATACGGCGCGACCTTTGCCATGTACATCAGCGGGAGCTGCTCTTCGATGGTGCCGCCCACGTGACGCGCCAGCCATTCGGTGCAGAAGATTGGGCGGCCCAGCGCCTGAAGTTGCTGGATAATCGCCGTCATGCGCCCGGTATTGGTGTAGGCGTGATAGCTCACCACGTCCGACAGTTCCAGCGCGGTCTGGTCCAGCGGGTGCTGATAAAACGTCTCGCCCTCCTCTTCCGCCGGCAGACGCCAGGCGCAGACGGTAAGCGGCTGGGTCGGGTCTTCCTCACGCACCCAGCGGAACGCCTGCTTCATCAACTCGTGCGCGCAGGTCTCCAGCTTCTCGTCGTACAACACCTCTTCCGTGCCCGTCGCGAAAATGCCGCGGTTTCCCGGCTCGTTATACAGGTCCCACAGCAATACGCGCTTATCCTCGCGGAACTGGCGCACAACGTCGCGGATATAGCGCTCAATCTGTGGCCAGCAGTCTCGATCGCACACCTTGTCGCGCCCCGGGCTCGCCGCCGCCTGGCTGTTGTGTTTGCCCGGTACGGGCGGCTTTTGCGTGCCGAGGTACGGCTCGTCGCCGGAGAAACCGCAGTCGTCCATCAGGGTCAGCATGGTGCTGAACCCGTTGTCGTCGGTAATCGTCAAAAAGCGGTCGATGCGCGCCATCAGCCCGTCACGGTCGTGCTCCCAGACGATGAACGGCAGGTTGATGCGCAGGGTGTTATAGCCTGCGTCCGCCGCCCAGCCCAGCTCGCGGTCGATAGTGGCGGCATCGAAGGTCTCTTCCTGCCAGATATCGGTCCAGTTCACCGCTGTCGACGGCAGATAGTTGAACCCGCACAGCCAGCCTTTTTGCTGATACCACGCCTGTGCCTGTTCTTTACTCCACTGCTCTTTCATTACGCATCCTCTTGCTGATAATGTTTAGCTAATAAATATTAGCTGCGGGATAAATGCGCAAATCGCGGTGCAAAGAAAAGCGACGCCTCTCACAAAGTTCACGCTTCGATGAATGAGAAACGTGATCGGCGGCGCTAAAGCGTGCGGTTAGGGTATGATGCAAATTCGCGAAAGGGAGAGGACGGATGAAGCGAAAAACGAAGGTGACGATGAACGATATTGCGCGGGCGGCGGGCGTGTCGCAGGCGACGGTATCGCTGGTGCTTAACCAGTCCCGCAACATCAAGCTCAGCGACGACACCCGCCAGCGGGTGATTAGCGTCGCTACCGAGCTCGGCTACGACCGTCTTCCTGCCATTCACGCTCCGCGCAACCAGGAGGAGATCGCCCTGCTGGTCAGCTCGTTGCAGAGCTTCGACCCGTTTATCGACGCCATCAGCCAGGCGCGGGAAGCGGCGTGGCGCAACGAAACGTTGCTCACCGTCTACGACTACGGCGACGACGTGGAGCTGGCCCTGAACATCATCCGCCAGCTGGACAAGCGCAACTGCATCGGGATTATCCTTGCCTCTCCGGTCACGAACGTCGTCGATATGACGCCATTTCAGGACTGTACCCGCATCCCGCTGGTGCTGCTCAACCAGCGCGACCCTGGCTCGCCGCTGCTGCCGTCGTTTATCCCGGACGACTACGCCAACGCTTTCCAGGTGACTAAACACCTCATCGCCTGCGGCGCCACGCGCATCGCCCACATCACCGGCGAGAGCTGGATGGAGGCCTCGCGCCAGCGTCTGGCGGGCTACCAGGCGGCATTGAAGCAGGCCGGTTTAACGTGTGACGAGAGCCTGGTGCGCCAGACCAACTGGCAGTTCAGCGAGTCCTTTACCGCCACCACGTCCCTGCTGGAACTGACCGAACGCCCGGACGCCATTTTCTGTGCCAGCGACTGGCTGGCGATTGGCTGCTACCAGGCGCTGGCGGTGAACGGCGTGCGTATCCCGCAGGACATGCTGCTGGCGGGCTACGACGACCAGAAGATTTCCGAACAGCTCACCCCACCGCTGACCAGTATCCAGCTGCCCTACAGCGAGCTGGGACGGCTGGCGGTGGAGTACCTGTGCAATCAGGAAGATGCCGCCACACACGTGACGCTGGCGGGCAGGCTGAAGGTGCGCGCCTCAAGCCCCGTCTGAAGTAAATACCATGCCCGCATAAGGCTTCTCGCGACACGCCGCCAGCCGCGCGGCGAGGCTGCCCACGTGCAGCTCCAGCTTGTGCCCGTCCGGGTCGAGAAAATAGAACGACGCCCCCTCGCTTTTGTTCTGCTTCCAGACGGTGACGCCCGCCTGCTCCAGCCTGTGCGAGAACGGCTCAAAATCCTCTTCCGCCACGGTAAACGCGTAGTGGGTGTAGTCGCTCTCCTGCGGTGGCACGTACTGGCGCGCCTCGTCGTAGGACAGGCAGACCCATAGATCGCCGCAGGTGAGATAGGCCCCGGTATTCCAGCGGGCGTGCAGCGCAAGCCCCAGCAGCTCGTGCCAGAAGGTGACGCTTTTTTGCAGGTCGCTGACCGCGAGGGTCAAATGGTTGAGTGATTGCAGCATGACGTGCCCTTTTGTTTTTCGCGCCGAACGTGGTACGGTAAAGAGATGAACATAAACCACGCCGTGCTCACCGTAAACCGCTGGTGGCTGCCTTCTTAAAGGCGGCACGGAGTAGTTTTCCCCATTTTCAGATAGCCGCCGAAAGGCGGCTTTCACATTTCTAAGACCCCTTTCGGCATTACAACATTAAGGAGTCTTTATGAACGCACCAACCATCCTCACCGGCGACCGCCCAACCGGCCCGCTGCACCTCGGCCACTTCGTCGGATCGCTGCGCCAGCGCGTGGCGCTTCAGCAGACGCACAACCAGTTTGTGCTGATTGCTGACCTTCAGGGGCTGACCGACAACGGCAGCAACCCGCAGAAGATCCGCGACAACATCCCCGAAGTGCTGGCCGACTACCTCGCCGCCGGTATCGACCCGAACCTGACCACGATCTGCCTGCAGTCCGCCCTGCCCGCCCTCGCCGAGCTGACGATGCTGTATATGAACATCGTCACCGTCGCCCGCGTGGAGCGTAACCCGACGGTGAAAAACGAGATTTCGCAGAAGGGCTTCGCCCGCTCGCTGCCGGTCGGGTTTATGGCCTACCCCATCAGCCAGGCAGCGGACATCACCGCGTTTAAGGCCGAGTGCGTGCCCGTCGGCGACGACCAGTTGCCGATGATTGAGCAGACCAACGAGATTGTGCACAAGATGAACAGCCTGCTGCCCGCCCCGGTGCTGCGCCACTGCAAGGCGATGCTGAGCGACACCAGCCGCCTGCCCGGCATCGACGGCAGCGCCAAGATGTCGAAATCGCTGGGCAACACGCTGCACCTTTCGGCCAGCGAAGAGACCATTCACCGTGCGGTCAGCGCCATGTACACCGACCCGAACCACCTGAAGGTGAGCGACCCGGGGCAGATTGAGGGGAACGTGGTGTTTACCTACCTCGACGCGTTTCATCCGGACAAGGAGAAGGTGGCGGCGATGAAGGCGCATTATCAGGCGGGCGGGCTGGGTGACCGGGTTTGTAAGAACGAGCTGGAGGGGTGTTTGCAGGAGCTGATTGCGCCGATGCGGGAGCGGAGGGCGATGTATATGCAGGACAGGGGGGAGCTAATGGCGATGCTGAAGCGCGGGACCGAACGGGCGCAGGGGGTGACGCAGGCGACGCTGAGGGAGGTGAAGGTTGGGCTGGGGGTGCCGGTGTTTAGTTAAAGTCGATTTAGCGGTGGAGTGCGTGGGAAGAGCACGAAGCCGCTTTGTAGCCGATTAAATAATAGTTAAAGCGCAAGAGCCTCTTAAATGCATTATTAGTGAATGTCGTTTGTCATCCTACCAGGTGCACGATATTCATAGGCTCTTTATATTTTTAAACGTCGTGGCAACTATTATGAGTAAGTTTATTATTTCCATGCTGAATACGTTACTTTGTGTTTTTTTGATTGTGTTATGCCTCATATGCGTGGGCGTCACTGATAACTGGAAAGAATGCACTATAGCTATAATCATCACTTTAGGATGCGCACATTTCATGGCCGTTTTACTGAATCGTGTATTGCCTCATAAGTTATCGATCTTAGAAGGAATAGTGGAATTATTGGGAGGACCATTATTAGTTATAGGCGCAATTGTGTGCTTTGATGTATTCGAACCTTGGCCGCTAAAAATCATTGGGATGTTTGCGTGGACTGTTTTGATTTTCTTTGTACCTTCAATAATAAATCCCAGACGTTAATTCGGTCTATTAATCAATGTCTACGTCATTTCTTCACCCACGGAAGCCAACATAATGTACCCCACTCTTTCGCAGGTCATTGAGGTTGTACGTCAGTCCTCGGGACATCATCGCAAGCGCATTGATGAGAACACCCTAATCGAAGCCGACCTCGATATATGCGGCATGGATGGCGATGCCCTGATTGAAGACTGCGAGGAAGCGTTTGGCGTTACGCTCGTCATTGAAGAAGATGGTTATGAGAAAATTTTTTCCCTCGCTGAAAACGAGTTTCTTTTTAGCACCGAGGGCATAGATTACTTTGGTTTCTGCCGTTTGATTCGCAGGATACGTGGTCTACCGGAACCTGTGATACGCGATTTAACCGTTGGCGAACTTCATGCTGTACTGGTTAAGGCTGTGAAAGAGCAGATAAAGCACGAGTGATTTTTTCTTACTACGGGCATGGGATTACATGCCCGTTACCTATCACTTTGGTCAGTTCAATGTCACCCGTAGCGGTATTAAAGTACAGATAGAAAAAATCTGCGTTTAACCGTTCGGGTTTCGACCAGACCTCCTTCACTTCCAGGCTACGCTTTTCCTTCACATACCCTAACGTTTCGAGATAAGCGCGCAACGGCACAGCACTGGTAGCGCCTTTAAAAATGATACTGTTTGAAGGTTCGTAACCATCGCCCGAATGCGCCTCAAAATAATAGTCGTCCGTTACTTTTGGGGCGTTCTTAATATCCTTGTCTGTCAGTATCCGGTAGTGGAAAAAATCGTTTTCCGTATAAACAGTCGTCGCATCAGAATCAGATGCCACAAGCCATACAAACAACCATCCGAGGATACATACAGTGGCAACCGTGAGCGCTGACCACTTCAGGGCGTTTAAAAGGATTGTCATAGAAAATGCCCATGAAATGTCTTATCCCTGCCTCAGATTGCATATCTTCCGAATGACGAACATCAGTAGCGCGGTAACGACGACCATCATCCCACCCAACACCCACAGGAATGATGGGTCTGCTTCACCATCAGCAAACCCCAAACCGGTGCGATTTAAAAAATCATTGCTGGCTTGAGACAAGTAATCGAGCAAGCCTCCCAAAGGAAACAGGACGATAAAGAAGGAAGCAATGAGGCATGCCAGACCAATCAGGATATTATTTTTTAACTTTGCATGAAGCATAATCAGCCCTGCCTGTCACATCAATACGTCCAAATGCCATCAACCCTTTACCACCAGGAACACGAATCTTCTTACGTGCAAGCAAAGATTGTCTGACCAGTTGAAAATCAGGGATATTATAGAACGTTATGCATCCCCACGACTCTCCCTCGCCATTCGGCCTCAATGGATGAAGTCGAAATGAGCCTCTGTCGACCCCATTCACAAATACGTTATCAGCCATGGTAGTAGCATTAAACAAACCGAACCATTCAGAATGTTTGGTACCGTTCTTGAAGTCTTTTACAAACCGCTCGACCCGATTAGCAATACTGCCTTCCGGTGCATCAACGATCCAGTACGTACCCACAGGTAATGCTGCATTCCTGATAAAGGCGCACTCTGCAATATTGGTTACGGGTTCTATTCCTGAAAAAACGGGAAACGTCCCAACGCCATAAACGTGTAGTTTCAGCCTTCGTCCATCGGCTGAGACATCGTTGTAATCCATCCTACAAATCTGCATAGCAATCCTCCCTGTCGCTTTGCGGAGAATGTTACAACCGATTTATTGAGTGCACCAGCGGTGTTAGATAATTCATTTAAAAAAGGAAAAATACGGGCATGCGTATTCAAGCCCGTATTAACTTATCCTTTTACATGATTAATGAAGGGATATTTTAGATATTATTCTTACTTTGCCAGACCATTTCCGCGCTTCACCATAGGTATATCTCCCGTATCATTCAGCGCTCCCGGAAACGTTTTTAACCACTGGGCGACTTTCTGCTTATTTATATTCACCACACTCATACCTTCCAGACATCCCCATAATTCTCTTGTATGCTGTGGCGTAATCACGATGCAGTCTTTCATGGCGCGGATTTTCACAGGCATACCGTTGATAAAGCCTGCACGGGTTAACCAGTCGCCGCCCAGGAGAAGGTATTTCATGTCTATGCGTGCATACAGTTCGCAGCAAGCGGCACTGTCCTGCGGCGTTTCCGCGCGTGGGTGGACGGGCGCCGCGTTGGGCGGGTTGCCGTGCAGACGGCGGGCGCTGTTTTTGCGTACCAGCTCGCGGTTTTCAATCATGCTGGTGAAAGCGTCTGATTCTGTTTTGCAAACAGTAAACTCTGGCTTAAAATTCGTCGCAGCCATTTTCAACTCCTCAGTAGTTGGTAGTGGTTAGCGGTATGGGGGTGTTGCAGCACCTTCATATCGCGAATTCTCTCTTTAAATATTCCTTGATACTTCCTTTGCCGTTCGGCGTAATTTCTGGTGCCTATTATACAGGGCTGAATATAAATACAGCGGTTTTGGGTGGGGTAAATTTGGAATTTGCGAAGGGGATTCAGGAAATAGAGTTATGTGCGGTAAGGTCATTTTTTTGTTCGTTGCGGGTTGATTGGTCTGGGTTTTGCGAGCATCATCGCAATTATTTACCTTCTTCCGTAACGCGATGGCTTCCAGCAAAACTCTCGAACAGGCAATTGCCGACATCACCATCTGGCGCAAAGGCGAACAGCGTGCGCCGCATAAGCCCTTATTGCTTCTGTACGTGCTGGCGAACTATCAGCAGGGGCATGTGAGACTGTTTGATTACGGAACCGAGGTCCACGAGCAACTGCTTAGCCTGTTAGAACGCTTTGGCCCACAGCGGAAGGCGCATTACCCGAATATGCCTTTCTGGCGGCTCAAAGGTGATGGATTTTGGGATCTGAAGAATACCGAGTTCTGTTCGACCACTGGCAGTAAGCAACCGCCTGTTAAAGAACTTGTAGAAAATAACGTCGCAGGCGGGTTTGATGAAGAACACTTTGCGCTGCTGAGTAGGAACAAAAACCTGATCTGCTCGCTGGCGCAGCAGATCCTTGAAGCGCACTTTCCTGAAAGCATTCAGGAGGAGATCGCGGATGAGATGGGTTTTGATATTCAACAGATCCGTAAGGTTCGCGATCCGCTGTTCCGTCAGCAGGTGCTGCGTGCATATAATTATGAATGTGCCATCTGCGGATTTAACATGCGGCATGATAACGCCTCTGTTGGACTTGAAGCCGCACATATCAAGTGGAAGCAGTTTGGCGGACCTTGTGAGATCCCGAACGGACTAGCGCTGTGCGCGATTCATCATAAGGCGTTTGATAAGGGATCGATAGGGCTGGATGAGAGTATGCGGGTGCTGGTTTCTGAGGCGGTGAATGGGGGTGGGATTGTTGGGCAGTTGTTCTGGGATTTTGCCGGGATGCAGATTGCGCTACCGGTGGTGAAAGGGAATTATCCAAGGGAGGAGTTTGTGGAGTGGCATCGAAGAGAGGTGTTTAGAGGATGAGTGCGAAGGCCGGACTCGCACATCACTACTATCCTCATGATCTTAAGACATTAAAAATTACCACAATGGGTATGATACCATCATTGATACCATCACGCGCACCTGTTTACTATAATCCACCAGGTTCAAACCAAGTATCAAGGTCAATTTTCATCAAGTATGCACTTTTTGAAACGATCTTAGTAAAATCGCAATGGGTTAGTGCCCCCTGCCATAAAGATAGGAGCTTCATTTTCACATATAATTCTACCTGCCATGATTATAGCCTAACATTGAAGCCCTCTTACACTTAAAATCGTTTACACTGCACACAACAAATATTATTCTATCTAAATATTCAAACATATTTACTAAGATAAAGGATATACATGAAATTAACTGACAGAATATTCGTAAAGTTCTTTTATAAAAAAATAAAAATAATAATTCAGCGTTCGTACAAGAAAGGATATTCTCAGGGGAAAGATAAGGGTTATCGTAAAGGTCATGATGATGGTGTGTTAAAATATCACATTCGTCGCGAAATCGATACGTTCTCGATGTCCGCTATTGACAACTCGATTTATGGACCAGAAAATATTGGCGTTACGAGAGAATTAGAGCAACTCATGATTGAAAAAGTAAGAGTTGCAACTAAAGCTGGAATTATAAGTTCACCTTCCCCCTCTCAGTGGGAAATGATTTTTTCAGATCATCCAGCGACTTGCGTTGTTGCTGGTGCTGGCTCAGGTAAATCAACAACACTAATTCTTCGCGTAGTGTTTATGCATTTTTATTTAAAGATTCCATTAAATAAAATTACAGTAATATCATTTACAAAAAAATCATGTGAGGAGTTAAGTGAAAAGTTAAATAAAGTATTTACTTTTTGGGATGAAGGGTATGATAAAGAATCTGTTAATTCACTCGTCAGCACATTCCACTCTCTTATATATAGGTTTTCATTGAACTCAATGCCAGGAATAAGTGTTTTCGATTTTTTAGGCGAACATAAAAATGAGAATGAGTCTGCCTTGGAAATATCGTTAGGCAAAAAAAATAATGAGCAAATAGACATTTTGAAAAGCGTTTACACCGAGTTATATAATAATAACAAGGAATTCAAAATTTGTATTGATAAGCTTGTTGATTTTTCAATAACATCATCCTCTTCATCCGATGAAAAAGAGCAAAGAAGTTGGTTAATTAATTATGCAGCAGAGAGAGACCTTGCTCTAACAAAAAAAATTAATGATCTATGGTCTAAAGATGGGAAATGGCCTATAGAGGGAATTGTGCCTGGTCCCGTAAAGTGCTTTCATGTTAATGGAAATATTTTTTATGCTAATGGGTATGTTGAACATAATAAAATGCCGGTTTTTTTATCAGGTAATATTGGGAGTAAGAAATTATTTGATGGGAATGACTCTTTTGATCCTCATGAAACCGATCCCAAGAAAAAAGTACTTTTAAGTACTGCAATATCTATAAAAAACAAAATAGTTGCTGGATACAATAATAGAATTTCTATATTTATAAATAGCAATGACAAACTAAACTCAGTAAATAACTTTCTGAGAACATTTAAAACTGGCGAATCCCCTAGCAATTTTTCAATCAAGTTGCATGGTGAGTTAAACTCAACAAATATACTTGAACTTTTATATGACCAAGGCTCTTTTATTGAAAGTCTTGGCAAAGAAGTTGTTACGACAATATCTAATATTACGCTTTTTCGAGAAAAGGGTATTGAGTATTATTTTGCCAAGGCTTTGGCTTTATTCTGGCCATTATTTGAAGAGACTATCCATAAAAATAACATAATGACTTTCAATCGAATGTTCATAATGTTTTCAGATGAGTTAGTGTTGCAGCAAAGACGTGATTTATTCAAAAATAAATATGTTAGATTTGAAAATCTATTAGTAGATGAATTCCAGGACATTTCACCTCAAATAGCTAATTGGTTAAGGGCAATACATAAAGAAAATGCAATTTTAAGTCGAAGGCCTACGATAATGGCTATTGGTGATGATTGGCAATCAATATATTCATGGAGAGGCAGTTCTCCTGATATTTTCATGAATTTTTCAGATTTTTTCCCTGTGCATAAATCATTGGGAAAACATAAGACAGTTTTTATGATGGAAAACTATCGTTCGGATGCTGCGATTCTTAATGATGCTGAAAAAATGATGGCTTTAGTTAAAGGGAAAATCATAAAAGAATCTATATCATGCCGAAAACCTGATGGTGATGAGCATGGTGTCTATTGTTATGGGTATGATGATAAAAAAGATGATAATTCATGGAAAAATAAAGCAATTCAGCTAATTTATGAACAATTAAATATGGTAAAAAATCAAAAACATAAAGATAAAACTCATATTATAGTTTTGAGTCGAACTAATAATACACTTAAAGAAATAAGAGATTTTTATATAGAAAGATATGGCAGTATTAAAGGAATAAATTTTTTAACGATCCATAAAGCTAAAGGTTTGCAGGGGGAAGTATGTGTGATCTTTGATGATAGCAAAGCTCATATAGGACACATTTTAAGAAATGAAGTTTATAAACAGATTCCCTACTTCAAATATAGTTATGATCAAGCTATGATCGATGAGTCATATCGTTTGGCATATGTAGCTATAACACGAGGGATAAAAAGAGTATTCTGGTTTGCACCAAAAGGAAGTGATGGGGCATTCTCTCATTTTCGGTAAGGAATGAGAGGGTTTCTAGCCCTCTCTATTTCTATTGATAGATTCAGCATTTAGATTCGTATCGTTCAATTTTACTATATTCTATAAATATTAACAGGATGTTGAACAATATCCTGTTTATCATTACATGTAGTTGAAGAGACCTGATTGGCAATGCTGATATTAGGAATAAATGACATCGATGTTTGTAACAATAAGAGTAAAACAAACGCAAGAAATGTTCTAAGGAGAAGTTCATGCGTCATTTTAATACATGTTACCTTACGATTTACTCCATCTCTATTTTTTCGAACAGCACAAAGATTTTCAACAATTAAATTTTTTTTGTATGCATCTCCGGCTCC
This sequence comes from Enterobacter cloacae complex sp.6700776, assembly GCF_048284255.1. Taxonomy (NCBI): domain Bacteria; kingdom Pseudomonadati; phylum Pseudomonadota; class Gammaproteobacteria; order Enterobacterales; family Enterobacteriaceae; genus Enterobacter; species Enterobacter cloacae complex sp.6700776. The sequence goes on along the minus strand of NZ_JBLVYK010000025.1, from coordinate 6,912 downwards.
CCCCCAAATTCTAACTAAATCTATCGTGTCGATTCTATTGGAAGCTGAAACTTTTAAGGTATTAAAAGCCCATAATGCAGCTCTAAGCAAATTAGAAAGTGCATACACAAAAATTGCAAATGACAAAAAATCCACAAAGGCATTATTTCCACCACTACTAATAATACCGGGAACTAACGAGACTAATACAGGAGCAAGAGCAGTAATAGCTGTTAAATATATTGCAGCTTTACTCTCAGCTCCTACTCTTCTTTGATTTTCTAATTCATTGAGTTTTTTTGCCTCATCAAGGGCTAGTTCACTTTCATTTGTCCAGTCAGTATTTTTAATAATTAAGATATCATTATCCAGCTTTTCTTGATCTTGTCTTATTTCTTCACTATTCAGTTCAACTAAAACTGGCCAAAAGAATTCTCTGATATCTTCAAAACTCATATCTACCGATCCTCATAAGTTCATCGACTATAGAACTAGCAATAGGAAGACCTGTCTGGTTTTCTATCCATGCCCATTGACCGTTAGGATTAATTTCTAAAAACCAAAAAACATCATCTTCGTCGCAAATAAAATCTATTGCCCCAAATCGAAGATTAAGTGATTCGACTAGATCTATACACTTAGAACTCAATGATGTAGGTAGCTCTAAAGGTTTATGTTTTAAGTCAATTCGAGACCCCTTGCGCCAGTCTACCTCTGTTTCTTTATGGCTTTGGGAGTAAATTGCAACAGAAAAAACTCTTTTCCCAACTACTGTTACTCTAACATCAAACTTTTTTATTATCTCATGCTGAACTATAATAGGTACCAAAGAAAGTGAACTCGAATCGGTCTCATCTAGTTGACCTAATCTGTTGGTAAAAATGATACTTTCAGCATCATTATTTATAAATAGAGCTTGTCGTAAAGGCTTAGCGATCATTTGAAAGCTATTGCTACAACTTTTTATTTCTTCAAATGAATTAGTGATGGTTGACTCTGGAATATTAAAACCCAAACGTTTGGCAACGACCAGTTGCTTTGGTTTATCTTCAGCTAAAATTATATTAGTAGGCGAGCAAAACCAAAAAGAATCAAGTCGCGAATAAAGACTCTTAAGGAAACTATTCCATTCTCCCTGAATGTAATCAGCAATACCAGGATCAGTTATTGAGGCAGGAACTTCGGGATTCCCAGGTCTACGAAAGTAGGCGGCTTTAACATCGATACCTTTTATTGTATTTCCATTAATAGATATACTCCAATCCATAAATGATGAATCTGACATAGAACAGTATGATCTTGGCAAGTCTTCTGTATTAAGACGGAAGTACTTGATGCCTCGTTTTTTTAACTCAACCACGATATAATCCATAGTTATATCGCGCTTATTAGTCACCAACAATATCATTAAATTAAACCTTCCCTTTGGTGATCATAAGTATGCATAGAGAAATCCTCATCTCTTTCTACTGAAACAAACGTTTTAATAGATAACTCCAGAATATTTCCTGCACACCAGTTATCATCGTCTCGTTCTTGGATTGTATCTGTTTTGGTCATTAACTCTAATAGGTGGTTCATACTTAAATCGGAATCATCCCTTTCTAGTTGAGCCTCTGTTTTAGTGGTTAATTCAAGCATAGAAACTGATGAATCATCATCGCTTTCTTGCCTTACTTTAGTTTTAGTTACTGTCTGTGTAAGAGTATATTTAGAGATTATTGGGATTTCTTTACTGTCCTCTTCAACTACCCAAAGATCTTGCTCATACGAGTACCAACCGGGAATGTTTTCCCCCTCTGTTCTCTCGGTAGCGAATCGAGCCAAAAACGGTAAAGCCAAATTATTACTTTTCATTTTATGCTCCATAGAGATTTAACGAGCCAAAATATTTAAAGAATTCAAAAGTTGAGTGTCGAGTGTTTCAGTTGCAGGAATAGGTAATCCGTTCGCAATACGGTAATTTTTCACAGACTGCCTCGTAGATGGTCCCATAATGCCGTCAATATTCCCATTGTAAAATCCCTTGTCCAGCAATGCGAACTGAACACGCATGATTAAGCGCTTACGCTTCTCTGTAGCAGAAGTAAGCCCATTACTTGCACGGTTAGCTTCTGTAGTTCCAACTGAATTCGTAGTAGTAGAGTTAATATTGTCGTTAGAACGAAGCGAACGCACAGAGGAAGAGGACGATGAGGAAGTTGTTCCTGAACTTGAAGACCCAGATGAACTTGGTGAGCTGTATGTTTTTGGATAATAGGGAGTGCTGCCACCATAGTACCCGCCACCTGATGATGAACGGTGAGAACTATGGCTCCGATGGGAGCTATGACTGCGATGCCCTGCAATGTAGAATGGAACTTCGGTGTTAAGTGGGGCTATCACTAAATCATGTTCATTAAGAGTCATACCAGGCAAATCACTTGCTCCGGTAGATGAATCACTTGCCCATACAGAATTATTGAGTGCCAAAAACCCCGGAAGTAGAGCAGCAAAATTAAATTTTTTCATAAAATTGGTCTCGGTGGTTGATGAAAACGGCCCGTTGAAGAACTGAAATAACCAGCACAGGAAGACTTCTGAGTGCATTCATCACATTCTTTAGGATAGTAATTTTTCCAATCAGAGATCGACTGAGCAGCAAGCTCCCAGGCTCTTTCAGGAAGATGACACAAAGGATAATTAAAAATTGTTAGAGGTATACCTGACCTGTGTGCAGCGTCTATAGCGGAGGTTATTTTCTCACTATAGCTGCTGTGTTCAATGAAGATTGTTGACCAGTTTTTTCGCGCCCAACCGATAGATTCCAACCCCATAAGGGAAATCTGATTGATGTTGGAGAAAACACGGCCAACGAACTCTATGATGTCATCCAATTCCGTATAGTTAGCCAGTGTCGGAATAACTCTAAGTTCGATATTAATCCCTGAGTTCCCTGCATTGATTAACCCCTTAACCGTTTCATTAAATGCGCCATCACTTCCTACCAAATGATCATGCACAAGTGGTCTTGATGAGTAGAGCGGTATACCAAAGGTGATTTTTATCTTTTTACTTCGCTTTGCCATTTCATGAGTAAAGTTGGTATCAGCAAATTTGCGTCCATTTGTTAAAACATGCAAAGCAGTATCTGGTGAATTCTCGATGATAAAATCAATGAAGTTAAGGAAATCATCTCCATACAGCAAAGGTTCACCACCGCTGACCCCAACTACTCCATTCAACCCAAATGAAGCGATAGCAAGAGCTGATTGGGTAAGTAGCCAGTCATCATTTGATTTCTTTGGTGGCTGCGAACAAAAGAGACACAAGTTATTGCAGCGTTCCGTTACTAAGACAGTATTATGATTGGCTCTGCGGGACAGAATAACGCGGATCATATTGCCATTGTTAATTACCCCAATATCTCCATCTTCAATTGACTCAAATAATTCAGTGCTAATAACAGAGTAATCAAAGCATGGTAGAATGGCATCATTATTGCTTTCAGCAACTACCAGCAAATTGGGCAAAAAGAATAAAGGGTTCACTGGTTTTTGTTTGCATAACCGATAGAACCCTGTGGGCACATTCTTTTTTGAAGCAAAATGAAAGATATCGTTCCTGATAACCTCAGACATATGCCCATCCTTTTAGCATCTCAGCCTTCGGACCACCTTCTGAGATGCAGTTCATCAGATACCTGAACATCCCCTTGTGATACTGACAAAACGTTGAACGACTCCTATCACCGACAGGCTCACCCTGTACACTTATGTTCTGGCATGGATCTGCACCGCAAAATGGTTGATATGCACATGTATCACAACCCGGCAGAGCAAAATTGAACGATGAACTCAACACTGCGTTATAGTAAGGACTCTTAGAAAATGATAGCGTTTTAACCTCACCCGCACTGAACTCCGTTTCAGGGTTCACCTTCTGCAACATACGGCTCTCATCGCTACCATATACTCGACCGTCATAATTGAAAAGAATACTGTTAAGCACGACCCCGCTTGGCGACTTTAAATCCGCATAACCACTAAAACCGGGATTGAAGATCCTTTTCAGATGAATGGAGGCCGAATGTTCCACAACCCTTATCCCTTCATTATTCATCTTGAGAATTTCATCTATCAACGAGGCATAGAAACTGAAGTATTCCTCCATAGAAAATGTGAACGATGCTTTTTGTGCAAACCCATAGGGACTGACAGGTCGGATAAACATGTCCTTGATGCCAAGAGACAAGTGAGCCTTGACAATCGATTCAGGATGCCTAATGAGATCTTTAGTAACTGTAGTAACCGTTGCAACGCGACCAGCGCCTAAAGACCGTTTGATAGCCTCTACCCCTGACACTGTTCTACTGTACGCAAGCCCATGACCAAGAATTCGATTACTGTTGTGAACAACTTCCTCACCATCAAGCGAAACAGAGAACGTTATGTTCCTATCTCTCGACCATTCAAGCATATCCTCATTCAAGACAGACAGGCTTGATGCTACCACCATCTCAAAATCGGTGCTTCCCAGCGTTTCAGCACATTGCTCATAGATAGACTGAATTAAATCGAACCGCAAGAGTGGCTCTCCACCCTGTATCTCTATCTTGTAAGGTGGAGTTGATAGTTTTTTGATAGTAGAAATGATATCAGGGATGAGAGCGGGATCTAAATCATAACCAGAGGCGTTCACTGAAGCTCGACTGACCTGACAATACTTGCAGGTATGGTCGCAACGTAATGTGGGCACAATCATGAAAATTGGCCTGATAGCCAGTTCATTCATCAATCGTTTTGCAAAAGCAGAACTTAAAGCATAGGGAGCAATAGCTGATGAGCTTTCGTTGGTTATGAACAGCTTGCTTTCAAGTGCGTTTGATTGTTCCGCACTGATTTGCTCATCAGAAAGATCAAGCAGCTCTTGCTCATCAATGAAGTGATGAAAACCAGCGAGGTTGCTTATAAACACCTGTCCATTAGGCAATCTGTCAAAATTGAATGGCATCAATTCCATCACGAAAGCCTTTCATCGACACTGCGAAGCACTTTATGGACAATAGAATCTCTCAACGCCCCCGTTTTATGCTGTAGTTTTTCTCGCAAAGCATAATCATTCAGCAGCCTCTCGAATTCATAGAGGCATTCGGGACCATTGTTTTCAAAAGAGATTGTCCAGGAGGATATATCTTCACAAAGTTTCCACTGAGTAAGCGAAGTCATCCAGTACAGGCTATTGCGTATAACCCATTCAGAATAAACATCTTTTTTTAACGTCCTTTCGCACATTGCCATTGCCTCACAAAACTAATAATCACAATCAGCAACCGCTTTAAAGCGGATTTTTCCTATAGAAATGAGGATACACCATTTAATAAATATGTTACAAGATGTTAGCATCTGAATGGCGATTCCGAAAAATGATGCTGCTTATCCTATGATAATCAATAATGCTTTCTGATTCTCATATGCAGCTTGCACCGGCAAACAGCTAAGAAGCTAACATGACGTTAAAACGCACGGGTTTCAAAGAGTTGTTAGTGGCTCATAGTATGAGATGTATGCCTTCAGCAATCACAATGCGAAAGGATTCTATACTGACTTATTCGAAGAAGCGTTGGCCATTATCCTTGACATCATTGATGTCAAGGAAGCCTACACCCACTTTCAATACCTTGAGCAACCTAGAAAGATGAGAGCTGGTGGGGGTGAGGATGAAAATTTAACTTCTTATGTGAAGATAAGTATGGGTGCAATTTTTATGAACGCAAACAGAAATCAGAAACTACAAGCGAATGATACATCAGCACTTTCCATTGTCAATTAACTAATTGATATATAAGGTTAAAATTTGTTAGACCTATGAACTATATCCTATCGACTATTAGGATGCTTACATGGTCTGCGGCAGACTAGGTTAAACTGGGCGATTATGCTATAAATTCATTTACGACTAATTGAAATAGTGTCAGGAAAGGAAATATTATGAAGGATATTACGCAAGTGAAAAATATCAACCCTAAAAATCCAGAAAATAATAACACCCCCTCTCAAAAGGCAAAAACCGAAGAAATAAAACCGAACGTTATTTTAGGAATGTCGGTTAAAAGGTTCTTGATTAGCTCTGTAATTACTTTTTTTATAATATTTTTAGTGATATTATGTTCAACAGTATATCTTGTTAAAATAACAATCTCACAAACCCTCTCACCGACATTCTTATTTTTCCCACCAATAGTTATATCAATAGTACTTTCCATGATTTATTACTGGCTTCCAGAAATGAGAGCCGTTATAAATAAGGTATGCGACATTGGCTTGACGGCATCAGTAGCAATTGTATCAATTGTGGCAATATCTAAACCTCTTGGAGGTAGTTATTTTGACTCCATAGTACTAAATAATAATATTACTTCAATTATAATTCTCAGCTATATAGGTGTTTGTTCCCTTACCAAAACAATTGTTACTATATATCCAAACTCGAAAAGAGACCCTAAGCACAATTAGACCAATGATTAATCATCAAAATTATTAATTAATTTTCTTGCCGATATGTAGATCCATTTATAAAGTATCGGCAAGAACATAATCAATGAAAAAGAAATAGTTCCAAATAAAGCTTTCATTGGCAAGTTAGCCGTATCAGAAAAGTTTATTATCAAGCCATATAGACACGCCACGGAATATAACACAACAGTGATTATTATATATTTAAAATTAATCATAATAGTCCAAACATCTTTTATTACATTCATAACACCACCTCTTCAATAATTATTTCACCTCATGATTAATAGCATCTAATAAATAAGTTTTCAAATTTATTTTCATGACATCACATTAACATCCAAACAGCTATAGAATTTCAATATTGGATAGTAGATTAAATGAAATATATACTTACGTGATTGAATACATGACAATAAACAATGGGATTATATCGTTC
>NZ_JBLVYK010000259.1:0-279 GCF_048284255.1 Enterobacter cloacae complex sp.6700776 | reverse complement strand
GTCTATAACAAAACCGACGACCTGACCACGGTCTACGCCAGCTTCGAGGGCAGCCATAAGTTCACCCAGCAGGCGCAGGTGGAATATCTGCTGGCCTTCCACGACTACGACAACGGCAAAGATAATACCGACAACCGCAAAAACTACGGCGCCATCGTCCGGCCGATGTACTTCTGGAACGACGTGCACTCCACCTGGCTGGAAGCGGGCTACCAGCGCGTGGACTACGACCAGGGCGGGGATAACCACGGCTGGAAGCTGACGCTGTCGCAGAACATC
>NZ_JBLVYK010000258.1:0-279 GCF_048284255.1 Enterobacter cloacae complex sp.6700776 | reverse complement strand
ATATTAGCCCAGCATACCGTCAGAAACTGCTCTCCCTCGGCATGCTGCCCGGTTCCTCTTTTCATGTGGTTCGCGTGGCGCCGCTCGGCGATCCTGTTCATATTGAAACCCGACGCGTCAGTCTGGTATTACGCAAAAAAGATCTCGCCTTAATCGAACTGGAAGCGGTTGCACAATAACGGCTGGCCCGGCACAAGAGTCTGAAATATGCAAAAATTAACCGTTGGTTTAATTGGTAATCCTAATTCCGGCAAGACCACCTTATTTAATCAGCTGACC
>NZ_JBLVYK010000257.1:0-279 GCF_048284255.1 Enterobacter cloacae complex sp.6700776 | reverse complement strand
CTAATACTGAGTATACTCGATTAACTCGATGAAAAGCGACAACCAATAACTTCCATGTATATTGCTAGTGTAAAGATACAAAAACGGGCGGATAATCCGCCCGTTTCATTGATGAATGATACTTACTCTTCGGTATCTGCATCAGTTTGTGCTTCACCGTCAACATCAATACCCTCTTCATCGGTATTTTCATCGTCTTCAGTTTCAGCAACACGTTGTAAACCAACTACTTTTTCATCTTCAGCAGTACGGATCAGCGTCACACCTGGAGTATTACGT
>NZ_JBLVYK010000256.1:0-279 GCF_048284255.1 Enterobacter cloacae complex sp.6700776 | reverse complement strand
GGTATGGCCCGCCAGGGTCTCGGCAATCGCCTTGGGCTGGCCGGGCAGGTTGATGATCAGCGCCTGGCCGCGGATGACGGCCACCTGGCGGGACAGGATGGCGGTGGGCACGAAGTGCAGCGAGATCTGCCGCATCTGCTCGCCGAAGCCGGGCATCACGCGGTCGGCCACGGCCAGCGTGGCCTCGGGCGTCACTTCGCGCGGCGCCGGGCCGGTGCCGCCGGTGGTCAGCACCAGGTCGCAGCCTGCGGTGTCGACGAGCTCGATCAGGGTCTGAGA
>NZ_JBLVYK010000255.1:0-280 GCF_048284255.1 Enterobacter cloacae complex sp.6700776 | reverse complement strand
CCCAGTAAGGCGCATGGAGATTCGCTGTGGCTGAGTTTATTGACTATCAAACTGATGACTTTTTTTAAGTTATCAGGACGACTACTGGGTAATGTGAGCGGTCTGATGTTCTGTACAACGATGCGTTTTATTGCTTGATCAGCCGGAATGCCAATATACACTGGGCGTCTTTGCGCAAAAGCTTGAGTTATTAAACGGGTCATTTCACTGACACAGTTTTCTGGTGTCAAAATCGCGTGAGCACACGAAAAGGATTGAGCGACTTTGTAAAATACCTCGA
>NZ_JBLVYK010000254.1:0-280 GCF_048284255.1 Enterobacter cloacae complex sp.6700776 | reverse complement strand
GCAACCGACATGCTACGCGCCTATATATTAAAAAATCACGGTGGAATTTATGCTGACCATGATGTTATGCCGAATTATACCCCCGAAGTTTATAAAATAGTGCAAGATAATTGTAATAATTACGATTTCCTTGAAAAAGAAGACCATCGTCGTGCTCTAAGTGACGAAATATTATCATTAGTAAGCAATGAACCGAGTGCGGGATTAGAGCACAAACTACCTCGAGAAGACAGCACAAAAGTGGATAATATAATTAGTAAACTAAAGATACGAGTTAAGG
>NZ_JBLVYK010000253.1:0-280 GCF_048284255.1 Enterobacter cloacae complex sp.6700776 | reverse complement strand
GGTTTTCGATACCTTGCTGGCTACGGAAGTGGAATTTCACCCAAAAACGTTCGTTATTCGCATTGATAAAGCTATAGGTATGGCTACCAAAACCGTGCATAAAGCGATAACTTTTTGGTAAGCCGCGGTCGCTGACATCAATGGTTAATTGATGAAGCGCTTCAGGTAAGTGGGAGAAGAAATCCCATTTATAGGCAGCGCTACGCATATTGGTGTAAGGGCAGCGTTTAACAACGTGGTTTAAGTCAGGGAATTTCAGCGGGTCACGCAGATAGAATAC
>NZ_JBLVYK010000252.1:0-281 GCF_048284255.1 Enterobacter cloacae complex sp.6700776 | reverse complement strand
ATGATGAAGCCTGACGCCATATTACCGGAGATATGACAGAGTGAAGATCAGTATCACTCCCTGTTAAAAGGTTTTTGTCGTCTTAGGTAAAATACATGATTAATATCAATCATGTATTTTTACAGCAAGACAACCACGAACAAATTCAGGATTAAAATGTTTTACCGACTCCCCAACATAACCCAAATCAAGCGAACTAATTTGTGCCATTTCTTTATCTGTCAGTGAGAAATCGATTTTTGATGGGCATCTGCAATACTCTGAAGCAGACTATACGGAAA
>NZ_JBLVYK010000251.1:0-281 GCF_048284255.1 Enterobacter cloacae complex sp.6700776 | reverse complement strand
GCTTTAGCGTGTATTTTATGGATTTTGAATACATTGGGTAGTTATACTATGTAACTTCATGATGCGGGATTATCCCGTACTTCATCGATAAATTAACGTTTAGATCTCCCCTAGAAATTGAAATTATTACCCAATTTTCCAGAGTCCCATCAGCGTTTTATTTTAAGCAATGGCTTATATTGCGATTGTATCGAGATGAATAAACCAGAAATGAGAAAAGCAAAATCAATCAGGATCACCACATCAGGAACGGTAATAAAAGCCCCTGAGCGAGTTAAAAC
>NZ_JBLVYK010000250.1:0-281 GCF_048284255.1 Enterobacter cloacae complex sp.6700776 | reverse complement strand
ATATTAACTTACTGGCTACATAAAATTGATGAATGAGAAAACGTGCAACATCTCTGTAATCAAAAAATAAACGCCGTTTTCCTATTAGAGCTAGGATGCAAAAATCATGAATACAGAATTTACCTTTAATATTACGCGCAGCATTTTTGATGAAAATTACAACCCATCGGAAAACACGCGGATTACTACCAACTTTGCAAATTTAGCCAGAGGCAAAAGCAGCCAAGAAAATCTGCGTAACGCATTGTCGATGATCAACAACCGCTTCAATTCATTGGCGT
>NZ_JBLVYK010000024.1:40278-49640 GCF_048284255.1 Enterobacter cloacae complex sp.6700776 | reverse complement strand
AATGACGAAAGCAGGTATGCCTGAAAGCGTGCGTATTGCCTGAAAACACAACCCGCTACGGGGGAGACTTACCCGAAATCTGATTTATTCAACAAAGCCCTATCTTGCCAAAGTCGCTAGTCGCTTGTTTGCCTTAGCTTTAGATTTTATGCTTATGGAGGCGGTTTGATTTTCATCCGATACTTTTTCTAGCACTGGCACCACAGAGGAAATGGACTTTTCTTTTGAAATTTTGGATGCACCTGAAGAAAGTGGGCTTTCAGATGGTATAGAGGTATCGCTTCCCTCATTTTCAATCTTCACACCAAAGCAGGCATGTTCCTTTTGTACAAGGAAGGTTTCTTTTACAGAAACAGAATCCTGCTTTGAATTATCTAATTGTAGAGGTGTTAAATACTCCTTAAACTTTTGATCTAAGACATTCTCTAGCAATACATTAATAGGAGGCTTAGGTTCAGTATCTATAGTATTTCCATCATTCAGAAACCTATTAAGATCTGCAAGTGTTAATCTTTCGTTTAAACCATTTATAAAATTTGCCAAGTCAGGAAATAAATTATTTAATACCAACCCGGTACTAATAGCCGACCTAATTAAATCCAGTTGGTCACCCCTATGACAAAGTTCTGTTTTTTTCAAGAAACTATAAACATAGGGTGCTTTTCTTTCGGATATCCAGAAAGACCGGATCTGAATCCGGTCGTTATCTGCCTTATTTGAGATAGGGTATTTAGCCATGTTCTAGCTCATTATTCTGAATAAATAGTATCAGCAATTGCCAAAGATAATGCGAACTGCGGATTGTCTACCATGATAACTTTAGCCGTTTCAAAATGTTTACGAATAGCTGTTTCGATGAGATATGAACCTCCCCCAACAAGGAAAACATTATGAGGCCTCTCTTCGACTTGTGTAACCGCTCTGATTACTTTACTTTGCAACTTCTGTACCGCAGAGTTTACCGCATCAAAAACACCGTCACGCTTGTCCTCTGCAACCTTCAAAGCTGATTTATCATGACGATTATCAACAAGATGATGAATGTAAGCATTACTCGTATTCAGTTTCTCAGATTCAAGATACCTGCTGATCTCATCGTAAACAATAGAACAACCAATACGGTCAAAACCTTTTACTTTCGAAATCTGTTCTAATTGCCCAGTAATACTTGCAACATCAAGAGTAGTACCACCAAGATCAATTACCAAACTTGATTCAAATGAAGCAATATCCTCAATTTCATCTGCCCGGGTCACAGCTGGTAAAGATTCAGGGAAAACAGTCACAGACAAAACGTTAAAAGAATAGCGTTTACCGTCAAGATAACGCTCTACTGGTTTCATCAGATTATCTTTTTTTCTCTGAATATTTTCAATATTCGTTTCCCCTAAAGCAGTATAGAACTGGCTAAGTGGTAAAGTAACAAAGAGGTGAACATCCTGAGGAACTAAACCAGAAGCATGAAGTGCATGGTGAACATTTAACCGGCTAATTTCATCGTATTGGTGAGATACATCAGTCGATTCCAGTGAGTTACTAGATTCGCTGTGATGCGAAAACCTTTCCAGCCCATCAATAAGATAGTTAAAAGGATTGAGACCCTCATGGCGAACACGGAAATCTGGAACAAAACTATTTTGTGTAAGCAAGGGAACTAATTCGTTTCTTTCATTAAGACAAACCAGTTTTGCAGCTTTACTTCCATCATCGACAACGATTTTTAAAGCTTCAGTGATATCCTGCACTGATGGTGAAACAGGACTTTCAGATTTTAATAGTTCAGCCATAAAAACTCTCTTTTATTAATAGGACCATATTAGATATTAACTTTATACATTAATGGTGACCTATTATCAACATTAACACTATTAAAAAAATACGTAAGTCTATGTTATTTCAGCATCCTTCCATTTTAAATACCTTACCGTTAAATTTCCTGTATTCATGTATTAACCATGTTTATAAAGGAGCCAATTATAATCAGAAAGTTACTTTGCATCCTAAGTATGAACTGTTTGAGAGCCAGGACTGGGGCCTTTACCTGTAAGTAACAAAGGTCCTTAGGCTTAGAATCCAAAATGACGCCTTTTTGTAAAAAAATCATAGTTCGAAATACCGTATCATCGATGTAAACATACGTAGAGGAATTTATGGCAGCTGAGCACGTCCAAACTATAGACCTTACAAACTTCTCCGGAAGGATTTTCTTTCTGGCAGATCCTCATGGACATTACTCTGCGCTGTGCAACTTGATCCAATCAGTTACAAAGCCAGAAGAAGAGATAGTAATTTTCTCTACTGGAAATTTGTTTGACTATGGGCCGGAACCCATAGAATTGATGAAGGCGATAAACAGTGGCTTTTTCGATGGACGTTTTGTGAGGCATTTCTCAGCTGCCGGAGCCGGAGAAGAAATGTTAAAAAAATTGTTACCATTAAACAAAGACCGGAGAACATTTTACCCCAGCACATACCTCAATGAGAGATGGTGTGTAATGGGCGGAAAGTGGCATAAAGCTGTGAATCGTTACTATTTAGAGGAAGAGGTAAAAAAACTTCTTAATACCCAGCTTGGTACGATGATGCAGATTTTACTAAAAGGCGATATAAAAATTGGGGTTTGCCCTTCTGATTACGCCCCTATCCGCACATCATTCACTGATACTTATAATGCGCTTCAAGCATTCAACTATGCCAATGTGAATATTTTTCAGAGCCAGTTTCTATTCGGTATGGACCATGCCGTAATACCAATGATGATAAATGACGTCAACCTTATGGTCCTAGGTAGGAATCCTGTAAACAGCATTCGAAAAGCCCATGGTCGTACTCAAAACAATCTTCCAGTACTGATCGGTAATTGTTTGCATATAAATACTGGATCACTCTATATGTCAAAATTAGAAGACCAGGTAATAGTTGCTCCGGGTATACCGCAAACTGACTCACCAGCACTTACATTAGTAGAAATAATCATGAAGAACAATCCAGTTTTATTGTGTCATCAGCTAATACAAACAACAAACAAGTTTTATTCACTTAAAACCTATCCTTTAGAACTCGATTCGATTGAAAACAACATTGAGGTAACAAGATGAAGATAAATTGGAAGATTATCTCAATTTCAACATTACTTTTGCATCTTCACGCAGCAGCTGCACCACATCAAGAGAAAGAGCATAGAAAAGATGCTTTTTCTTCTGCCGCACAGAAAAGTGATTCACTTATATCTGCTAAAGCGGAGCTTATAAACGGAAGGTGGTTTATAAATGGTAAATATAGGCCTGTTCTAAAGACCAGCATGACCAAAACCAATTTCTTAGAAATCATGAATGTTTCAAATAAAGAATCACTTTTTATTGTGATACCAAAACTTGAGTATAATATCATTGCCAAAAATAAAATCTTACTAAATGAAAAAATTGCATTAAGCGAAGGCACATCCGGAAAAAGCATTGTTTGGGTCGAGCCAAAATCAAGTCTAACTATATCGTTTATAAATGACCTTGCTAATACGCCCCTTCAGGCTATCGTTTCGATCACAAGAAACAACAAAGATATAATTGCCATCTTTGGACCGGATCAGGGTAAAGGGTTTACTCTTCCCGGAAATACGTCTAATGATCAAGTGTCCGTTCCTGACTATTCTGACCTAAATATAAAAAAACTTAACATACCTCAAAGTGTTGGTAATCCAGTAACCATCAATCCTAAAGAGAAGAATTACCTCTTAGTTGGACAAGGAAAATATGAAATCTTATCTCTTCCTAAATATCAACATTTAGTATTTTCTGAACCCGTTTATATTGAGAAAAGAAAAAATATCCTCGGTGGTTATGGTTATTGGACGAAAGAAACAATTCTCTACCCCGGTGAATCATTATCTTTTATAACGAGCGCCAAAAACAATCTAAGGAAGCGGGATGATTAAAGTTATCACACTTTTATTGTTTGCATTACTGACTGGTTGTCAGTCAGTAGAAAGTAAAATCGAAGAACTCCCGACAGTTGGTTTTGACCCTATTCTATACAATAAAAGTGAGGCCTTTACTGACGGAAAAGTTACTTTACGTGTCGAAAGTTCAGGAACTGATGTTTGGCTTGTCGCCAAGAATGGAACCAGAAGTTTTATTGAGCTTTCAGGCCTAACGCTAGGTGGTAGTCGTTGTGCTTACAATGCCCGTAGTAAGCAACTTTTGCCCCCAGGCAGCGTAAGCACATTCGTAGTTCCTACGGTTGGAATGCTTGGACTTTGCTTCAACAATGAAGATCAACTTATGTTTATTAACCGTGCTTTTAGCAGAATCTCTCCCAAAGCAAAAGGAAAAGATTCGCTTTCGCTTTTATTTTCTGTTAGTTACGATTTTCCCGGAAAAGCGGACCTAATTACTAACCACGATTTTCAAGAGTTATATCTTTTATTTTTGAATGAGGATAATCTATGAAACAAACATTAATTGTTATTTTAATATGTTTTTGTCACACGGCTTTAGCATATCCATACCGTATCTATACTGTCCCGGAAGGGGCATTAGTAAAAAACATACTAACTAATGAATATCTAGGAAAAACCCCTGTGGTTGTGGACGTGAGCAATACCGAAGCTGGTTCTACTTTTGGGATTTCATTATTTAGACATGAAAATGTTGCTATAAAGATTTTTACAGTAATGCCTTCAGCAGAAAATAATTTTGCTGTTTCTGGACCTGACGTTGCAACTATGTCATTGCCGGGAAAAGCACCTTTAAACGTAGTAAATGATGGGAATGGCGCTTCTGTTCATATAGAACTAAGACCTTATATGTCTGAACCTGCGCACACCCCATATTAATATAACAAGAAATTAAAAATATAAATCATATGAACTGCATCATAAAGATGCAGTTCAATATTTATTCTGATACTTTTAATTTTTCTTTTATGAACTCCTCTAGTTCCTTAATAAAACCCGCATTTATCCTATTGAATTCAAAGCGAATTTTTCTACCAGTATTGTTTTTACTGATTCTTGCATACTTATCTTTGTTATCAAAAGTAATAAGATCACTTGTTTCCCATTTTGTGGAATAAGTTTTTTCACAAACACTTTCCACAGATTGTGTGATTTTTTCCATTACAACTTTTTGAGCAACCTGGAGATCTCCAATGTCTAAATCTTTTGTTTCCTCTTTAACATTATCTATTACTTCATCTAAAGGAAATAGATTTTTTTGCACATATTTCTGTAAACGAGACAAGCGACTATAATAGGAGTTCGGGATTCCTTCATAATCCGGGAATAAAGAGATCAATGTTTCGTCAATACGGGCCGCCTGGATTCTTTTGGCTACCGATACATGACTAATCCCAAGATATGCTGCGAGTTCTTCATTAGTAGAAAATCCTTTTTCTTCCATTTTTTTGATAAATTGAAACCCAACTTCTCTATATGAAAATTTTCGAGATGTTTGTGCTGCGGATATAATTGAATTTATATCATCTTCGGTTAGTTCATCCGGAAGAACCCACAGGGGGAGATCCTTTTCTGCCTTTATACAGCAGAAACGTCTGCGACTTCCTTCTATTAATAAATAAACCCCATCTCTTTTTACAGCGATCCCTTCGGTATCGACCCCTCTTTCTTCAATCTGCTTAAGAATATCTCTAACAGAATAATCTGTAAGGGCTTCTTGATTTCGTGGGTTCGCTGGATGGACTAAGGTCTCCTTCTCCACTCTCTGGGCTGGAACAATCACATGTTCCGCTTCAAGTCTCCGGCCCTTATGAAGAGTGAATAACTTTTTTATGCGAGGTGCTGTTTTCAAACCCGCAAGACCTGAACGGTGACCGACTTCTGTCCGCTTTGGTGCGTTTAAATATCGAGATTTATCATTCCCGATATGTTGCTCATCGCTCATGCGTTAACTCCTTGCTTAGCTGAAAAACTTTTTATTTCATTTATAAATTGCTGATATACCTGTAATACAGATTCTTCTGCGACATCAAGCTGCTTTGCGGAACAAAGTTCCTCTGATTTTTTGATATCAAGCACTGTACGCCCTTTGGAAGCAGCTGCCTTAAATGCTTCTGAATTTTTTATGTTAGCGGACATCAAAAGGTCCTGAACAGTTCTGATTAATTTATCCAAAACTATTCTTTCATATGGACTTTTGTCATCTACATTGACAGCAAGAACTTTGAACCATTTTAAATTGTCGCCCTTACTTGGTGATTGTTTAAACCTTTCACTTATTGTAAGCATGAAGTCTGTAGTAGAGGCGTAATCATATTCACGTGGTGACACTGCGACAAGAATCCCATCGGCCGCTTCGTCAGCAGCCCAGATCAAAGGTGAATCTTCAGGTGGAGTGTCTATAATAATCAAATCATAGTTCTGCTTCAGTACCGGTAAGATAACTTCCTTGAAACGTAGTAACAAAGACGTACGTTCTTCTCTAGAACATTGCCAGTATTTATCTTTAAAACGAGCATCTGTCGGAAAAGCCGTTATTACGTCCAAGTTTGGCAGATGCGTTGAAAAAGGCATATTAGTGATGATTTCTTCTTCAGAGAATCCTGAATCTAAATATTTTTTATACTCAGAATTTTCTTCATAAATTCCAAGGATTGCATCAATTGCTGTAAGGAAGACATCATCTTCTGAGACACTTTGAATCATGCTGCTTCCAATCGAACCTTGTGGGTCCCATTCGATCATTAATACACGTGCATTGAGTTGTAGATCTAAAGCAGCTGCTACTGCTAAAGCTACAGATGTAGTGCTTTTCCCTGTACCGCCTTTATGATTCTGAGTAACAATAGCTCTGCTAAAGTAATGATCGCGGTACTTGGGATAACCCAGGGCATCCATTATTTTTTGAACATCCCAGCGGGTGTAAAGATGATTTTTGTTTTGATAAATAGGTGCACCAACAAGTTCTTTTTCTTCTAAGTCCGAAAGTATTTTATTGAACGTTACTCGTGACTTCCCAAAAAAATCAGAGAGATTTTTTTTATTCAAACAGTGGTTATAGATCAGTCTATCAACACCATCAACACTATCATCAGAAACAGATACTCTTGATGAAGCCATCAGAGATTCCTTTAGAGAAATCTGCTCGCTTTTCATGCGCTGACCAACGAGGGCGATCTTTTCAAGTAAATTCATGGTTATGACCTTTTTGCACTGAAAACCGACTTTTACGCATATATGTAAACTTTACGTATAATGCGTCCATTTCCTTGTTATGCGTACAATTCTATCCTTAGTTTCAATCTTAAGCTAATGTTTGTTTACTTTTTTATGATTTTTTGTGAGCTTAACTTGCAGATGTGAGCTCAGACTCTCTAGTCCATACCTAATGCACAACCTGTTTAAACCACGATTCTTGTCTCCTTCTCTACGCTTTGAAGTTAAGAGCTCCATTAATGAATCTTCACGCCTACCCTATTTCTTGCTTAGACCCTAAAATCTATCTCACCGGTGTGCTGATATACGTTTCCTAACTGTGAACCGTTGTCGTCAGTCCAGTCTAAAGATATGAGGTGTTAATCTCTTGAGGAGGCACACTACGAATTATGGGAGCAGAGTTAGCAACCTCACCCCGAAATGAAACCCAACTTAAGGAGGCAACCCCAGTGTGGAGATTAAGGGGGTTAAATCTGCCAGCGGCTGACAGTGTCCCAGCTGCTGCTCAGTCACACCACGCCCTGATTTAATCCCCTGCCCGGTATTGTAATGACCGAAAAAAACCCGTGCACTGGTGTCGGCAGACCGGCATGCATGAATATGACGTTAATCTGTATCAGCAGGCACTTTTCGCATAATGGGAGCAAGTGATAGCAACGCCGCCCAGAACGGAATGCCAACATCAGGACTGAACCCAAGTTTGGCGATTAAGGGGGTTAAATTTGCAAGCGGATGACAGTGCCCCCAGCTGCTGCTCAGTCACACCACGCTTGATTAAATCTCTCGCCAGGTCTTGTTTTGACCGAAAATAGCCCAAGCACTGATGTCGGCAGACTGGCATATAGGAATATGACGTTAATCTGTATCAGCAGGTACATTTCGCATTATGTGAGCAAGTGATAGCAACCCAGCCCGGAACTGAAGGCCAGCATGAGGACAGAACCCCAGTTTGGCGATTAAGGGGGTTAAATCTCACAGCGGCTGACAGTGCCTTCAGATGCTGCTCAGGCATACTACTCTCCCTGATATAATCTCCCATATGTTCTTGAGATCGTCGGAAATCGCCCATGCACCGGTGTCGGCAGACCGGTATGCAGTAATGTGAATTTAATCTGCATCATCAAGCACATTTCGTATTATGGAAGTAAGTGTTAGTAAACCAAAGCCCGCCCAGAACGGAAGGTCAACATCAGAACAGAATCCCAGTTTGGCGATTAAGGGTGTTAAATCTGCAAGCTGCTGACAGTGCCCCAGTTGCTGCTCAGTCACACCACGCCCTGATAGAATCTCCTGCCCGGAAATGTGATGACCGAAAAAAGCCCGTGCACTGGTGTCGGCAGACCGGCACGCAGGAATATGACGTTAATCTGTATCAGGAGGCACATTTCGCATTATGGGAGCAAGCGATAGCAACCCAAGCCCAGAACTGAAGGCCAGCATCAGGACAGAACCCCAGTATGGCGATTAAGGGGGTTAAATCCGCCAGTGGCAATAAGATCCCGAGCGGTGTTTAAGAAATATTTCCCGAAGGACAATCTTCCGCTCGTACGATGAATATAGTGTTCAACCCGGGAGAGGGATCACTTAACCTGCTTAGCCTAAATCTTACGTCATTCTCTAAACGGAGTTTAAGCTTAATGGTCCTGAGAAAGTTAAAAGGACTACCCATAATGACGGTTTGAGATGGCGAATAAGGGTTTTTTCTGCCAGCGGCTGACATTGCCCCAGCTTCTGCTCAGTCACACCACGCCTGATTAAATCTTCCGCCAGGTCTTGTTATGACCGAAAATTGTCCGTGCACTAGAGTCGTAAGACCTGCATACAGGAATGAGGCGTAAATCTTTATCAGGTGGCAAGGTTCGCATCATGGGAGCAAGGGTCTTGAACTGGAGGTTAACATCATAAAATCCCAGATTGGCGATTAAGGGTGTTAAATCTGACAGCGACTGAAAGTGCCTTCAGATGCTGCTCAGGTATATTACACCCTGAAAAAATCAAGCATCTGTGCTTGCGAATATCGGAAAAGGCCATGCACCGGTGTCGGCAGACCGGCATGGGCAATGAGACGTTAATCTGTATCAGCTGGCGCATTTCGTATCATGGGAACAAGTGTTAGCAACCCTCTCCAGGACGGAAGGACACTATCAGGACTGATCCCAGTTTGGCGATTAAGGGGGTTAAATCTGCCAGCGGC
>NZ_JBLVYK010000024.1:0-40178 GCF_048284255.1 Enterobacter cloacae complex sp.6700776 | reverse complement strand
TGACAGTGCCTTCTGATGCTGCTCAGACATACTATGCACAGATATAATCACCCGTCCGTCCTTGTGATTATCGGAAAAGGCCATGCACCGGAGTCGGCAGACCGGTATGCAGTGATGTGACTTTAATCTTTATCAGCAGGCGCATTTCGTATTAAGGGAGCAAGTGTTAGCAACCCTGCCCAGGACGGAAGGACACTATCAGGACTGAACGCCAGTTTGGCGATTAAGGGGGTTAAATCTGCCAGTGGCTGACAGTGCCTTCTGATGCTGCTCAGACATACTATGCACAGATATAATCACCCGTCCGTCCTTGTGATTATCGGAAAAGGCCATGCACCGGAGTCGGCAAACCGGTATGCAGTGATGTGACTTTAATCTTTATCAGCAGGCGCATTTCGTATTAAGGGAGCCAGTGTTAGCAACCCTGCCCAGGACGGAAGGACACTATCAGGACTGAACGCCAGTTTGGCGATTAAGGGGGTTAAATCTGCAAGCGGATGACAGTGCCCCAGCTGCTGCTCAGTCACACCACGTCCTGATAAAATCTCCTGCCCGGTAATGTGATGACCGAAAAAAGCCCGTGCACTGGTGTCGGCAGACCGGCACGCAGGAATATGACGTTAATCTGTATCAGCAGGTACATCTCGCATTAGGGAGCAAGTGATAGCAACCCCGCCCAGAACTGAAGGCCAGCATGAGGACAGAACCCCAGTTTGGCGATTAAGGGGGTTAAATCCGGCAGCGTGAGTAAGTGCCCGTGCTGTGTTAAAGAAATATTCCCTAAGGACAATCTTCCGCTCGGCCTTTTGTATAAAGTTGTCACCCCGGGAGCGGGGATCACTTTACCTGCTTAGCCTAAATCTTACGTCAATCGCTATCCGGAATTTTAGCTTAATGGTCCTGAGTAAGTTAAAAGGGCTACCCATAATGACGTCCCCAGATGGTGATAAAGGAGTTAATTCCGCCTTCGGCTTACAGTGCCGCAGCTGCTGCTCAGCAACACCACGCCCTGATTAAATCTCCCGCCTGTCCTTGTGATGACCAAAAATAGTCCGTGCACTGGCGTCGTAAGACCGGCATACAGGAATGAGGCGTTAATCTTTATTAGGTGGCAGGATTCGCATCATGGGAGCAAGGGCCCTAGAACTGTAGACTAACATTAGAAAATCACAGTTTGGCGATAAAGGGGGTTAAATAAGTTAAAAGTCTTCGGTGAGCAAATTGGATAAATTTTCAGAAACCAAACCGTTAATAATAAACTTTTAGAAGAATGATTAAAGGATATTAAGTTTTGTATGCAAAATGACACCAGTGATCTGTTTTCACTAATAATGCCGCGCTACTTTGATTACCTTTGGTAAACAAAAATGTAATTTACGTGATTTTCATCTTATAATGTCAGTATTGAAGTTATAAATTTTGTTTACTTAATGCGTACACAACCTAACTGCGATTTGTATTTATGTCACTGTTTTTACACCACATTAATTATAAAACCAAAATTTGCAGCACAGTGATGAACTCATTAAGTCACAACCTCATTTGTTTACTTAAGGCATACAATAAAAAACCAGATTCTTATGAGACATCTGGTTTAATTATTTTTGCTTGAAGATATTTACTCTACGCGGCCAAACCCGCTGCTACTTCTTGAGCATAGAGAATTTCTATTGCCTCGCCATAGCTACAATTCTCGCGGCTTTGAATTTCCCATAATTTACTCCTGTCAGCACTATCCGTAGTAAAACAAAGCTCCATTTTCCGGTCTACGTATAACCGACAGATCTCTTGGAAGTTTTCGAACCTGACTAACATCTCTGAAAACACCTTTTTGACTGTACGAATATTTTTCATACGTTCATATTCTGCATCTGAAGTAGAAAAATATTTATTAGCCTTCATTGCTTCAATGCTTTCTTTTTCTTGTTTCATGATTATCTTCCAAGGCGAGTTAGCAGTCAGGGCCCGGCCAACAGAAGAAGTAAAATAATCTTCAAACGACTGTGTGATACAGATGCCAGCGCAGTTTGTTTTCCTGAACCTACGCCATGCCGCTTCGAGGAAGGAAGAGAAGAATTGGTTTGATTGATTTCCGGCACCTGATGAATTATCAGGACGAATGTACTCCCATGCTTCATCAAGGATGAACAAGCGACGACGCCCATCTTTTTTGATGAACATTGCATGCTGAGCAGCCTGAATGATAGACATTAATACAACTGTCTGAAGGTGGGGGGTGCCTTTTAGCTCCTCCAGTTCCAAAACAATAAATCTGCTGTCGAAGTTGATTGGAGGCAACGTATCGGTAAACCGGTGCCCATAAATTCCACCTTCGCACCATGCTCCGAGTTGCTCCCCAATATCCTTTATACGTTTGTCTTCATGCTTCTTGCAACGCAGAGCAAAGCCGGTTATTGAACCGGTCCGACCTGATTTTCTGGATTCTTGGTACTCTTCTGCAATAAGCTGAAGCATCACTGATTGTTGATAATCATCGATAAGGCCTTTCTCTGAAGCCATAATTTTTAGCTGATTCAAAACCATTATGGTCTGAGCAACTTTGTCTTTTTCTGCATCGTTTGAAGTTGATTCACCGGTAAATTCAGGTGCTTCGTTAAATACATCGTCGTTAACAGTGATGTCAGTTAGGAAGGCAAAGGGATTTAGGGTGAAGTCAGGGGTTTTACCGAAATCAATAAATTGACTGTTTGTATATTGTTCCGCAATCCCCTGGTAAGAACGGCCCACGTCCACAACAAATACTTGAGCACCGTCAGGATCATCATCTGGGTATTCGTTTTCTAAAAAATGCTTAAATGTTGAGCGATAATGAACGAGGTTATTAGATCGCGGTCCAGCTCCAAGATAGTTATTGATTAGATATGCTGTCCAGAATGACTTCCCTGCACCTGACGTTGCACCAATAACCATGTTATAGCTTGCAGAAGTCTTGAAAATATCAAGTCCCATGAGTTGACCTTCACGAGAAACTAAACTCAGTACTGGTCTATCTGTATTACCTTTCCAGGGCCCAAAGATCGGTGTCATATGAGCCGCTCCGGTGTTGCTCACTACTTCGGAACGGTCAAGGTCGAAAATTGTCTTTGGGTCATTGCACATTGGCAGACATGACATAAATGACGGGAAAACGATAAAGGAATCATCTGCTACTTTGACCCGGCTTTCGAGGTAAAAGGATTTGAGATCGTTAGCTGCTGTCTGCACAGAATTGGCATTACTACCCATAACAGTGAAAGTAAGATACCCTCTTAAAAGCTTTGCGCCATCCTCAAGCTCGCGAGTTACGGCCATGTAGTCATTATCCATATCCCGCAGGCGAGGGCAGAATGTGACAACTGAAGGTATACTTGCCTGTTTATTAGTGATTGCTTTGTAGCGGACGTTTTCTTTTGACAACTTGAGCGGATCGGCAAACTGAACAGTCTGAGTGATCATAAATGGGCTGAAAATTGTCTTACGTCCATGCATCCAGTTAACTACTAACTCATACATACAACCGAAATTGACGTATTCAGGAAACTTTACAACGGAAAGTTGTTTGAAGTAACGATGCTCAGATTCGTCGTCACTTTGTGTGACTGATGAGAAATGATTTTCTGTGACTGTATACTTACGGCCGGGAACGTTAACTTGTTCATTAAGCCTTTTCATAGTGTTAACGTCTATGAAACCTTCAGCCCACCGGGAGTTCTTTCCGGGGTTTACGACCTTATCTATACAATAGAGCCAGTTTTCTGCATCGACCTTAAACGGATGCAATCCAATCGTAATTAACTTACTTACAAGTTCAGAGTAAAGTGAATCGATACGCGAATGTTCCAGCTCGGTAGGAAGGGCAGACTGTAAAGGAATCGATAGCGAGATCCATACCTGAAAATCCCTCAACATAAGGTTATCATGATCAGGTTTTAAAGGCTTATGCATACTTCTGTCGTAGTAGTCCAACTGATAACCATTAAGCAGATCTGCTTTAAGCTTATCGTTCCCAGTCATACGCCCACCTCGCACAGCTGACCAAGCACTAAGCTGTAAAGTCAGGTCTGGCAATGCAGTCAGAGATATTTGACAGACAGTATCTGTAGGGAAATCCATTTTGAACATTTCAGCAAGAACATCTTGCTGATTATCAAAAACTCCAGGGGATGGATTACAGATAAACATAAACCCTAATCTGTTGCCATCAATCAAAAAATAGTGAGTCCCTGCTAATTGATCGTAAACAGGGATAAACCCACCTAATTGATGGCGATTTAAACCGCTATTGTAATTATTGATAGCTTCCATATTTGACCTTACAGTTGTCTAACAATGCCGTTCGAAGAGACAGCTTTAGTTGCTTTTTGTTGCTGCTGCATATTTTCCCGGGCCGCATCCTGTACTTCTAAAGGAACTATGCGAGCTGGGTTTGAGGTCGAATTCTTGCCAGCAATCCATGTTTGCGGTTTTACGTTGACATAAACGTAGCCGGGAAGATTAAGCGCATCGTTATCATCGGTATAAGGTGCAAAAGTAATTCTCATTACTTTCCCCTGTTGCAGAACAGCAAGTGGTTCAGGAGCCACTACAGCTTGTTTATAACCTTGCGAACGGTATTGCTGGATCTGCCCAGGGTTGAGAGTCGGGTTAACGGGCTGGCCATTGTAAAGAGAGTACATATCCTTACCAGGGCTGATATCAGAATTAGGTGCAACGTAGCGTGGGGCATTTCCAGCAGAAACCGGATAGCTTGTTTGTTTAACGACTTCCGCAGCCGGATGAACGAAAGGGTTACCAGTTGAAGAGGCAGTGCTATAACTGCTAGTCATCCTTACGTTTGAATTAACCGGTACACCAGAAATAGGCCGTGGTCCAATGGATGAAGTAGGGGCACCCATTTTTAAAGTTTTATCGTACATGACAGGTAACTGACCAACTGGCTTAATTTCGGTTTTTGAATAAGCCACAGGCTGATTTTTAAGGGTAGTAGACTGTGGATATTTGACTTCCCCTGGAGGGCTAATTTCAGTTGGATAACGGCTGTCATTGACAGCCGATTTCTCCTTTCCCGATTCCGACTCTTCCCCCGCCAGTGCAGACAGATCATCTCGATTATTAGTTAACTCCATAACTTCGCGAGGACCTTTACAGATAACGCCCTTTTCAATGCCTGGACATTCGGATTCGGAACTACCGATGGAGCACCCCGTAAGATATGAGGATGTACCTACAACCAGAGCACTGAGTACCAATCTTTTGATGTTCATAAACTAGCCTTAATTTGTCTCAAATGGATTTTTTAAGAGAGGTTCAACGCTTTGGTTCAACCAGTAGTCGAAATCTTTTGGAATGCCATTACCAGCCAAACCATCCTGTCTGACAACTGAAGGTACACCCTGCAATTTATAAATTCCTGCGAGCATCAATGACGCTACCAAAGGTTCCGCCGGACATTCTTCTGCTTCTTTTTGAGAGAGCAATCTTTTTTCAATGTCGGATTTGCTTCCCATTAGCCAACGAAGAATATCGAGGTTGTTTATTTTTCCTTTTTCTTTACTACACCAGAGCCTTCTAAGCTCTTCTTTTGGCTCACCGGGTGAGGGAACTAAAACAATATCTATCCGATACTTGTCCCGATCTGCATAGAATTTCTTAACAAGTTCCATGCAACCGTCACAATCAAGTGTTATGAAAATGGCTGCTTGTCTTTTAAGCTTTGAATTTCCCAGAGGAATGGACGCTACAGTTTCCAGAGGGAAGGGGGCCTCATCAAGACTAATAAAATAGGAATTCCTGATTTCTTCTACAGTCAGAACAGGTTTACGTTTAATTACATCAACAAGGCTTCCCCCAGTAAGGGAGTATCGGCCATCGGTCGTTACTGCCATTAGCTGCGAACGTTCGTCCTGAAAGAGGTATAGCCCACCAGAAGGAATGTATATGGCATCCTTAGGTTTATATCCTTTCATTTTTGATAACACACCCGAGATCTGACTGGGTGAAACGCCACCTTCCTTTGCCTTTGCCATTAACGCAGCAGCATCACTATTAGTTAGGACCTGCTCTGAAGCATAAGTGACCGTATTCGCCATAATGGCGAAAGCCGCCATTAAAGGGAAAAGTAACTTTTTCACTATTGGGTGCCCTCTACTTCTTTGCATTATAAGAACTTGATTGTACCGCTTCAGAGCTATCTTCAAGTTCCATATAAGTGACGATTTCAACACTATCCGGTACAGTAACGGCAAGCGTTGCATCAATAATTAAATAGCCACGGTCACGGTAGATCTTCATTAATGTTCTGAAATATTCTTCGAATTGAGATCTATCATTGTCAGCAGTACGGCCTCCGTGATGCTTGAAAAATTCCTTACGTAATTCAGGCATGTCAAGCACTGCAATCTTGTACGAAGGCTGGGATTGTTTATTGAAGTAATCGTAAACATTCATAAAGCCTTTATAACCATAAATAATGACCAATACGGCAAAGGCGAAGAAAAATAAATACTTCAATATTTTTTCAATATCAATTTCGAAGGTAATTTTTTTTGTTGTCCTTTCTCGCACCATTTTTTTAGTGATTTCAGGTCCAGCTGATTCAGGCGATTCTTTTTTTTCTAAACTATCCATTTAAACCTCAGCGACTGGTCAGATTCGTTGGAATTGTAGTTCCGGTCTGAACGACAAATGTAATAGCTCGGCCAGGGCTAATTTCTACGATTGGCCACTGTTGTTCTGCAATTGC
The DNA here is from genome assembly GCF_048284255.1 of Enterobacter cloacae complex sp.6700776. Taxonomy (NCBI): domain Bacteria; kingdom Pseudomonadati; phylum Pseudomonadota; class Gammaproteobacteria; order Enterobacterales; family Enterobacteriaceae; genus Enterobacter; species Enterobacter cloacae complex sp.6700776. The sequence continues at coordinate 33,436 of NZ_JBLVYK010000024.1, read as the reverse complement.
GGTGTAGTAATCGACGAGTCGATTAAGACCACCTTGAGCTGCACCAGCCCCGGCTAATGCCCCAAGTGCACCAAAATTAGGGGACTGATACTGAGCCTGTGAATTAGGGTCGATGTTAAGTGAAGATACCTTACTGGGACTTAAGCTACCGGCAAGTGAAGAAAGTCCACCGGCAAATGCAGCTCCTGCAATTGCGTTACCATTTCGGCTGATAAGCGTGCCTCGGATCCCATTTTTTCCGTCATTTTCACTTACAGCATATGCTTCCAGTTTTACGTCAAAAGCTTTCCCTTTTGAATTAACACAAGAGATAGAAGTGGCACGTATGTAAGCACGCTGTGACGCCAGATCACCAACAGCTGAACCCAGAAGGTTACAGTCACGCAAATCCATGGTGAAATTATTGGGCATGATGACATCTTTTTTAATACGCATCGTTACTGGCATTGGTTCTGATTTGGAAGAAAGGCTTGTAGGCGCTTCAAGCCCGGTAATCAGAACACCAGTGATAATAGATGTTGCCGGAAGAAACATTTCATCTTTTCGGGCAGCATGCCGCGCTTTGCTATCAACTGGCGCAGTACCATCACCTCGTACAGTCCGAGTTGGCGCTTTATCTCCTGCAATGACCTCTCTGCCTTCCTTGATTCTGTTTTCAGACACGGGCATAACCTGAATGACACCATCGGTACCATTAGTCTTAATGGAACTTTGTGTGATTGTTCTCATTGGGCTATTACGCGTAGGTGTGATAGAAGCGTAATTAGGGTTTACGCCATTAATCGGCGCATTAGCATTAAGCTGATAAGGAGCTGCCGGTGCCTGCTCATTAATCGTTTTACGCGAACTACCAGCATCCAAGTTACGATTGCCGTTTCGATTTGTCTGCATATCATTAATTTGCTGAGACAGCTGCTGAAGTTGAGAAGTTAAACTTGCAACTTGGGCTTTAGTTTCCTGTTGGGCTTTTTCTGCTTTTTCGCGGTCCTCTTTCGCCGCATTTTGGTCAAGTCGGTTTTGCTTAACCATTTCTTTATATACTTTCTGGCTTTCTTCATTACTCAATTTGTTCATTTGCGAATCATCTAACAACAAATTGGTCTGCATGTCTTTTTTCTGTGTTTTCTTTTCTTTCTTAACTGGTGTGGAAAAAATAGACTGGCTAATAATATAAACAATCACTACCAGCAGAGCGCCAATAACAGAAAGTCTGACGGTCTTATTTTCCCAGGCCTTTTTAATGTCCATGATTAGCTCCACTTGTAGGTTTCTGGAATCGTTTAATTTTTAGATTTCGTTCGCTGTCAGACATCTGAGGAACGATATAGGGTTCACCTGCTCTGGCCCAGTTTTCACGAACAGATGGATGATTCATTTCAGCTTTATCTATCTGGCTCGTTCTAGATATTTCATGTTTGTAATTAGGTTCCAAAACGTTACTTTTGTGATAGTCAAAAGCATTCTCCTCATTAATATTGCCCTCTCCTACAAATTTATCAATAAGAGTTGGATCGTTCATTATTACTGTCTGAACGGGAAAAGCGTTACTGCCATCTTCGATACTAATGGGTGCGTCCGGAACGATTAATACACTCCTTTTTGGTATATATTCTGACCTGTAGTAAAAGCTGGTTAAAGCAAATACGACAAAACCAATCACGGTGGCCCCAAGCAGAGCAGGCAAAGTAACTTTTCCCATATTATTTTCTGATTAGACTTGGTCTGGTTGTAACCCGGGCCTCGCGTTCCTTGAACAATTTATCCCGGACTATGTAAAGCTCTGTTTCTTCTCCCGGTTGCAGGTATGCTTTATCAAATAAAGCACTTGCAATAACGCCTTCTGCCATACACTGCTGATCAGCAACGATTTGACCGTATGGTTTATCGTTTTTCACAAGAATTACATCAATAAGTTCACGTGAGCCAACCAGTCTCTGACCGAGCTTTGCATACATATTAAAGTTACATGGTGACTGCTCTGGCGCAGGAATACGAGAAAGTCGGTCCTGTTGTAAACTGAATCCTGAAGGGACCTCACCAAGAGCCACAGGAGTCAATAAATCAATGATTCTTTGTTTATGATCGTCTTGTTTTGGATCCGTTGGAGCCAGTTCTTCTGACTGGGAGCGGGCCAACATTTCCTCATAGTTTTGCTTATCCAATGAGGTTTCACGTTTGGCTTGCATAGATGGGCTTAAAGATGTAGTAACTGAAATCATCGCACCGGGAACATCAAGCGGTACCAGGGTCAGGTTATAGGTCGATTCAGGTACCTGATCTTCAGACAACATAATCCCGATTGGTTTATCGGTATTAGTTGAAATAAAGACATCGCCACCATTAACAAATATGCTTGCCTCTTCAGCAGGGGTAGAAGTACTGACAGAAGCATTCTTGAAGCTGGTCGATATTCTGTTTTGAAGTCCTCGTGAAACTGGCAGTACCACATTCCCACCAGGCGGCACATTTACACGCTGAACTTCTTTATATCGGTTACGAGCTTCGACATAAAGTTCATCGGCTTTTGACGTGGCGGTCGCATTGGTTGCATTCTGCTGGGAAGAGGTACCTGTTGGTCTCCCATAGCTATCAATTGCACCAGATCGGGTCTGTGCGTCAAATCCGGGGAGACTAGGATTATTTGATAATGCTCCAGTAATAGCGCTTACCGCAGGCGAAGCATTGCTGGCTGGGGAAAGTTGCACGGTAGGGAGATCAGTTGTAGGTTTTTGTCCCTGCGCATTACCGGCTTCACTAAGGTTTGTTTGTGCACCTGACTGTTCAGAACCAGCTTGACCCGGAATAATGGCTTTTGCAGCTCCATTCTGAAATCCGTCAGCACCAACTGGCATTACAACCGGGTTATTAATTGTTGCTGGCAATTGGTATTCTTCAGCGATTACGCAGTTCGAAGTCGTGAGCATGATCAATGCTGTAATTGCGTTGAAGCCTAAGCCCTTTTTTTTAATCATCACTTGTTACCTGTAGACGGTGGCGGATTATCCAGCGTTGCCAGTTGCTCTTTGCCGTTTATCGTAATTTTTTTAATATTCGGTGTTCCGGAATATTGATTTACATATGCAATTCTTGGGCGACCATTTTTCATCCCGAGAACCCATTCATAAGTCCATTTCGATGATTCAGTTTTGTCCGGAACATTTACAAGTCGAGTCGTTTTGGTACCCCAGACATAGACCATGTCATTTTTTGGATCAAAGTAAATATCATTAGGCTTAAAGGTCTGCTCAACACCACGAGCCTGCATGATATTTATCTGCTCCTGTAAAGACTCACTCGTTTTAGCCTGTAGTTCAGGTGAAAGGGCATCGAGGACATAGGCCGTCACAAAGGAAATATTAGTTGGATTAATATTCCCTAAAAGGGTACTAAAAAAGAGAGCCCATTGTGTTTTATAAGATTCCGATGCTTTGTTACCAACAACCGTGATCTCTTCATTCATGTTTGGAGGGGTAACAATCGTCACTGGGTCAGTGAAAAAAAGAATCTTTGCAACCAATAACCCAATGACGGCTATTGAAACAGTATTAATGCGGATAAGTTTTGTATCACGATTAATCAGGGCGCTGTATGTAATTCCAGCACCTGACGCTTCAGCTTGTGGGCTAAATCGTTTTTTAATGTCCAAAAAACGTCCCTTAGCACTTTCATCTTTCTTTACGTATGACTGTTCAAGATCACCGTTTTCATCCTTTTTAGATTTTTTGAAAAAAGGGATGTTAATGCCACTTAGCATTTTCATTCATAGCTCCATCAAGAATACAAATCTCTGATAAATGGATCGTTGAAATAACGGCTACTAAAAACTGCTTTACCTGGCAAAAAACCGAGCCACCAGAGTTTGTGTTTTAGCAATCCTCTTATTCCTGACTCAGCTGCTTTGTTATACGCAATCCAATACACAACCGCTGCTACAACAGAAAACCCGAAGCATTCGAAGATATTCCCAAATGCAACCAGAATGAATGCAAGCCCTAATTTTTTGGCATCCCAAAACAAAATCAGTAGAGGCATGTTGATCCTGAAAGGGAATCTATAGGTATGCTGAGGAACGTCGTTCTGCTTACTCATTAAAAATCCAGAGAGGGGGATGAACCCCCTCATGCATGATTAACAATAAATTACAGCGGTACGCCAGCATCCATAAAGGTGCTGATAATTTTCTCGCCGTTGGCCATTACCAGCATCATGAATAATGAAACCAGTGCCAGGCCCGGGTTAGGCTTAAGGACAGAGAAATATACGCTTGAGATCAACATCGCGGCTGCCAGAATTTTGCCCGGAGCTCCAGTCATACTTTCACTCATGTATGACCAAATATCTCCCAGTGCCCCATCATCTGAACCCGCATATGCCAGACCGCAAAAAAGCACGGTCAGCAGAACAAACAAAATCACTTTTGCGCTTTTTGTTTTAAAAAGTGCAGCCGTGTTAGATTTCTTTTCACTAAGGCCAATATTTAAAGAAAGTTCCATAATTACTCCGTGTAGATTTGAGTTCACGTAAACGCGAATGAATAATACTTTTTTATTCCGATCCTTCCGTTCGCATAAACCCCCTTTTTTTAACGTTTAGCGATTGGTGAATTTTTAAGCAAAGGGCCTAAAGCATAATCTTTGAAAGGTACCAGTGAACGCTTAGTAAAAGTTTGAAAGAGGGGAGGGGGTAAGATTACGTTAAGCTCAATCCTGAAGCTGATGAGACTCCTCAAGCATAAAAGTCACTTTTGATGGTTTGAAAAGCTCTAACTAGATATCGGGCAGGTAACTAAGCTTCATATCTAATCTTTTTTGTTCCCTTATTATCTATCTCTTGATTCTGAGAAGGCCGCATATCACTGTGCTCCCTGGTTCGGCAACTATCAGTTGGAGAAACTACATACAATCCTCGGGCCGGTGCGTCATTCATCTAAATGCCTTTTACACCTCTGGGCGTGAGTGGGACTTTGTCTTGTCCATACGAACATCATTCATTCGAATGCTTTTGGCCAATGCTATTTAAGCAAATGCTTTCTGGCTGAGTCCTTTTGCGAATGAGTCTTTGATATAACTGCATGAATTTTGGGTTGTTTGGTGTACTAACAAAACAAAGGCATTTCTTTGAATGCCATTGGAGTTGTGATGCTTCTGATATTTTTTTGATCTCATATCAAGCACATAGTCCTTCTGATGCCCAATGTCATAGATGTCTTGGACCATTCTCGCTCTTAACAAAGCTGAACTGTGTGTCATTCGACCTAATGCCATTCACCAAAATGCCTTTTTATACCACTGCATAGCTATGCTCGGGATACAGTGGCAAACAAAAGCATTTCAATGAATGAATTTTTGGGATACCGACATCAAAAGCATTTGTATGAATGTAAGAGGCGTAATCCACAAAAGGCATTCACGTGAATAGAGTGCGCACGAAACCATCTTGCTCAACGGCATTTAATGAATGGGCTAGCATGTACGCTTGAGTCAGAAAGGCATACAGATGAATAGTCAGGAGTTCGTTTGAAAAGTTACTTTTTTGCACATTAAGCCGAGATGTAAGACCAGTAGTAAAAGAAGCACTAAGCATAGCACTGATAAATAACTTATTTTTCAGCAGGTTATAACCAGTGCATACCAGATAGCTTTCAACCTTGTTTGGCAAGGGCCAGCTTAGGGCTTCTTTTGAAGATCTGAAATTGTATGTCGCGACCTTTCTTAACTTCTTGATAATCGAGATATCCGATAGATTCAAGTTCCCGCATTGCTTTACGAATTATCTGGTTTTGCGTACGAATAGGGGTTGTAAGAAGCAACCTTTCCCTCAACCGTTTCATATTAACGAACAACGTACCAGCTGGCATTGCTTCAAAATAAATATAGAGAGATTGCGCAGCTTCTTTTTTAGCCAAAATGTATAGAACCTGAAGGCTTAACAATGTCTTATGGTCGTAACGATACAGTTCCCACATAGAAGGATCCCCAACCAGCTCAACAGTATCGCTTTTTGGATCAATCATAGCCTTCTGCACCAGATGCGTTACTGTGAACCGACCACTACGAGAGTCTGAGAAGGCAAGCACTACCGATGCAAGGTTCATTAATGACTCTTTAAAGCGCGCACGAGTTCGTTTGTTGATGTTTGTTGAACTGATACCACACATCTTCGCAAACTCGTTAAAAGTCAGGCTAATCTTCTCGGAAGTAAAACCATATTTACTGAAAGCCATGATGATCCCGAGCCAGCACTTAAAGTCGGTAGACATAGATAGTTTGACACCAGTTATCTTGATGTCGTCATAACCCTCCGATCTTGCAATTTCCATACACGAAAGCTCATCAGAGGCATCAACTTCAAAGTTTCGGTCGCGGTTTTCTTTTGTGCCGACAGGGGTAAATACACTCAATCTCAGCAGGGCCACGGGCTGAACCGACTTGGACGAGTTAGGCGTCAGTTGATAAGTCTTACCTGATTCATTACTGGTTACGTCAAAAGGATGGATTAACTCGTTGTTTTTAATCATTAACTTAACTCGTCGGTGATAAGATTTTCATTTGGCAAACTGTTTATAACATATTCTTGCAAATGCTTTTTACGCATTTACCTAAATGCCATAAGCATTCCAGTAAATGCCTTCCTTATTCATTCAAATGCTTTTCGCATGCATCCGAATGCCGGATCCTTTCATAAAGTTACTATAATCAATGAGTTAAAGATGCCGTGATCTTTACTTGAACTCTATTGATCTTTAGTGATCTAAAGAATTGATCTAACCTGTTGAAAACAATGATAAGTCCATATAAAACAAGGAATAGCGCTCCTTTATCAATATCTACAGATCGCAAACGGAAATGAAAGTGGGTTTACTATCATTGTTTTATTCAAGACAGTTTTTATTTTAATTTTATTAAGCAAATTTTTTGAGTTTACCTTTTAGATGTATCAGCCCTATTTGGCAAATTTGAGGTTCATGTATCATGTAGTAAACAGGAGGAAGATATGAACAACAGCAAACATACAGTCATTGAAGTGGATACTAATCTAGTTGAAATTGAAAAGGGATTTAATCCCCGAGAGGCGGTAATCGGAGATTTGTGTTACGAACAAGAACCTGTCAAATCGATGATTGTGTCAATCAAACAAGCCTTTAAGGAAGGAAGGCAGGTTGATATGATCAAGGTCGTAAAAAGAAAAGGTAAATATTTAGTTCGTCAAGGTCATACTCGTTTTCATGGCTTAAAATTAGCAATTTCTGAAGGTGCTAATATTCCAAAATTATCTGTTATCTTAATCGATTATAAAAACGAAATTGAAGAATACCTTGAGAACCTCGATGGTAACAGAAGCAATGGGCTAAATCCGGTTGGGCAAGCTCATGCATTAGCTCATGCTGTTAGTCTCGGGTATTCGGTTGAAGAACTAGCAATGCGATATCAACGATCAACTACCGCAATTCGTAATATGCTAAAAATCCTTGATATGCCATTAGAGCTTCAACGTTTGATTAGCCTAAATCTAATCAAAAAAACGCTCGCCATTGAAATAATGTTAAAATATTCCAACGATCACAAAATGGTTTTAAAACATATAGAAGGTTTCTTACCTGGCGTTAAGAATATTGAGACTACAACGAGCAAAATTGTAGGCATACCTGAACACAATGCAGCTGGAGCAGGACCAGACACCTTAAATAAAGGCGGACCAGAAAAGAAAAATTCGGCAGTCACACGTAAGACTTTGGGTATTAAGCGCCTCTCGCATAAGAAAACAGAACGGCTAAAATCTGAATTTCTTGAGCTTGTGGAAAGTACACATACGGAATCTATAACGAATACTCAAACAGAACTAAAATTTGGTAGAGATAGTGCACACTTGTTCAAAAATGTTGATAGTAAAAATGTAATATTTTCTGATGATGGTGTTCAAATAATCTTGAATGATGAAAAGCTAAATATTTTATTGTCTTTACTTAACGACGAAAATACAGCAATCATTCTTTCTAAACCAAAATTAGAAGAGCTTCTGGAAATTCGAGATCTCCTTAAGGAATAAAAAACCGAGGATTAGTTGAGTGATTAAACCTATAAAGCTGACTCTTATCGATAATTATAATGATTTGCTTCTAACTCATGAAGTCCTTAAACGCAACATGGAAGAGTTAGAACACGGTAAACGTTTTGACCAATTTCCTGAAGGGCATGACCACTATGAAAAAACTGTGAAAGAAGCTGTAGCAATCGTAGAGGCACGTTTGGAGGTGTTTCGAAAATGAAATCTCTTTTCTTTACTCTTGATGGTCATATGGTACCAGCCTCAGTGAATGTATCCCTTAACGGAGATGGAAATTATTATGCACCTATCGAAAGAGAATGTAACGAATGTGCGGGCACAGGCCACAAAGGGGCTGATGTATGTGAAAAGTGTCATGGGGTGCAAACAGTTGGACCCATTATTGAAAAATTAGTGGTACTAGAGCCAATTACCTTTCTCGATAACATTCCGGAACTGCGTGTTAACCCAACACTCGAAGCATGGAAATCCAGAAACCACGTACTTATTGAGAAAGCAAAAAAGGCTAACACTAAGTTTTCTAATAGTATATTGGCGCAACTAGACAATAACCGTTTTTTGACAGAACGCCAGCTGGATTGTTTCTTTACAACCTTTGATGTGATGTTGTCTGAAACTCCGGAAAATGAACAAGAAATTTTAAAACATAGCTACAATATCGGCCAGGTCATAAGCATTGAACTAACATTTACTGAAGTCAGGGCCGCGTACGCAAAAAGTAAAGGGAGTTATTTTTTTACATTTACTGGTAAAGTTAGAAATGACGGGATCGCTTTAACGGCCGATAAACAGGATCACATTTTATTGGGTGAACGTTATCATTTGACTGGAAAAGTCAGAAAATTCTATGATTTTGATTCGAAAAATTATGCTGCAATAACAGTTTTTAAGTTAAGTAAACTCCAAGACAGTTAAATGTTTTACTGCTTAAATATAGAGCCAAGACTTAAACTGTCGTTAGGACTCACTCACGTAATATTGTTGCTTACGCAATGGGTTTTATCCCTCATAAAGATCTGCGAGTATAAATCTTTTACATTTAAATTCCCCTCTATCACAACCTTTTCAATAGTAAAAAAATGATAATCTTATTAATTATAATTTTTAATTTTTTGTATACCAATACCATACAGTTAAGGCTAAAAGGTGATGATGGAGATGGACTTTAAAATGCACAATGATCTGGGTCTCGGTTTCATTTGTAAAAATGCAAGAACATCGTCAAAGCCAACGTTAAGAAAAGTTACTTTTCCGGTAAGCGCATATGAAACGTCTAAGCTTTCTTTAACCGGTTTTCAATGCCCCACAGCCTGCCGATTTCCTTTTTTTGTGCTATGCATGATAATCCATAACCATCTTTCGTCTGCATGCCCTATCAACCAAAATGAATGTTCAAATCATATATCGCAATTTTCTATCGACATTAAAGTACAAGATTGGCTTAGCCGTTCAAGAGTAGCGTTTATTGATTTCCATAATCTAAGAAATACAGATAAAACCACATTAATAACAGTGGAACATCTTGAAGCTTTACTTACTGTTATGTCAACTACTCTTGTCGCTTACGCTCCATATTCAAAAAAGAGACTTAACTTTAGCTTTCTAAATTCATTTACTTTGTCTAAAACTTCTCAAAGTTACACATTAACTTTCCCGGTAGTTCTCAGTCCGCTTTTAGATGCTCTTGGCGGTTTCATTCAGGAATGCATAACCGAAAAATTGTTAAAACGACGAAATTCGAATTTCATGGTTTACGAGTATCTTAAACGTTCAGGCCAGAGCTCTCATAAAGTGGAGGACATTAATAACGACTTACAGCTTAAAACTCTAAATATAAGACTTATGAGCGTCCTTACTGGGCTTTCTCAGCAAGGACTCATTTCATTTATTTGCGAAGGAAAGAGGGGCGACCGGAGAATAGAAGAGCTTCAGTTTATACCTTATGTTCAACGAACTCACCCTGAGGTATTAACTTTTCAGGAATGGATTAGCCCCGTTGATTAGAATTAACTCTATTTCAGCACGGCCAGTATTTCTGTTTCCGTTTTCCGTGTATTTGGCTTACTTCCTACGGATCGGTAAGCGCTGAGTCTGTGTATGACGAATCCACGCTCTTCATAGAGGCCCAAAGTGAATGGTGTCAGGCTATTTGATATCGCAACAGCAGCGCCTTTTCTGTGAGCGTCAACGAGCATATTTGCTAACAGCACGTGGTCGCTTTGGCTGAACGGTTTACCATCGTAACTGACAAAACTAGTTTTGCTTGTTTTGTCATATGGCGGATCACAATAAATCTGATCTCCTTCGCCGGTTGCGGCCAGAGTCTCCTCAAAACCAGCGGTGATCAGTTCAATACCTGAAAGACGAAATGAAAGGTAGTCTATTTTATTGAAGTCAAGCTTCAGTTCTGTATGTTTCCCCCAGGGCACTGAATAGATTCTTTCTGAGTTATAGCGGCACATACCGTTATAGCCCAGGCGATTCAGGGAGTAAAACAAAGCCGCTCTTTGAAGCGGTTGACCAGAAATACAGGTTTTGTTGAAACGGTCCCTCATCTCATAGTAGTCCTTTTCGACAAAGGTTTTATCCGCTAGGTTTTGGACCTGATTTATAAAGTTAGTTTTCTGTCTTTGAATAGTCCTGTATAGGTTGATCAAGTCTGGATTGCTATCTGCAAGCAATGCATTTTGTGCAAACATGTTCAGAAAAACGGCACCACCGCCTATAAAGGGTTCTACCCACCGGCAACTATGATCGTGTGGGTAGTGATGGCTGATGAAAGGCATCAGTTTCGTTTTTCCACCAGCCCATTTGATTATCGGCATGTGTCTGAGATGTCGAGTCAAAGTGTCTATACCTGAGAGAGAAATTTAGGTGCTGGTATCGTACCTAACCACGGGCTTTAACTAATAACTTAGGGAGCAAAAAAAAGTTGTTTAAGACGCACAGTTTTGACTTTCAGCATTGCGGATTTATAAGATTTTTCCTCACTGATACCTGAACTTTATGTTTTGGATTTATGTCTTTGTTTATGAAGCGATTTTGATGCCATCACAAGAAATGGGGAGCCCTCTTTTTTTGTGAAAAATCAGAATAGGCTCAAAAAGTACCTTTTTTGCGAAAAATTATGGATTTTTTTTTCGGTAGTATCCCCGCTACGCAGAAAGTAAGCAGAAAAATGTAACGGAGCCCCTATGAGTGTTTTACTGACAGAACCTACACAGCAAGCTAATGACAAGGTCTTTAAAACGGCCCATGTTGCCTTTTCAGTAGTTACTGGCACAGGTCGTTACGTCACTGGGCTTAAACAGTTCCGTGATGCAAACCCTGAACTTTGTACTGAAGTAAGTGACCAGAAAGCATGGGCTATCCACCCTTCAGTAATTCAGGTCACGCCAGGCTTCAACTCCCGCGAAATGGGAATGGGTGACGATTACTATAAGCTCCCTGAGGTTGAAGAACACATCTACAACATCAAGAATGCCTACATTCGAGGTGACTATGTAGACCCTATCCGAGTACGTGTCATTGATGGGGTACCTTTTGTTCGCCAGGGGCACTGCCGTTTAAAAGCCGCAATGATGGCATGTGATGAAGATCATGACATCACAATCCTTTGCGTTGAGATTAAAGAAGATGAAATTGGCTGTGAGCTCGCGACCATTGATGGTAACCGTGGTCTTGCGCTTTCTCCTGTTGCGCTTGGCGAGTCCTATCGTCGCCTACATTCTCTTGCTGGCTGGTCACTCGAACGAATTGCTCAACGTGAAAATAAAAGCCCGACGACCATCAGTTCTCTTATCCGCCTGACAACCTGTTCTGTTGTTATCAAGAAATGGATTCATGCTGACGCTATTTCGTATGTTAACGTGCTTTCACTGATCGATGAGCTCGGTGAAACAGAAGCAATTTCACGTATCAAGAAGATGATCGCGGAACTTGAGCAGGCCGATGCGAATGGCATCACGGTGAAAAAAACCCAACATGGTCAGGTACGAGTCAGACCTTCAGACTTCAAGCCAGCACGGATTCCGCCGGTTATTGCCACAAAAGCCGTAGAAGGCGTCAAACTCATCACCACCAGCTTATTACAGAAACTGGGGGATATTGAATTGCCGGAGATGACAGATTCAAGTGCTGACGAAGAAATCAACATTACGTTGAACCGCAGTACTCTGGAGATGCTGAGAAATCTTTCAAAAGAGATCACAGAATCAGAGAACAAGCAGCTTCGCCGTGCGGAGAATCGTCAGGCAAAACTTAATGGTGAGAAGCCAAAATACCCACGTAAAAAAAATGCTAAGAAGGCAGGGGAAGAGACCGATCAGGATACTGACCCACAGCCGGACGCAGAATAATTTACTTTTGGCAAAGTGTTGGTTTTGTCAGAGTCATTAAGGATTCAGGCTTTTTGCCCGCCTTTTTTAAACCTCCATGTATCGTTCTTGCCCCGTTTATGCGGGGCTTTTTTTTTGCTTCTTTCTATGAGTTGACATCTTTAAGTTTTATTCAGAGACATAAAAAACTTTTTCGTGTCACTGAACCTATTAGGTTACAGAGCGACGTTGCTATCCTGGTAAAAGTTTTTTCTAAAGGACCGGTAAAATGTCATCTCTTGATTCTGAAGCTAAACCCGATAATGCAGGTCACAGCGTACTGGCTTTAACAACCTCTCATAGCCTGGTGGTTAGCTCTTCTGAAACATTTCTTCCAGATATGCGCAAAGAGCTCGGCATTATCGCGGATCTTGTTGAGTCCTATAATGATGAACTCTGCTTGTTGAAACACATGGCTGTCCAGTTCAAAACCCACAATCACCAGAAACTTTATTCTTATCTCTCAGGCTACAACCACAGTATCTCTGAAGCGGATGCCTTGTTCGCGGAAAACGCTCTGAGATCTGAATACTGGAAACGCGTTATGGCACTCACTGATGTTTTGCCTATCATGTCGGATGCCAAACGTAACGAATGGGATAAGCAGTTTACGGCCGACCGCTATATTATGCCGCCTCAGGTGATCCCTGATTTCACAGCTGACGCTGTAGTAGGCACAGTCGTTGCTTTGCTTAATGACCGCAATCAATTTATTAAAGAAAGGGTTTACGACGTCTTCCAGTCTCTGAGCCGCAGTCATAAGACAAACAAAGCTTTTGGGTTCTCCACCCGCATGATCACTACCGGAGTTTGCGAGCCGTCTAAATACCCCTGGCAGAAATTAAGGGTGGATTTTAAAGAGTCTGGCATTTCACCACTGAGCGAGCTCCGCGTTATATGCGCATTCTTCCGTGGCGAACAGGTGAAGGCGATCCATAACACCAAATCATTGGTTGAGGCGTTGGTCGAACATGAGGGGTTCAGAAAATGGATCTGCATCGATGGCAACAGTATTCGTTTCAGGGTTTACAAAAATGGATCAATGCATATTGACGTCCACCCTGATATCGCCGAGCGGCTTAACAATATTTTATCAGCTATCGTACCGCTGGCATTACCTGCCGACCGCATGGCTCATAGCAAGAAATCTTTGGAGGCATTCCCTGTACTTAAGCAGTGCATCGACTTTGATACCCGGATGCAGCTTTCTGAACTAATGTTTAAAAATGACGGGGACAATAAATGGAGTTGCTGGACATCTTTAGGGTCTCTCGCCGAACGCAAATCTTCGAGTGTTGCCGCTGACACCCTTCGGTTCTTAGGGGCAACAGTAACAAAATACGATGTGACATTTTCCTATGATCCGTGTGAGGTTATTCGTTACATCGGCCAGATAGGGGAGATGCCTGATATTGTATCGCATCAGTTTTACCCTTCATCTTGCCGAATCAGCGAATATGTATATTCCCTGCTCGGTGCAGGGGAAGGGGATACCCTCCTGGAGCCTAATATTGGCCATGCGGATTTGCTTAAATCATTCCCTGCCGGTGTGATCGTTACTGGCATCGAGCTTGATACTTTGAATTGCCTTATCTCCCGGGCTAAGGGATACGATACGACAGAAGCTGACTTCCTCACATGGTCTAAGTCTAATCAACAGAAGAAGTTTGATTATGTCGTGATGAACCCACCTTTTGCCGATAACCGGGCCAGGCTGCATCTCCAGGCAGCTGCATCTCATCTCGCAGCCGGGGGATCTCTAGCAGCCGTTCTTCCATTATCTCTTCAGGGGCTCGATAACCTTCTGGGGGAAGAATTCCGGACGGAATGGATGGACGTTTTTGAGAACGAGTTTGAAAACACGACCGTTTCGGTTCGCATCCTGTACGCCGAACGTATTCAACAAGAGGAAGTCCTATGAGCAACCAACCCACCAGCCTGCCAGAAGAAGATATTGAGTTTGTTATGGATACCTTTCAGAGGAGCATGGGTAAATCCAAACCTGTCAGGGATACTCAAATAGAGGGCGAGAAACCGCAAAGTAAAGAGTCCGCAAACTCAACTGAAAACCCCGGTTATGAAGAATTCTTTTAATTACGCTCATGATATCCTGGTGCAGTTATTTAGAATGATATTTGAGGGATGGGGGACATTGTGATTAAAAGGCGTAACATTCGACGATCAGTTTATGGATTGCTTATTGTTCTTATCGCCGGAAATGTGTGGTTAGGCCTTAGAGCTGATAAAATTCATAAAGTGCGTTATCAGGATTTCTGGTCACCGGCAACTGTGATTAAAGTAACTGTAATGCCTTCAACGAATGAAATCCAGCTCAGTGGTAAAATCCCTAAATCGGTAAGAGTTTCAAACAATTATGTTGAGTACTCGTTACCGGGCACACTCTCGGACAAGACCATTTACCGAAGCGTGTTAGAAGATGAGATGCTCACTTTGCTTAATGCTGGAGGTCAACTTGAAGTTAAATACACTCTGGACAAGCAGACAAATCGAACTAAGGTATGCACTAAGTGCTTACGGGTGATTAAAGATATTAACCATCAATATTCAGCCACTGAGGTAAAGCATGGGCAGTCCTAAATTTGAAATTGCTGAGCAAATTAAAATGTGGATCGTTGTTTATCTAGTTTGCTTTTTAGCACTTTACTGTGTGTTAAGCGCTCTACATGCGCTTTATGATCCGCTAAATTTACCTGCCCTGACGTGGCCTATCAGCTGGTTCGTGGTGCCTGAAATGACAAGTTTTGGCAGTGCATTATTAGCTTTTGTCCTAACGCCAGGCCTTTGCTCTATAATTGCTGTTTTATTCGGTAAGTCTACCTTTAAAAAAGCTAAAACAAAAATATAGAGTTAATTAGATTGGTGGCTCAGGTTTATAAAACCTCTCACTAGAGAGGTTTATTTATTATTTTTGACTGAGATTAACAGCGTTTTCCATAAATGTATCAATAACAACCGTAAGAGACTGGCTGGTACCATGGCTATACTCAGGCCAAGGTAAAAAAGGATATGAAGAATACGCCATCAACATGATACTGGTTGGGCAACGCCAGTCCGTTGGAACACCTTTACTGTAATGGACAATCATAGCCGGGCGACTACAATCAATATCTCCAGCGTTTTTATCGAGTACGAAAGTAGCCAGAACGCCGGTGTCCTTCTGGGATACGAAAACAAGGCTGTCAGTAAAAATAAAGGCCATTAAGGAAGAGGCCAGGAAAGCGCCAGTAAATAAGGACTTCTTCTCTTTCCAAACGCGTCGAGCATATAACCCCATTAGCGCTACCGCTGAAACCATTCCGGACCACTGAGCACCCAAAGAAAAATCTGTTACTGTTTTAGATGTCATACTTTCATTAATAGTAATCATTGCGACAATGAATGGTGATGCAATTCCAAGTGTTGCTAGGACTATCAGCGATATTTCAGACCGGTTTTCTTTAGCGGATCCTTTACTTATTGCAGACATTGCTCTGAACATAACGAATGTACTGTTGAGCATCAGAAAACAGCATAAGAGCATGTATAACATTGGGTTTCCTCAACCTAGAAGTGATGGTTACCCTGTTATTTTACATAAATTTGACTCAACAGATGCTTTTAAAATCTCGCTTCCTTGAATTTAAAAACATATCAGCACAATTGGCAAACATAAAGGAGCAGCGTCTATCAAAAGTTACTTTTATGATTGGTTGAATACTCATATTGAAGGCTAAAATCCAAAAAAGTGGGTACAAAAAGTTACTTTTGCGTCATCCAGATGCACTGCCGCCATTTTGCATTCTGTACGTTGGTTGCTTTCTCACTTGATGTCTCTTTTAACAGGCAAATTATCACTTTATCCGACCGGACCTTGTAGGCTGAATCCGTAGAATAAGGCTATAACCTATTCCCGGAGCATCATATGCGTAAAACTCTAATTGGCTGCATGGTTGCAACTGCCCTTGCTACTGTATCTTCGGCACATGCTCAGGTATTTAGCTACTCATTTACAGATACCAATAAGGCTGTTCGGAATATTAAGCCTGCAACACAAACATATCTTAATCCCGCTGGTGTTTTGACTCTGAACTTGATATCGGGTCTTGATCGGTACGAGCGAGTGACGGTCACACGAGACAGCGATAAAAAGGTTATGTATTCCTCCGTCTCGACCAAAACGAGCGTTGCAGATCGTATCGTTGCTGCCGATGGAACAGAATACTATGGAAAGGATATGGTTCTACCGGCGCTCGGAGAAGGGACCTTTACTGTAGTCAATGAAACTCTGGATATTCGCCAGACTGTAGTGAGCACATCTACTTATCATTTCATCGTTGATACAACTCCTCCACGCTATAAGAGTATTTATCCGAGTCAAAACGCAGGTTACGACATGGTACTTTCTGGGCCACTTTGGGAGTTGGGCCGAGGCGGTAGTGGCCAGTTTTCTATATTTGCAGACGGTATTGAGGATGCTAGTGGAATTGCCAAGATCCGTCTTGTCATTAAACGAAGTAATGGTTCTGTGGTCTCCGACAATAACCTGAGTTATGACACAGCCAATAAACGTGCGTTCTATCCGTGGATTAAAGATATGAACACCCAGGCTGGCATGCCCTCAAGTGATCTTGATGAAGAATTCACCTTCAATTTCATCGTTACGGACCTGGCAGGAAATACGCTTAACATTCCTCCCCAGCGGTTTTTATATGACGATCAAATGGGAGAATTTACGCCATTTGCAGTTCATGACTCACGTGTAAGCACCAGTGTTGTACCCGGCATTTCTTCGGGATACGTCCCGTTTAAACGAGGCCTTACAGTGCTGGAAAACCCCTACAAGTTGGTTATACGTATCCCAAGAACTAACTGGAAGCCATATCGAAATGGTGGCATGAGCATTACCAATAACTATGGCGGAGTACAGGTCCTTTCCGAAGATGCCACCTATGTCTACGTGGAAGTTAAGCTGCCACAGGGTGCCTTAGATGGAAACTACTATAGACCTGTGAATACATATCAATGGTCTGGAGGAGATCTTGGTCAGTATGCCAGCTGGCTCAACTGGGATCCTGCCTCTGTAAAGAGTCCGGCTTGGGGAAGTTCACCCATAGAACGACAAAAGGCTGATGGAACATGGTTCAACAGCGTAAACTGGAACCTGTTCAAGGCATCTGATATGCCTATAAAACTTACTAATATCCGGTTCAATGTACAGGCTAGGCCATATGATCAAAAAATCACTGGCGGAGCAACATGCAGTATTCCAGCTGGCTCAACAACCTGTACCGTCTCTTTGCCCCAGGATATTATAAATGGCACTACCGGCTATCTTCATAGTGGCTATGAAGTAAGGTCAACCACCGAAGCAACCTTCTTTGCCCCTATATGGGAGAATATAGCCTGGCATACACTGGGTCCCTCCGTCACTGGATTTGATTACATTGAAACCACCAACATTCTCCAAGTTTACGTGAATCAACCTGGAGATGGTTCATATTTCGACCATGTTTATGTAAATCGAGTTTGGTTGTCAGATAAAAACCGTAACAACGCAGAAATAAGCGTAACCGGCAAACAAACAGGTAGAAATATGGCGTCTGGGAACTACACGTATGAGTTCAACATGAAAGAGGTACCAGAAGGCAGTTATAACGTGGTAATTAATGCCCAAGATACATTCAACAATACCGGTAACCTCCCTTATCAAACTGTTGTCGTTGATAATACAGCACCATCTGTAAGTATTAGCTACGAAGGAAAACCGATCAGCAAAAACGTAACAGTATATGGGCTGGAGAACGTCCGTATACAGCTCACCGATGCTCTAACTAAACCATCCTTAAGCCGTATGACTCTTCGCGGTGGCCCTGTTTCTGATGCGGTGGAATTGTCTTGGGTGAATCTGGGAAACAACCTGTATGCACCTAATTATCCCAAGATCTTTCCGTCTCTTAATGAAGGCGAAACATACACTCTCACAGTTCAGGCCAAAGATGAGATGAACAACGTTAAAGAAAGCTCAGTCGAATTTAACTACCTTCCAAACAATCTCGTCAGGCTAGAGAATCTGAAAACCTTAGCTGTCAATGCTTCTCTCAAAACATCTGACAATACTCCTCTGGCTGTTCTGTATGCCAGCCAGCTGCGTAAAAAGGATGGTTCAATCGCTACAGGGCTTCAGGACGCAGTGCTTACTGTCCGTAAGGACGCTGCATTCGGCGTGACTGTAAATGGTGTTTCTGCGATGCCAGGTGAAAGCAAAGAGCTTCAACTGGATTTGGGGCTCGGGGACAGCCGTAGCTTTCCTATTTTCCCTGCTGTATCCGGCCTTACAGGCAGATCTGAGTTCATGATTAACATTGAAGAATTAAAATAAAGCAGGGCTGTTTTGCTGAAGCACAACGGCCGTCTTCTGATGCGCCGTAGCCCATGTTGTTGCAAATCAGTCCGACGTTCATTGCGTAAGTAACGCTTACTGCGGACCATGGTAGTGATTAGACTCACTACCATGGTCATTTCACCACATATCTTCTCTGCATTGCTCTTGTTGGGCAGACTAGTAACTCGTCACTAAATTGCAGCTTTTGTCTTGCTAAGTCGCTGGTATAACTGCACTACGAAATCGTCAAAAGATTTTATCCCTCATGTAGATCCAATAAATGATCCCAAAGGTGCCAGAGAGTACAAAGAAGATCCCGGTACGCTGTAGGCCGCATGGTTACTGGGCTGGAGCATTGTCACTGACAACAGTAGCGACATAAGTGACAACGGGAGTGACTTAAAAGACAATGGTAGAGACTATTTCGACGTTGGTAATGATTTTAAGTGACAATGGTAGTGAGGTTAGACTTAAACTTCCACTGTAAGGTAAGGTGACTCGCATTATTTAAATAAATTATTACTTTCAATTACTTGCGACACGAGTCTGCATGTATGCTTCTATTTCTCAAAAATTTATCCACCGAAAATGCCTGTGGCTGTGATTTAGCTTTGACGACAGTTTTTATCAGGGAGGCAAGTTGAGACCTGTATAAGAACTAAGCATTTATTTATCCCCATTTTCCACAAGGTAGTTCCAATAATTAGTACCTTAGTGTTCCTGATAGATCAAAAGAGATCCCCGCTGCCTCCAGGCCAGACGGCACAAGGCCTGAGACGTGATCAGTGACAACAGTAGTGATTATTTTGACATTGGTAGTGATTATTATAACGTTGGTAATGAGTTTTTTGACATCAGTAGTGATCAGAGCGACAATAGTAGTGACTTTTCATTAGATCTTTTTAACTTGATCTGATCCGTTGTTGATAAGAGTTGCAGGTCATTGTATGCAAAGAGTTTTTGCCAAGTTTTAATGAGTGGAGTCGTTTTTTTAGGTAGAACTTATGCACAGATATGGATCATCACAATGATCCATCCAGTGACATAGAGTTCGCTGGGGCTTACTATTCACCAATCTGTTTACACATTCAGTGATAACTTATTATGACTAAAGAGAAAGATACTGAGCAGCAGGACCTGGTCACCAGGGCTTTCTCTGTTAGAGAGAAAGAATCAGGTAAAGACATCATTTTGCGTCCTAACAGCAACCGTACGGTGCAGTCTATTGCTTTGATGCGGCTCGGGCTGTTCGTCCCATCACCAAAGAGTGTGGGGCGTCAAAATCGGGAATATAAAACGGTTGGCTTTGACGCAACGAAAGAGTTACAGACGCTCTCTTTAATGGAGAGCGAGGGGTTCACCAATATTTCAATTGTCGGTGAGCGTCTTGATATGTCAGTAGATTTTAAGACGTGGATGGGCATCATTCGAACCTATGCCAATCATCCGATTAACAATGACACGATAAGCTTAAAATTCACTGAATTCCTCAAGCTATGTACGCCTGAAAATTATCGCTCATCTACAGCGTCCAGAAAACGTATAGACGCCTCCTTACGCAGGTTAGCATCCGTTACCTTGTCGTTCACCAGTAATAACTCGTCCAAAGTCTATACAACGCATCTGGTACAGTCTGCCCTGTTAGACCCGGAATCAGATCAGGTTGTCCTTCAGGTTGATCCTAAGATTTTCGAGCTCTATCAATACGATCATAAGGTTTTGATGCAGCTGAAGGCAATTAAGGAGTTGGCCAAGAAGGAAAGCGCCCAGGCTCTCTATACGTTCATAGAGTCATTACCGCCAAATCCTATACCGATATCCCTTACTCGGCTGAAAAATCGTCTGAACCTCAAAACACGAGCAAATAGTCAGAATGCTACCGTGAGAAAGGCTCTTGAAGAGTTGGCATCGATAGGATACCTCCAGTACACCGAAATTAAGAAAGACGGAAAAGTATACTTCCAGATTCATAAGCGGGATCCCGATCTGAATTTGAACAATACTCAGCCTCCTTTAGAAGTGGTTGAAGATGAAGAAGAGAACTCAGGGTCTTCTGTTTTAGAAGGTGAGTTATGCCCACCAGCTGACCCGATAGACGGCGATGATGTTCTTACCGTCCATGATTTAACCGCTGAAGAACTGCGCTATATTCGTAGTCTTCGAAGCCAGAAAAAGAACAGCAACGCCAGCTAAAGTTAACCCGGCGGTTCAGGCTCCGGGTGCTAAATTACTTCTTCGATTTTCGTTAGTCCCAGCCCGCTCTTTCACGTCAACGGT
The DNA here is from genome assembly GCF_048284255.1 of Enterobacter cloacae complex sp.6700776. Classification (NCBI taxonomy): domain Bacteria; kingdom Pseudomonadati; phylum Pseudomonadota; class Gammaproteobacteria; order Enterobacterales; family Enterobacteriaceae; genus Enterobacter; species Enterobacter cloacae complex sp.6700776. The sequence goes on along the minus strand of NZ_JBLVYK010000024.1, from coordinate 12,337 downwards.
AATGAGTCAAAAGTCATTACCGTTGTCATTGTTCTCTACCACCCTATGTAGATCGAGATTGCGAATTCAACGCTTTCTCCTGAGTCACCTGTTAACACCCGGTTTCTACGCTTTACTTCATTGGCCAGTACATCCAACGGAAAATATCGTAACGGGGTGACAATGGCAGTGAGTTGACCCACTCACTACCATCGACATTCAAATCCCGGCTTCTCTGGTAGCTATAGTGACAATGGTAATGATGTGTACCTTACTGGCATTGTCATTGTCCTCCGAGTGTGCGTTCAGCTTTGGGAGGACACCGGAACTTAATGCGGCGAGTCACGGCCATTGTGAATCTCGATTGGATTGGCGAATACGGCTTCCGGTTGGGCCAGATGTCAATGGTTATGCTTCATCCAGCTCATTACTGTAGTCATTGCCGTTCAGCTGAGCTGATGCTCCTCTCATTCTATGTGGCGACAACGGTAGTGAGCCCAGAAAGTGACTACCGTTGTCATGGCCGTCCAGTAGAGCGGGTCAACCTCTTAAATCACAGGGTGACAACGGTATTGAGCCCAGAAAGTCACTACCGTTGTCATGGACGTCTGGTTAAGCGGATCTACCTCTCAATTCACAGGGTGACAATGGTAGTGAGCCCAGCAAGTCACTACCGTTGTCATAGTCGTCCCGTTGAGCAGATCAACCTCTTAACTTACAGGATGACAACGGTAGTGAGCCTATTAAGTCATTACCGTTGTCATTGCCATCCAGAAGAGCGGATGATCCTCTCAATTCATACGGCGACAATGGCACTGAGCCCAGCAAGTCACTTCCGTTGTCATAGCCTTCCAGAAGAGCAGATGAGCCTCTTAATTAACAGGGTGACAACGGTAGTGAGCTCATTAAGTCATTACTATTGTCATGGCCGTACAGCTGAGCTGATCATCCTCTCAATTCACACGCCGACAATGGTAGTGAGCTATTAAAGTCACTACCATTGTCATAGACGTCCAGTTAAGTGGACCATCCTCTCAATACACACGGTGACAACGGTAGTGAGCCATTAGAATCACTACCGTTGTCATTGCTTTTCAGGTGCACTGATAAGGCTCTCAATAGACACGACGACAATGGCAGTGAGCAATTAGAGTCACTTCCGTTGTCATTGCTTTCAGCTGAGCTGATAAGGTACGTCATTTACACGATGACAATGGCAGTGAGCCAATCGAGTCACTACCGTTGTTAATGCCGACCAACCGAGGGAAGGGTCCGCTCAAAGAACTGAGTGACAACAGTAGTGAGATCATCCAATCACTACCATTGTCAGCTTAAACCTGTAGGACGAAGAGGCTTGTCCGATAAAATGACGACAATGGAAATGAGCCTATCCATCACTACCACTGTCATTAAAGTCCAGCGGTTCAACGTTAATCAGTAGCTCCGGATGACAATGGTTGTGAGTCAGGCAATTCCCAAGCATTAAGTGACAGCAGCGTAACACCTCTAAGCTCACTCCTGTTGTCAGGGGTTAGGGTATTGAGTCTCTACCGTCGTCAGTGTTTCTGAGACACCAGTATTGCAGATCACTACAATTGTCACTTAAGTATCGACGGGGGAATAGATGCAAGTGACTGGCTAACCAGTACCAGTTTAGATTCAAAACGATCCCATCTTTGTGGATGCACTTGAGTAAGCTCGTATGACGATATGTCAGAGAAGTGACAACGGGAGTGAGTTGCCGGACTCACTACCGTTGTCATCCCCGGTTGAAGGAAGAGGATCCCCGGGGCTGTATATTTACCGGGTATCCTTACTCAAGGGTTTCGACACTCACTCCCATTGTCGTAATCAACGAGTGTGCATTGTCTTTTAAAAGCATCGCTGGAAACGTACGATTAAAGTAACTTTTCTTTCGGTTCTTCCTTGCGAATCTCTGAAGACGTACTGGCTGATCGGAGTCAAGGAGGGCAGTAAAATTGAAGCCGTCAGTTTTACTGTCGGCTCCGGGTAGTTACTTCAACTCGTCGATCTGAATCATGAATTCTGAGGTGCCAACTTTCCCATTTTCGGAAGGATAAACGGGTAACAGAAGATTATCCCCCTGGCCCATATCTATTTGCACCTCAACTGACTCACCTGGAGCCGCCTGTGCCCCGTTAAATTTAATACCGAAGGCTGCATCCTTCCGCACAGTCAGCGTTGCGTTCTGGACCCCTTTAGCAATTTCTCCATTTGTCTTACGCAGAACGTTAGTGGACAGGTACGCAAGGGGTACGCCATCTGTCGTTTTGAGAGGCGAACTGACCGATAATGTGCGTAGATTATGTAACTGCACAAGGTTATTCGGTAGATAACTGAACTTCTGAGTATAGGTTTTGGTATTCGACTGACTATCGGCAACTGTTACGCTAATTGAATAATTTTCAGATGGTTCGAAATTTGGGAACAGCCTCGGATACTCAGGCATGTATGTATCTTTGCCTGCCGGTGACCACGTAAGCTCAACGTTATCAGCTGTGGGGCCACCTACGAGCTGAAGACGGGTTATCCTCGGGGTTGTCAGATTATCTGCCAGAGCGATCCTGAGGTTCTCCAGGCCGTACACTACCGTATCGTCTTTTACCGGCTTTCCGTCGAATGTTATGGCCACTGTCGGAGGAGTGTTATCCAGAGCAATTTCTCCGAAAGTTTTATTGGTCTGGTTCTGGAAGAAGTCCCTGATGTTGACCTCAACGTTGTATTTTCCTTCAGACTGACGGGATAAATCATAAGCAATCGTGTAGTTACCTGAGATACGAGATTTGATTACGCCTGTGGGTGACATCCGGGTACCGGTGTTCTTATCGGAAAGATAAAATTCCCTCAATGAGACCGAGTCGAACCAGTTACCATCGCCTTCAAGTGACGCCAGTACATCCAGCTGCTTGTTAGTCTCGTCATATGATATCGAGTTTATTACCGGCAGTTGTTTATTGTTCCAGCGTGTCATAATCCATTGCTCAGACCGCAAAATGGGATTGCTGATGCTGCGAACGAAGTAAAGGATCCTATTGTAGCCCTGGGTACCCAAGGCCATATCAAACGTCTCAGGCGCTTCACACGAGGTTTTTCCTGCCGGAATGGTGCAGGTCGCCTTACCGCCGATCTCTTGTGCAAAGGGCCGGGCTTCAACGTTAAAACGAAGTCGGGAAATTTTAATTGGCAGTCGTGATGAAGCCACACTCTCAAAATCCTTCCACTTAACCCAGTTCCCCTTGTCATCGAGGAAATCTACCCAGGTACCCGCAAATGCAGGCGTTTGGTTTGCAGATGGGTTTAGAACGAGGCTGTATGACGGATAATACCCTCCCCACTGGCCAAAGTTCGCCATACGAGCCATATCCCCATTAATTGAGCCATAGGGAAGAGTCATTTCAACATAAGCATAAGTGCTGTCTACAGCTATCTCTTTGGGGGCGGAATATTGATTGATGAACTGAAGCCCACCTTCTGAATAAGCACGGTAGTTAGATTTTGGGATCCGGTAGACTAATCGAATAGGGTTTTCGTTAACGACCATACCGGCTTTGTAAGCCGGATAATTAGAAACCCCGGGTACGACGCTGGAAGACGTATTTGGATCATGAACGGCCCACAGTGTCATCTCACCCAGCGTGTTGTCGTAGCGAAATTTTTGAGTTGGCAGCGTTCGGCTATTACCTGCGTTATCGAAGATAACAACTTTTGCAGTAAAGTCTTCATCCAGGTTGCTGTCTGGTATTCCGGTTCCCTTAACTGAATTCTTAGAGTAAGTGTGGTACATCTTTTGGCCGGATACGTCATACTGCATCTGTGTAGTGCTGTAGAGGCTACCGTCCTGCCTGTAAATATATATTAGGCCCTTATCAATACCATTTGCATCACTTACGCCCGAAGAGGTGAAGTCATACTGCCCCGTTGCCTCTAATCCAAGCTTCCACACGTCACCAGCGGTAGAGCCAGAACCAGTATTAGCGGTAAGAGCATTTGCCGCTGGAGGGGTGACATCAATTAGCCAGTTATAGTTATAGGTCGCTACAGGCTTCTGATTGAGATCTAACACGTTTATCTGAACGACAAATTTGCCTTCACCCAAAGCAGGCAAAGTTACTTTTTTGCCGTAGAACTCACTACCGTCAGCAGCTGTTAGTCGGTCTGATACACCCGTCCGTGTAGTCGTAGTATTAAGAATGACAGTTCCAGTGTCTTTCGTGACTTTGACATTAACGAAACGATCAAGACCTGAAATAAGTGTCAAAGTTACCGGTGATGCCGGATTAAGCATAAGACGAGAAGACGGGGCGTGGATCTCAATACCGTTCGTGTCTTTAAAGGCCGATTCATATATCTGAGCTGGGGCCTGAACAGACATACCGAGTCCGGCTACAGCAGTAATAAAAGCGAGATGTTTCATTCTTATTCCCCTTTAGGTTTGGTGTTATTTTAAGCTTTTCCTAAAGGTCACTATGTTCGTAAAAGTATAAAAAACTTCTCCATATGGTGCTCGAAATTACAAATCTATAATTTGCCTTTCGACAAACCTTATTGTGCGTTCAGGACGGAAATCTTTCTTTTTGGAATTACATCTGACATTTCTGTGGTGTCCAAACTGGCAACGATTGCAAAACTTATAACATTAGCCTGAAACTATCGGCATCCACATATCGCATTAAGTGATGCTTTTACTTTATGTAAAAAAGAATCAGGATAAATTAGGTATGTCAGATATAAATGCGTTAACGGACGGCATATATGAATCAAAACCTGGCGGCATTACGCCACCAGTCGAGAGGGGAGTGAACCTCAGTCAGTACGTCTACCTTCGTTCCGCAAGGCGCTTCTTGTTGTGAATTACAAACTGCCCTGGCGAGAACTGCATCATTTCACCCCTAGCAACACACGTGCCTCTTCAACGGTTTGCCAAGAAGGCATTGCTACGCCAGATTGAGTGCCGTTGCCCCTGCGCTCACCTGTGTCACATTCTACATAAAGACGCATCAGCATCGCTTCTGTTTCAGCGGCCCGGCTATTATCCATTACCAGTTCTGCTGCGCGTCGTAGCTGTTCTGGAATGTCATTCCACATTCCCGCACCACTTCTGTCTTTGTTAGTGAGCAAGTCTTCAATAGCAGATGAAGCCATGTTAAGCAGGTCAGCCGAAACTAAAGGCATCGGCGGGGCGGTATAGAGGATTCGACGTCTTCCGCGTCTGTCTGGATCGTATTTATCATAAAAAGCTTTGTTCACATCTTCCCAGTGCCACTGAAGTTGCCCGGTTGCGTCATGGTGGCAAAACTCGCACTGATAAACAGGCGCAATCGACATAACTGCCTTTCCAATACGTGCCAGTACAGCAACTTCGTCAGCTCTGAGACTCATTGCTTCGCTTGGGTTACTACCCTCGGCAAATTCCAAAATTTGTTCAATACGTTCTGGTGTGAAAGTGGTCATAGGCTTTGAAAACATATTTTTCCAGTTGTGCTTACCATATCATCAGGCATTAGGAGCGTTAGCGAATAATTAACAGGTCAGGACCAAAACTAAATCCTTCCCCCATACGGTCTTCATGACGGGAGACATATGCCTTACCGTATTTCTCCAGATCCTGTAAGCGATCTTTTGCCAGATTCCACGAGTATTCCTGGCCCCACACGGGTCCGTCACGCCCGTCAAAGCGGTCAGGTTTACAATTTGCTTTCAGAAGAGCGTAGACATGCTCCACCGTGGGTAGCTGCAAAGCACTATTAGCCTGAGAAACGGCAGTATGCGTCATTTCTGTTCACTCTTTATTGATTTAGTCAGTTAAGCCGGTCAGGTAACTTTAACCGGCTACTCGTATTAAGATTTCTTTCCGGTTGCTTGTCAGTTAGCGGCGAAGATCAATTTCAAGGCGGGCTGTTTTGACCTTTGTTCCGGACTCCCTAAATGTATCATCCGGAAGAGGCGAAATTTGTCCGCCAAGTTGTTTGACTCGCTCCCTGAGCGCTTTTGTCAGTGTGTCTTCCCGGAACAATACCCCAGCTGACAGAATGGCCTGTAAGCGACCTCGCTTAGCGAGCATTGCGATGGCATGCATGACATGTTTAACGTCAGAGCGTTTAAGGAATGGTGGATTCATAACGATAACATCAAAAGTTTCATCGGGCTGGTACCCAAGAAAGTCGGTATGCACCAGCTCGACTCCTGTGCTAAGGACACTATCGTTCTTCACTGCAAGGAATCGCTCATCGTTCAATTCGATCCCGGTAATCAATGCATCCGGAGCCGCCAGTTTTAAGGCTTTCAGAATGCGGCCATCACCAAACTCTGGCTCCAGTACACGCTCCCCGGCAGCTGGTTCAGCGCGTAGAACCATATCTGTGACTAAATTCTCAGGTGTAGGGAAGAAATTGAACAGATCTCGTGGGATGTCAACCGAACCTGTCAGAATGATTTGCTCGATACGCTCAGCTGCATCCGCCGTAAAAATATGTGCCTGCTCTTTTCGGTTCCATTTGCCACCGGCGGCTTCGAGCACTTTGTTTGTCTTAACATAAATGCTGCGGTCGAGCTGGTCGGCCAGGAAAAGAAAGTTCCCTTCAGCACGGCAGCGAGATAAGACGTTCAGAACTTCAGTTGAGATTTGCATTAAAACTCCATTAAGAGGATTTACCCGCCTGGCGGCAGCGGGTTGGTTACTTAAACGGGACAATTCAGATTTGGCCTTGGTTAGTCGGCAGACAACAGCAGGGATGGGCTGTTATAAGAGAAGCGGTCAACGGGAGCCTTATCAAATCGCTGACCGCTTGCATCAGGGGTCAGAACGAGTCCGTTATGGGCGCAATGAATGTGGAGCAACATATCCCCGCCGGTGTTGATGTGTAAGGCAGGCACACCCTGATCGATTTCGAACATGACACCAAAACAGGGGTTACCTTCCTTGTTAACAACTTCACAGTGGATGTTATGTTGGCCGGTAACGCTGACCTGATAGGCCTGACTGTCCTCTTCTGGCAGTGTTTCCTCCTCCAGGCGCCAGTCCTGAAGTGTGAGGCTAATTTCAGGGGTGTCATGCTCTTTCTGAAGAGCCTGGATACCTTTACGGAACAGCTGCATCATTTCAGGAGTAAGGCAGTCTTCCTCAGCTCCAAAATGTTCTTTCCAGCCTTCAGGATCTGCATACATCCAGACGTTTTTAGCGAGCGAAGGTAAGGAAGCATCAGGCTCTACAAGGAGGTGAGGGATGTTCTCTTTGATTCCGAGATAACGTACCGGCTGGCCATTAAGCGGTAACCCATCCGACACTGTAACTTCTGTTCCTGGCAAGACGACGCTGTTTACCAGACCTCCACAATGTTCGGCCACCACGCGGCCTAAATCTGCCATAAACATCCGATGCTTTTCTGGTGAGTCCAGCTCACCAAGGAGTTCAGGTTTAAGCAGTAAACCGGTAATAATCTCAGTCAGTTCACGAGGAGATACTAATTTATACATTTTGTTTTCCTTTTCTGTGTTGGCTTTATATTACCAATCCAGATGCACGAGCTAATAACCTCCAGACAACTTTTTCAAAAATTATTTACTTAAAGCAGGGTGCTAATATGCGCAAGAAATGAATTTAGGAAGGACGGCTTCAAATTTAACTTTTTGGTTTTTTATTTTAGACGGACTTTAAAATAGCATCGTTGATAAAATAATAAACATGGTTTGTTTTTTTGTTTGTATTGACAATCAAATGGGTATAAATTAATTTACTTACATGGCGTATATTTAACGCCACCGCCCCGGCGGCACCGGGCATAAAAGGAAAACCATTTTGAAACCGATGCTCAAAAAAGATTTTTTTTCAGCTATTGAAAACCTTCTCAAAGCTGGCTTTCAACCTCGCTTTTACACTGTTAACAGTGGCCGAATCGGTCTCATTACATTCACTGATAAAAATGGAACAAAACAGGTTGAACAGGTTTATTCCTGCACTTCTTTAGCCGCCAATACTTTTGGAAAGCGCTTCACCACTTGGTTAGAAGAAATTTTTCAAAAGCATAATGAAGAAAAAGTAGCTGATTCCGGGTTCGAGGTTGGTAGCCGTGTCTGGGATAAATTGATGTATACGTTGCGCACCATTTCAGAAATTCGTGCCGGGGGGGTGCTGGTGCTGGATAACGGTGCACAGCGTACACTGGATGAAGTGCAAAAAACGGCACCTGAAACAAACCAGGTGGAGCCAAAGGAAATCTCTTCACTTCAGGAGCTGCTGAACGCTTCCAAAAATCTGGAGCCGACTTCGCCTGAGCTAATTGCGGCTCTTAATGAGGCTCTGTCAACCGCCATAAAACGGTGAATGCAACGGCAGTCTGGCACATCAGGCCTTGTCAGAGATTAGGCCTGAAAAGCACTTACGTACCGATATAACACCTAATTCCCCTCTAAGGAGATTGCCCTAAATGGCGATGAATAAAAAAGAACAAGCCGCGTATGATGAGCTGGTGGCACAGGCCAGAATAAACCGCGCTTTACGCTGGTCTGACTATGGCGTTGAACGCGATATGCCCGTACCAGAGGTCTCGGGGGAATACCAAAACGGCTGGAGCTTCAACACCGCCACTGGCACTGTTTATCCGACATGGAGCGGAACTACGGTTCACGGCACACGGGAAGAGGGAGAGGTTGTCGATGCAACCTCCCGCCGCATGCGAGGCATGAATGGTAGCCAGAACGGCATACCACAATACAGCACCAAAGAACGCGCCCTGAAGGCATTACGCTGTTCGCTTGAAATCAAGTTTGCCATGCAGCTGGATGCCATAGATAAAGCTATCGCAAAAGAAATAGAGCTGTCCACCGCTCGCCGGGAGAGCGATACATCAGATGCCTAGCGGTAAACCATCAATTCAGGCCCGTGATCAGAGGGGCCTTAACGCCCTGAAAGAGGCGGTTCCAGCGACGGCACAACTACAGATGCGGGTTACCCCTGAACGTAAACTGCGTTACGTCAATCAGGCAAAGGCCGAAGGTCTGGGTCTAACAGACTGGGTCCAAAAGCATATGGATAACGTGTGTGATCTGGCAGGCCAGCCTGAAATAACCATGTACAAAGATGATGGAGAAACAAGTGGCCAAAAATAACAACAGTCTCAAACAGCATGTCTTCAATATGCTGTCGGCTGGCAGCGAACTTAAAGAAGTGAAGCGTTTTCTCACCAGCAAGCGAGTTAAAGCCCGCCTGGCAGTGTCAATGATCCACGAGCAGGCGATTGCTGTGCAGAACACTGAATACCAGAATTATCCGGCTTATAGCTAACTGGTAACAACAATTACAGAGAGATACTTAAAATGAGCGTAAACCCAGAATACACCAGGGTTCAGCATGTCCAGATTATTCGCGAGCGAGATGGGCAGAAGGAAGTTGTTCGAGTCTATGATGAAGATGGCGACGTGGTTCTGTGTTTACCTGCCTACATTCAGGATGAGGAAATAAATCTTATTCTGCGCCGGTTGAATGACGTATATTCAGTCGGATATCGTGTAGGTGATGCAGCCCGCCGCCGCGCCATCAAAAAAGCGCTGGGGGATGATGAGGAGTAAGGCCATTTTTACTGGCAAGATATCTGTATACCGGAGTCTTTAGAGTACGTTCTAATGGCTCCGGATTATTAATACTGTTTTACTCATGCAATAAAAAGCAAACCAAAATTCTTTCGCTAATTCATTTTTAAATGCTCAAATCATTAAATGTAAGGAGCGTTATTTATCAATAGGTATGGCGTTCTTAATGGCTATTAAGCTAGTTCTGCTTTCGCTTGCTTCTGGAAATTAGGGAAACCTAATTTTACCCTATCAAAAAGTAACTTTTCTGGTTTTGTTGCATTCACGTAAACAAAAAAGTCCCGCCGGGCAGAAAAGAAAAACATCAAAAATAGCTATTTTCCCGAAAAGATCACGAACACTGAAAAAGTATCATGGGGAACCTGATCAGGAGACAACCCATGAAAATCAAACTAGCCCTGCTTATTGCATTTGCAGGTTTCAGCGCAGGAGCTTCCGCTGAAATCGCAGAATTCAGCTTTAAAGATACCCTGAACGTTAAAAAGACCGTATCGCCTGCATCCGTATGGATTAATCCGGTAACGAGCTTTGACGTTGCCGTTATTTCCGGTCTGGACCGTTATATTACGCTCAGTCTGCTGAAAAGTGACGGGAGCCTCATCTGGAGCACGAAAAGCAGCCTGGTTACCGTTGATGACCGTACCACATCTTCGACAGGCTTTGATTATTACGGCAAGACTCTGACCGTACCAGCGATGGGAGAAGATAGCTTCACCCTCAGAGAGGTGATTACCGACTTGCAAGGGAAGGAGGTCTCCCGGCAGGATTACCCGCTTGCAATTGACCGAACGCCTCCGGCAACGGGTACCATAAGTTATACGAGAAATGGGTGGAACTTTGGCAGCGAAGCGATCTTCACTTCAGTACCAGCCGGTATGCAGTACGCCAGCGTCCAGGCACTGGTCTTTAATGGACTGAGTGATAAAGGTTCCGGGCTTGCTAATGCTGAATATTTCATAACCGATGCCGCTGGAGTGGAGCGTAAAAAGCCAGCGGAAATTAATACAGTGGAAGGTAGCGTAACCGTTCAAGTCGCCGACGCAAGCAGCAATGCCCTGGCACCGGAAAACCGCTCTGAATATAAAGTGGGGATCTACCTTTATGACAAAGCGGGAAACAGGAGCGAACTAAGCCGCCGAAGCGTAATTGATCGGGTTAAGCCTGACGATATCATCCAGGTGCAGGACGCCACTACCGGATCATGGGTCTCCTATCAGTCTGGCATGACCGTCTTCCAGAACCCTATTTCCGTACGGGTATTAAGGAAGAAAAGTGACTTTACTGCTGTTAACGGTTCCAAATATGGCTGGGCGGACTCGAATTTCCAGACGTCCGATAGCACTTATAATATCTATACTTTCAAATACATATATCCAAATGTGGGGGATACTTATCATGAATTTCAGACTCTGGCGGGAGGAGTAAGACGAATTCATCATAACTCCCTCAACTTCACTCCAGCCCCGGCGATGGAAATAGCCCCGAAGATAGTGGCTAAAGAGATGTACCGGAGTGATACCAGTGAGTGGTTAACTCAGGCCTCAATCAGCGTTAAAACCGCCACCATTAGCCGCATAAAGGTAACCGCAGAACCCCGACCATACGTGCAAAAGTTCAGAACGGTAAAAAATGCAGCCTGGTTCTGCACTATTCCTGTCGGACAAAGTTCATGCGAGATGACGGTTAACTTCAACTACACCAGTGACAAAGGATTTGAGTATCTGCATCTTTACTCGGGAAAAGATGGTGACAGCATATTCGATGCGCTTGCTGGTAATTTTACGGTTATCTGGGATAACAACCCACCGGTGGTTAATGTCGCTCAGGTAAACAAGGCCTCCAAGACAATCACTATGACGGCCACCGATAATGATCGCGTCAACGCCTGGAACATCAGCTACTGGGATACCAAAGTTTTCGAAGCCACCCTTAAAAATGCCCGGGGGGAAACTTTCACCCTGAAGCCTGTGACTGTCAGTGAAAGCGATTATAAAACCAAAAACGCCACTTTCTCATACGCTGGTCTACCGGACGGGGATTATACGGTTGTTAGCGTGTCTGCCACGGATCTTGTTGGAAACACAGGAACCAAAACGCTTAATGCACCGCTGAAAATTGACTCAACGCTTCCGGTTATTGCGTTCAGCTTTAATGGCGCAGACGCAGAAGGAAAACTGGTTAAAGGGCTTGAGAACCTACGCATAAGCGTTACTGATGCCTCTGGGGATGCTTCCCTGATATCGCTTCAGCTCGCTGGTGGACCTAACTCTGAAAAGGTCACCCTTGCATTCACGCCGCTATCCAAGGATGTCTTTATTCCTGAATACCCCAGAATCTTCCCCAATACTGACGAATCGGGACAGATGTATCATCTGGAGGCTCTGGCTATTGACGAATCAGGTAACCGGACCACTAAAACGCTTAATTTTACCTACCAGCCAGCTAACCTGATTATGCTGGATAATCTCAAGACGCTGGCCACAGCCGTAGCACTGAAAGCAACGGACAACACGCCGCTGGCCATCATCCGAACCAGTGTGTTGCGTCGTCAGGACGGTTCTATCATTACCGGACAGTTAAACGGAACCCTGACTGTTCAGAAAAACGCCCAGTTCGGCGTTACGGTTGCCGGAGTTACGGTCCAGCCTGGTGAGGCTTTGTTGAATAAATCGAACTTTTGCTGAGTTGAAGGATCAGATCACGCATCTTCCCGACAACGCAGACCGTTCCGTGGCAAAGCAAAAGTTCAAAA
>NZ_JBLVYK010000249.1:0-281 GCF_048284255.1 Enterobacter cloacae complex sp.6700776 | reverse complement strand
GGATTAATATTACGCTACCTCATCGCTTACTGCATCGTATTGATACGCTAGTTAAAGCCAATCCCGAGTATGGAAGCCGTAGCGGATTCATTGCTGCCGCAGCACGTAAAGAACTCCAAAAAACCGATCAGTAAACGCTTTCAAGCTGCCGCTATCCGCGACAGCTTGAATTATCGCGATAAGATTATAGGGATAATAATCTTTCAATTGATGGCGCGTAGTAATAGCTACCAGAAACGGCTTTCGTCATACGCAGCAGATCATCATATTTACCATCAGTT
>NZ_JBLVYK010000248.1:0-281 GCF_048284255.1 Enterobacter cloacae complex sp.6700776 | reverse complement strand
TTATTGCTCTGTGCAGCCAGTGGCTGCTGTTCAGCCCGGATCAGATGGCCGCGCCAGGCTTCAAAATGGCTGGCGCCTCCTTTAAGTGGGCGGTGAGCGGCTTCGGCAACTCCACCGTGTGGCTTATCTTCGGCGCGTTCATGTTCGCCGCCGGCTACGATAAAACGCAGTTCGGCCGCCGCCTGGCGCTGATTCTGGTGAAATATCTTGGCCGTCGCAGCCTGACGCTCGGCTACGCCATCACCTTCGCGGATCTGCTGCTGGCGCCGTTTACGCCATCT
>NZ_JBLVYK010000247.1:0-281 GCF_048284255.1 Enterobacter cloacae complex sp.6700776 | reverse complement strand
GATGGGGTAAAGGTGTTAACATAATCGATAAGCCCATAAGTGTAGTATGAGAAGGATTTGAGATTGAAACGTATAAAAAGCAAGCTACTGATAGTTATATTGTTGGCGTTAGGTGCATTTGCTTATCAGTTTTATACAACGATCGGTGATAGCGATGTCACCAAGCAAGCTGAAAAGCTTATCGAGAATAAGCTAAGTTCAGGTAGTCCTCTGACTTTTGAGAATGTCAAAATTGTCCTGAAAAGCGAATTTAAAGAAGTTGAAAGCTACCGAGTCTGTGG
>NZ_JBLVYK010000246.1:0-282 GCF_048284255.1 Enterobacter cloacae complex sp.6700776 | reverse complement strand
CTTAAACAGTTTTGTCTACGAAGAAGCATGGTCTTTTGAGAATTACGTAGAGATCTTCACCAACGATTTCTATCTACAAGCATTTCAAAACACTTTGTGGCTATCGCTGATTTGTAGCGTTGTTGGTTTGCTTATCGCTTGTGTAACGGCATTTTCTATCTATAAGATGCAAGGCAAAGTGCGCAATTTCATGATTTCGTTTACCACCATGGCGAGCAACTTCAGCGGCGTACCGTTAGCCTTCGCGTTTATTATTATCTTAGGTTTTAACGGAGCCATTAC
>NZ_JBLVYK010000245.1:0-282 GCF_048284255.1 Enterobacter cloacae complex sp.6700776 | reverse complement strand
GCGCACGCTCAAAGGTCAGCTGGTTGGTGCTACTGTAGTTGGTAAACGCGATAGCGATAGTGCAGATCAGCGGAAACAGGACAAACAGGCCCATGCCGGCGAGGCCGGGATAAACATAGCGCCAGGCATAAGCCTTGCGATTAGCGAAAATATACAGGCCAACCGAGCTTAAAATCAGCGTCATGATGGCGAACAGGTACTCCCCCTGGGCGTACATCAAAACAACAAGGTAACCCACCAGCAGGCACAGTAAGCCAATCACAGACCATGTGAGTTGCGGGC
>NZ_JBLVYK010000244.1:0-283 GCF_048284255.1 Enterobacter cloacae complex sp.6700776 | reverse complement strand
ACCTGCCACAGCGCGGCGGCCGGAGTCAGGTTGTTATCGAGACCGCTCGCCGAGGTGGTGACCAGTTCGACCGGCACCCGCGGGTCGGCGTCCGGGTTGGCGGCGCGCAGGGCCTGCACGCGCTCGCTCACCGCTTTATCCAGCGCCGGGTTGCTGGCGGCGAGGTTGCTGCCGCCAGAGGCCATGGGATTATCCGCCGTCTCCGCGGTGGCCGACGGGCGGCCCTGGAAATAGCCTGCGGCGGTGAAGTTCTGGCCAATCAGCGCCGAGCCGCGCACTTCAC
>NZ_JBLVYK010000243.1:0-284 GCF_048284255.1 Enterobacter cloacae complex sp.6700776 | reverse complement strand
CCGTCAATCTTCACCTTCTACCCGGTTCAAGGAAAGTGTTATGCCGAATCTCCCCTTCCAGAAACCACATCGTACACTGTGGCATTTTATTCCGGGGTTAGCCCTGAGTGCAGTTATCACCGGGGTCGCCCTGTGGGGTGGTTCCATTCCCGCGGTTGCGGGTGCCGGGTTTAGTGCCCTCACCCTCGCAATCTTGTTGGGGATGGTTTTAGGCAACACCATCTATCCGCACATCTGGAAAAGCTGTGACGGTGGTGTGCTGTTTGCCAAGCAATATTTATTAC
>NZ_JBLVYK010000242.1:0-284 GCF_048284255.1 Enterobacter cloacae complex sp.6700776 | reverse complement strand
GTGGCCGTCGGTATCGGCCTCGGGCGGGCGGCGGAAATAGTGGATCTCGCGCGTGGGCATGCAGTTGGCGTACTGCTGCGGCGCCTGGCCATGGCTCCACCACGGCGCGTTGCTGACGAAGAAGACCTTGAGCATCGGGAAGCCGTTGACGCTGTCCAGCTGCGCACCGATGTGCTCCGGCAGGCACTGCATCAGCTTGAGCAGCGGCAGGCGCGGCAGCGCCAGCACCAGGCGCTCGGCGCGCAGCGTGATCGGGCCGTTCTGCGTCGCGACATCGAGCGCCA
>NZ_JBLVYK010000241.1:0-284 GCF_048284255.1 Enterobacter cloacae complex sp.6700776 | reverse complement strand
ACTAAAAACTATTTGATTTTTAATTTGGTTTACACCCCTCGGTGGAAATACAACAATTATGATTCCATCACGCAAGAGGACATATGATGAGTGAACACCTTTCCTTTGAAAGCACGCAAGCCTATAAATTACCCATTCAAGATATTAGCTTTTACTTTGCCGGAGAGAATGAAGCTCAAATAAACAATTTAATCGGGCACTATATAAGAAAAAAAAGAAAAGAACTGGGTTTGACTGGAAGCCAAATCGCTAGCCGTGTCGGTGTCAGTCAGCAACAGTTTTCA
>NZ_JBLVYK010000240.1:0-284 GCF_048284255.1 Enterobacter cloacae complex sp.6700776 | reverse complement strand
GGATATGACTTAGATCTACCGCCACGCCCGGCGTAACCGGAGCGATGTCGTACAACGAGAGCTCTGAACCTGAAGGCAGTTGGGTCTTAAGTAGTAGGGCAAGCGCCTGGCCGATACCACCGGCAGCGCCAAGGACTGCAACTTTCATCCTAAACTCCTTATTATGGTTAATTTAGTCTTTCGTTATTCCGTCGCCTGGACCTTAATTCACAAGATGAACAATTACAATGATTATGGCTGAAGAATGCATTATTGTGCGTAGCAATAGAACAGCGGCGCACTTT
>NZ_JBLVYK010000023.1:0-55590 GCF_048284255.1 Enterobacter cloacae complex sp.6700776 | reverse complement strand
GTCACGCTGAAAATGCCGGCCTTTGAATGGGTTCATGTGCAGCTCCATCAGCAAAAGGGGATGATAAGTTTATCACCACCGACTATTTGCAACAGTGCCACAATGAGTTACTCCGTAGTAATGCAAAATTACTGCATCGCAATGCAGTAGAAACTATGAAAGCAAACCAACGGCTGGTTATTGATATAAGCACCCTTAAAGAGGTGCAGGATACGCTTATCCAGACGGTTGGCGATGTTGTTAAAATCCAGAGAGAAGGGGCTATTAAGCTCAGGGAAACAGAAAAACAGGTTCTTGCCATGCGTGAGAATTTGCGCACCCGACTGACACAAAAAGGGGTAGATCATGGTGCGTAACCTTAAGAGTAGTGACGATTTTTCCCGTGAACTGTCATTTCTTTTTCACCGGTCTATAAAGATTAGAAATTCAGGTTTCGCGATATTTGGTGCGGGCCTGCTGATAATGATTTTTGGTCTTTGCTTGTGGTTGCTGTCATTACACCTCTCACCTTCAGTTCTGGACTTTGATATTGATGTGCCCTTGTCATTCTTCAATTCATCTGAAGGTGAAGATAAGTTAGTGGTTTCGGATTTTGGCGATGCATTTGGAGGCTTCCTAACTACATATTCTAAGTTGCTATTAGGGATTATGGGGCTATTAGTAGTTTCTTCAACTGCCTTTAAAATTTTAAAGGGGGAGGAAATAGGTGAGATATTCCCGATGCTTCTAATTGCTGGCGCTTTTCTTATCGGCTTGTCAGTTTTTACATCTGCTTTAGGTTCGGAAGAGACTGATGCCACTTCAGCTTCGACTGTAAAGGTTATCAAGAAATATGTAAAACATGAAAAATACGATAAACTTGTCGCATATTTAAATGATAGTAATTGGCCCTCAGGCGAAGAGGTATCTGTAAACTATTTAAAGGCGCAACTACATATAAAACTCGGCAAGCCAGATGTGAAGTTAACACAGAATGTTGTTAGGGCGTATATGTCTGGTGTATTACAGTCAAATATTCCCGTGAAAGTTCGTTATGCATTGGAAAAGACAGCTTTAGATAAATCCGTCTCACCACTTGCGATTCGTTATGAGCAAAAACGTATGTCTAAATCACATACCTTTTCAAAAGCGTCGGTTAATTGTCTTAAAGTAGGTAGTCCCGTCGCATTCGTTGGCGTTTTGTTCGCTCTTCTTGGTATAAAAATCAGGCGGCGAGTCAGATTCTTAGAATCAAATTGAATGAAAGCCCGGTACGCTGGGCTTTTTTATTCAGTAACTTTTATCAAATATGTAGTAATTTACCGGAATCTGCTTCTCCAGCTTGTTAGCTGAAAAGCTTACTCAAGTATAATAATCTACTTCTGATTATGTTTTTTATGGTTTTATTTTTACACAACTTATTAAGGATACATGATGTGTAACTTTACTCCTGTTCAAATTATTGCTGATTATATACTGAGGTTTCTTAAAAATAATACTGATGCCAAGCTTTATGAGGCAATGCAGCGTCTTGAAAAGAAAATTGGTCAGTTTGTCGCTGATGGGGTTGATGAACATCAATTACGCTCTTCATTAAGCAAAGTCTGTCGATCTCGTTCCAGGGCGGCTCTTAAAGAGGAGTGTGAACAACTCATTCCATAAAAAGAACATCATACGGGAAAGTTACTTTAACGGTGAATGGCTCGCTTCTGGCGGTTTAAGTTGACGGCCATTCCTACCATAGCCATCATAAAGTATGATTAGCATTCGAGTGTGGCACTACTAATTTTAATGGGCTACGCATTCAGTCTCCACCTCTCTAACTATAAAGGTTCTTTTCATGTCCAATAGCTTCGA
This sequence comes from Enterobacter cloacae complex sp.6700776, assembly GCF_048284255.1. Classification (NCBI taxonomy): domain Bacteria; kingdom Pseudomonadati; phylum Pseudomonadota; class Gammaproteobacteria; order Enterobacterales; family Enterobacteriaceae; genus Enterobacter; species Enterobacter cloacae complex sp.6700776. The sequence continues at coordinate 53,754 of NZ_JBLVYK010000023.1, read as the reverse complement.
TAAGCCGCAAACGCTCCCGGTACATAATTCTGATGCCGAACCCTTTTTTCCGAAAAACCTTGGTCCATTTATCGAGCAGGTATCCGGAAGGGATCTGGCAATGCTCACAGAATCAGAGAAGGAAAAACTTGCGCACCTGATCAGAACTGGGCGTAAATATGGAGTTTCTGTCGCTATCGTTCCTGATACAGATTCTGCTGAGCTTCATGAATTACTGTCTAATGCCGATTCCATTGAAAGGCAGTTTTCCATCTATGAACGCATCCAGACGAAGATTGCGTTCACGCGGTGTCAGGAAGCATAAACAAAGTGAGAAATACAACTACGTGGTATGACGTAGAACATATTGAAATCACCACAGGCGAGCGAGGCGGCAGGATATGGGTGCTGAAGCTCTCCTGTGGCCATACAGTATTTCGCCGAATACCTCCTATACGTCTTCATAACCTCACAGCTTTTTCTCTGCGGGAGCCCCCAGAAAAATGTCGGTGCTCTCTTTGCAATTCAAGTCCATAATAAAGCCTTTTTAAAGGCCACAAACTGCATATCACAGGATAAATCATCCTCTACAGCGTTCATTCTTAAACGCAAAATTTATATTTCATTCATTCTATTTTAAAAGCGTTATAAAAGACGGAATCCTATTTAGTCTGTTTGATGCTTAAATCATCTTCAGTGCCTTTTATCTTTTACCCAGCGACTTTAACATTAACCTGAGCAGAAAACTTGTTTTCAAACTAAGTTCGAAAACTTTCTGCTCAGGTTATTAGCCGGGTAAGCCACTTTGTTATATTTGTTTCATGTTAACAGAGGAGGCGATATGCAAATTGAAAAGGTGATGTCATTACTTGAAGTGCTTTCAAGCTGGCTTGAAGATAACATCAATATGGATTCTGAAATTATCTTTGATAATGACGAAGATAATACCAACTCAGAAATTCTGTATCCTGCTGTAGAAAAGGCTAATGCCGTTTTGCGCAAAATGGCATCTTTATCTTCAGATTCTGTTCATGCAATTCGACAGCGCTTGCAGCTTGCCGTAGAAGGCAAAGCTGAATTGTCCCTCAAGGATGTGGGAGAGCTTCTGCTGGCAACAAAGTATCTGATGTTGTCCACTGAAGAGGGAGAGTAAGCCTGTGACCACTCTCGTATTTGAAATGGCAGATATCAATAAACTGATCGAAGAAATTCGCACCGCAAAAACGTTTTCGGTCACCCCAGATCAGATCTATGACCCGGCATGCTATCCGGGGGGAGCCCTCCTTAACGCTGAGGGACAGACTGAAGAAGAGGCGCGTAAAGCTGGTAGGGTTTTCTTTCCCTCATCCTCAAAAATTGCCAGCACACATCTGGTGCCAAAAGTGCTTCTCGCGCACAGTCATGGTGTATACCTGATCACTAATGCTGAGCTTGAGGGCTCTCCCGCATCCCGCGATACTGTGGCTTACGCCCAGGGGATGAATCCAAAACTGGATGAGGACTGGGATTACGCTTGTGATGCCGCTTTGGGTGGGTCTGATTGTAGCTATACCATTCCCGTTGAGTGGCTGGAGTTAGCGGTAGAGCAGGGTTTTCAGGAGTTTCGACTTCGAATGAGTGAAACCAATATCAAACTTGTCAGCAAATAGTATGTCCTTGCTGTTTCCAGTCAAACATTGTCCGCCAGTCGAGCTGCTGGCGGATTGTTTTATATAAGGCCGGGAAGGTATGTCAGGTTTAAGCAGTTCCGCCCAGAAGCTTACAAGGGCGCAGATTTACGTGTTAAGACGGATGGCATCCGGCACGATCTATGATATCTCTGGCAATTTCAGACGGGCCAGAGAACGGCGTACGTTTATGGGGAATCCTGATGATGTGACGTGCAGGAGCTCTCCGGTCCTGTTCCGGCTGGGCCTCGTGGAGTTATGCCAGCCAGTAAGGCATCTGGAGCCAGGTTTATACTATCGGCTCAAGTTGAGCTCCTCAGGGCATGAAGCTCTTAAGGCGAACGCACACCTCTAACATTTGAGATAGTTCGTTCGCAGCCAGGAAAGTAACTTTCATCTCAAGTGTGACCCTTACTACCTCATTTATGAGTAAAACCCCCCTCTGATATGTCGAAAATGCTCATTTATACGAAAATAGTTTCTCTTCAGGTGTGATGTAATTACTGAGAATTCTCCCTGAATGGAAGGCAACCGATGAAAATGTTTTTTACCCCTTATGTTCGTATCGTTTTCTATTTTTGCGCATTGATTTTTATTGTTTACAGTTTCAGTGATTTTTTCCAGGGCGTCCCTGACAGCACCTTCTTCAGTGCGGTCATCACGCTACTTGTTATCGGAACCATTGTTGCCCGGCATCTGGATCGCAAAAAATCTCTCAAATATACTTCACAGATTTAAGTTTCCACTCAGGCCACTCTCGGGTGGCTTTTATAATTTAATAAGGACCGGTTCATGCATAACCACGAAATTCAGACCATTGCTATATTTAGTGCCCAGTATAAAAACATCGAAGATGCTGAAAATGCAGGTGCTTTATATTCAGTAGATATTGAATATCCGATGACACTAAATGATTTATCGCGGCTTTGCGACTCTATTGCCGAAGCAGTAGGTGTGCCTGGCGGCGTCAAATACCAGTTCGTGTCCCAGCCGGAAGCGCATGAAACCAGCTTCTGATAACCAGTAACCAAACTGCCTAAAAGCAGGTGCAAAGCCATGAAACAAACAAAGTCTTCTATGTCACGTATTGTGCAGCTGTACGACGGGAGCCGATACGGAAACTGCGAGCAGGCTGATAACGAAGGAGAGCTTTTTACGGTGGTGTTGAATAAGCCTTCGCAGATCGATGACATCCGTAAAATCGTAGACACAACCGCCGAAGTACTTGGCAAAGCTTTGCCAGTACTCCTCTTTTAAAGCTTACATCCGTGAAGGATAATTACGGTCTTACTACTTTCAGTTTTTCATTCCAGTGCCGTCCATTTTAATTTATCGATTTTAAGCGGTCGGCGCTATTTCATTGTTTCTTTTCCGACTGTAATTCCTTATATATAGGAATATTTCAAAGAATTTATCTCAGGTTATTTGTGGCGTGGTGCCAGTTGTTATAATGATTCCACATAATCTGGAGAGTCAATCATGATCACATCTCTAATGAATTTCCGCGATTTAACCGGAGAGGCAGTCATCCAGGCGCGGCAATGCGTTATTAATGCTGAGATCGAAGCGGCCCGGGAAAAGGTAATTCATGCTCGTTCGTTATTCAAAGCGGGTATACATAATGTTGTAAACGGTAGTTCTGGCATTAAGGCTGCGGCAGCACATTTTCTGGTGATAAAACGTTTACAGACTGACACTCGGTATCTGGACGCGGTTATCACTGATAACCTTTGCATGTTTTCTCCTGAGGGTTATCTGTATCTGTTTATGCAACAACGTTATTTCCTATAAAACAATGGGTTAGGTAAGTATCTTTCCATTAAAAACATTAAAAAGGTGACTTGATGAAACCATTTGGACTTGCCGGAAAACCCCGGCCCGAACCTTGCGGCTGCTGCTGGTATACCCGTGAGGACTGCCCTTACGTCAGCGCAAAACAGATCTATCGCCGCAGGCAGCGCAAGGCAGAACGCCAGCGTCAGCGCAGCACCATTGTGATGGCCGTTTCTGAATTTCGCTGACCTCTTCTGGAAATATCATTTTTTCTCCAGAAGAATTTTAAAATAAAGGGAAATCTTTTCACGGGTATCTGATGTTTATTGTTTATGGTAAATTGCGCCACATTAATTGTTTGTGGCGCAGTTCGTGATGGCTTAAGGATATAATATGAAAATCAGCCAGCTGGAATCCGGGATGCAGGTTTGGTCTGTAACCCGTACCAAAATGGGAAATACCACCATTTCAACGGTCATTGTCCACCCCGTTGTCATTATTGAAATTCATGATAACCATGTGATTGCTCGCTGGAACGGCAATGCACCACGTCGGTTTGGAGAAACGGCTATCAGGGGCTGGAAGAAGGAGAAGCCACTGCTTGTCCGTGAGCCTTTCGGAAATGTTCGTCTGGCCACCCGGGCTGAAAAAACCGCTATGCAGGAAAAAGAGTAATACCCCCTTTTAGCACCCACAATTTCACCGTCCATCTGCCTTTAACCTTGCCTGTTATTAACGGAATCCTTTCTGACTGATCTTACCCAGCAATAGTGGACACGCGGCTAAGTGAGTAAACTCTCAGTCAGAGGTGACTCACATGACAAAAACAGTATCAACCAGTAAAAAACCCCGTAAACAGCATTCGCCTGAATTTCGCAGTGAAGCCCTGAAGCTTGCTGAACGCATCGGTGTTACTGCCGCAGCCCGTGAACTCAGCCTGTATGAATCACAGCTCTACAACTGGCGCAGTAAACAGCAAAATCAGCAGACGTCTTCTGAACGTGAACTGGAGATGTCTACCGAGATTGCACGTCTCAAACGCCAGCTGGCAGAACGGGATGAAGAGCTGGCTATCCTCCAAAAGGCCGCGACATACTTCGCGAAGCGCCTGAAATGAAGTATGTCTTTATTGAAAAACATCAGGCTGAGTTCAGCATCAAAGCAATGTGCCGCGTGCTCCGGGTGGCCCGCAGCGGCTGGTATACGTGGTGTCAGCGGCGGACAAGGATAAGCACGCGTCAGCAGTTCCGCCAACACTGCGACAGCGTTGTCCTCGCGGCTTTTACCCGGTCAAAACAGCGTTACGGTGCCCCACGCCTGACGGATGAACTGCGTGCTCAGGGTTACCCCTTTAACGTAAAAACCGTGGCGGCAAGCCTGCGCCGTCAGGGACTGAGGGCAAAGGCCTCCCGGAAGTTCAGCCCGGTCAGCTACCGCGCACACGGCCTGCCTGTGTCAGAAAATCTGTTGGAGCAGGATTTTTACGCCAGTGGCCCGAACCAGAAGTGGGCAGGAGACATCACGTACTTACGTACAGATGAAGGCTGGCTGTATCTGGCAGTGGTCATTGACCTGTGGTCACGTGCCGTTATTGGCTGGTCAATGTCGCCACGCATGACGGCGCAACTGGCCTGCGATGCCCTGCAGATGGCGCTGTGGCGGCGTAAGAGGCCCCGGAACGTTATCGTTCACACGGACCGTGGAGGCCAGTACTGTTCAGCAGATTATCAGGCGCAACTGAAGCGGCATAATCTGCGTGGAAGTATGAGCGCAAAAGGTTGCTGCTACGATAATGCCTGCGTGGAAAGCTTCTTTCATTCGCTGAAAGTGGAATGTATCCATGGAGAACACTTTATCAGCCGGGAAATAATGCGGGCAACGGTGTTTAATTATATCGAATGTGATTACAATCGGTGGCGGCGGCACAGTTGGTGTGGCGGCCTCAGTCCGGAACAATTTGAAAACAAGAACCTCGCTTAGGCCTGTGTCCATATTACGTGGGTAGGATCAGACTGGGCGGATCCCACGCATAACCTGAACTGTTGGCTAACCGTCTTACAGCCAAATTCCCTCCTTTATCTGGCAGGAGTGCGTCCGTGAGCTCTGTATGATCTACGTGTTTGTTAAGTAGAGCACATAACAGGAGTGGGGTATGACTGAATTAAATAAAAGCCCGTCCGGTTTTTCCGGAGCTGATGTCAGTAAAGAACAGGCTGCCATAAGGGCACTTGTAGAAAGAGTAGTGACCAACTATCGCAGCCGGACAGCACCTGATCGGGTTCAAAAGGCTTCGGTAGCGTTTAATGGGGGATTAATCCTGACCCTGATGCTGGCCTTGACGCTATTGGGCTACCTTGTGGCGGAATTGCTCAGGGGGTATGTTGCGGATAGTTCACCCTATGTGCCCGGTCTAAGTTATTCGCAATTTTCGATGCTTATGGTCGTTGAGCTGTGTCTATGCTTTCTTGCATGGTTTTTGGTTGTCACAGGGGACTATCCCCGGCCGTGGATATTTCAGGTAGTCCCGATGGAGCAGTACTGGTTCTTTGACGAAGTGGATGACGACGATCTTGCCCGGCTTTCCTGTAACCCTTACATCAAGCGCTGGCTACTTGATGAAATGTCCGGTATTCATCGACTGACCTACACGAGGCTGCATGATCGACTGGAGCGCATCTGTAATATTGCATCCCATCTCGAATACAGCCGTATTCAGGCACATAAGATTTCCCTAATCAACGGAAGCAGTGCCTCCTGATCCTACCATTGCATCCGGAAATTAAACGGGCAGGAACTGCACTGTATGTTCCGACCCAGCAGCTGCCCGTTACCCTTTTCTTTAGTATAAAATGACTTTCGCCGACAACCGGAAGTGAATCATGTCAAATAAATGAAAAATCAGTAATTTATGTAGGCGGGGTGTTTGGCTGATCAGGGCAGGGTGGTATAATAACGCTGGTGCTGGAGGCTTTTGCCCCAGCCAGCGGTAACACTGTTTGACTGTGGTAAAAGCAGAAAGCCCCGAGTAATTTTTCAATTAACCTGTACTGCACCCATTTTGTTGGACGATGAAATGGAATAGTCCCTGATATGTCAAAGCCAAAATACCCCTTCGAAAAGCGCCTTGAAGTCGTGAATCACTACTTCACAACTGATGATGGTTACAGGATCATCTCTGCACGTTTTGGTGTGCCTCGAACCCAGGTCAGGACGTGGGTTGCCCTCTATGAAAAACATGGAGAAAAAGGTTTAATTCCCAAACCTAAAGGCGTTAGTGCTGATCCAGAGTTGCGCATTAAGGTCGTGAAAGCCGTGACCGAGCAGCAGATGTCCCTCAATCAGGCTGCTGCTCACTTTATGCTTGCTGGTAGTGGTTCTGTAGCCAAGTGGCTGAAAGTCTATGAGGAGCACGGAGAAGCTGGTTTACGCGCACTCAAGATCGGCACCAAAAGAAACATTACAATGTCAGTTGATCCAGAAAAAGCGGCGTTAGCATTGGAGCTGTCGAAAGACCGACGTATTGAGGATCTTGAAAGACAAGTTCGATTCCTTGAAATGCGGCTTACGTATCTAAAAAAGCTGAAAGCCTTAGCTCATCCCGCGAAAAAGTGAAAGTACTCAACGAGCTAAGGCAGTTTTACCCTCTTGATGAGCTTCTCAAGGCAGCGGAGATACCGCGCAGTACGTTTTATTACCATCTAAAGGCTCTCAGCAAGCCTGATAAGTATGCGGATGTTAAAAAGCGTATTGGTGAGATTTATCACGAGAATAAAGGTCGTTACGGATACCGTAGGGTAACGTTGTCTCTCCATCGAGACGGGGAACGGATTAACCATAAAGCCGTTCAGCGCCTGATGGGAACCCTCTCGCTTAAGGCAGCGATTAAGGTCAAGCGATACAGCTCCTACAGAGGAGAGGTAGGGCAAACCGCCCCCAATGTTCTCCAAAGGGATTTCAAGGCTACACGGCCAAACGAGAAGTGGGTTACCGACGTTACTGAATTTGCAGTCAATGGGCGAAAGCTGTATTTGTCTCCAGTAATAGATCTCTTCAACAACGAAGTTATTTCTTACAGCCTGTCGGAAAGACCTGTGATGAACATGGTCGAGAATATGCTCGATCAGGCATTCAAAAAGCTTAAGCCTCACGAGCATCCTATTCTGCACTCTGACCAGGGATGGCAGTATCGTATGAGAAGGTATCAAAACATCCTTAAAGAACAAGGCATTACACAGAGCATGTCCAGAAAAGGCAATTGTCTGGATAATGCAGTCGTGGAATGTTTCTTTGGAACCTTAAAGTCGGAGTGTTTTTATCTTGACGAGTTCAGTAATATAAGCGAACTGAAGGATGCTGTTACGGAATATATTGACTACTACAACAGCAGAAGAATTAGCCTGAAATTAAAAGGTCTGAGTCCAATTGAATATCGAACCCAGACCTATGTGCCTCGTGTTTAACTGTCCAACTTTTTGGGGTCAGTACAACCCGAGGCCCCTGTATGCTAGTCACATTCAGAGTAGCCTCTTGCCTGCTTAAATGCAAGGAGAAGAAGGCCATTGTTAACACCAAGCTGTAATGTCCCCTTTGAACCATTCTAAAATGTCCCCAGACAATTCTCTGGGGGATTTTTCATGATCAAAGAGACTGTTACGATGAGTCATAAGGAACTCGACCGACTTCACATTATTCAGGAGTCACTTAATCGCCATATTACTCAGGAACAAGCTGCGGCACGCATTGGCATTTCTATTCGGCAGGTTAAACGTCTGGTGCAACGGTATAGAAATGAAGGGCCTTCTGGTCTAGTTTCCCGCCGACGTGGAAAGCGTCCCAATAATTCCTTTTCTACCGAATTCAGAGCAACAGTAATTTCACTCCTCAAAGGCCGCTACGCTGATTTTGGACCTACGCTTGCGTGCGAAAAATTGCGCGAGATACACGGCTTGTGTTTATCCATTGAAACTCTCAGGAAGTGGATGGTAGAGGAGGGCATATGGCGCGAACGTCGTCGTAAGTTTGCCCGAATTTATCAGCGCCGGATGCGGCGCCCATCCTACGGTGAACTCATCCAGATTGATGGCTCGCCTCATGACTGGTTTGAAGGTCGGGGCCCCAAATGCACACTGATAGTCTTTATCGATGATGCTACCAGCGCTCTGATGGCGCTACGATTCGCTCCTGCAGAAACAACCCGGGCTTACATGGAAACCCTCCGGGGTTACCTTAATGATCATGGCGTACCACTGGCTCTCTATTCTGACAGACACAGTATATTCAGAGTAAATAACCCGGAGCGGGAAGGAGAGTTGACTCAGTTCACACGTGCGATAAAGACACTGGGCATCGAGCCAATCCATGCCAACAGCCCGCAGGCAAAAGGGCGGGTAGAGCGTGCCAATCAGACACTGCAGGACAGGCTGGTCAAAGAAATGCGGCTTCAGGGTATCAGTGATATTGAAACAGCAAACGCATGGTTGCCGACCTTTATTGAAGCCTATAACAACCGGTTTGCTACGCCGCCTCGTATTGCTGATAACGCCCATCTTGATGTACACCATTCTGAAGAGGAACTGGGTTATATCTTCAGCCTCCAGGCGAAGCGCGTTCTCTCCAAAAATCTCACTTTCCAGTACAAAAGCAGTGCGTTTCAGATTCGCAGTGAAGGCCGGGGATATCGACTTCGGCATTCGGTTGTCACGGTATGCGAAAGCTTTAACGGTGAAATTAAGGTTCTGTATGATGGGAAAGCGTTGGGATGGGAAAAATATGTTGATGGCCCGGAGCCTATACCACTGGATGATGAAAAAAGTGTCCATGAACGTGTGGATAATGCCCGTTTTGATTTACGCTCAAAATTCTACGTAAAACCTAAAGCTGACCATCCTTGGCTCACGCGCCGCACGCAAAGTAATCAGCAAGTGAAGCCCCCTAAATTACCCAGAAAGAAGGCTGATCCCGATAAAATGGACTGAAACCAGGCGTTATTCAGTTGAGTGCATATCCAGTCATAGGATAGATTCTTACGTAGCGTTTCTGGCGTGCATTTTCGGGTGGTTTGTTACTGTTTTTAACGGGGACACGTCAGAAACGCGCTCAGGCCGTCTGAGCGGTACGCGTAATGCGGCGTTATGGTAAATAGCCTATGCTAATGTCCGCTAAGAGCGAGATATAGTCATTCGTACCCTGAGAATTACACTTTGAAGTGATTCAGGGTATGCGCTTACTGGTTACGAATATTGAGCGAGAATCATGTGATGATCGCCGCTTTTCTTTCGAGCCAGTAGGTGCTCCACGTTCGCTAACGAATACTCAGGGCATGCAGATAAACTGCTGGCTATATTTCTTTCGAAGAGCGTGGAATGCATACCAATCCCCGATAAAAAGGAGTTGGTGATGACTGTGACTAATCAATTTGCTGCGCACGTTGGTCTGGACTGGGCTGATAAAAAACACGATGTCTGTGTTCAGTTTAAAAACGGTGAACGCGTATTCGATGTGATTGAACATACAGCAGAAGCGCTTGATGCCTGGCTTACTGAGTTACACCAGAAAGTAAAAGGTAGAATCGCAATAGCTCTCGAACTGAAGAAGGGCCCCGTGGTATATGCTCTTCAAAAATACCCCTTTATCACCGTTTTCCCCGTCCACGCATTGTCCCTGGCTCGTTATCGGCAAGCCTTCTCGCCCAGCGGCGCTAAAGATGATCCGCAGGATGCCGAGCTGGCATTAGAGTTAATGCTGCGTTACCCCCAGAAGATAAAAGCTATTGAACCCGACAATGCGGATATTCGCTTACTTCAGCAACTGGTTGAGCAACGTCGTCAGTTGGTTGAAGATAAACGACGCTTTGTGAACCGGATAATCAACACGCTTAAACAGTATTATCCTCAGCCACTGGAGTGGTTCTCACATCGGGGTAGCTTACTGTTGTGTGAGCTGATTATCCGGTGGCCCAGTCTGCAACAACTGAAACGAGCCAGACGCGACACGATCCGCAACTTTCTGAATGCCAAAGGTGGTCGCGCTATGGCCCTTACCGAGCAACGTGTTGCGAGTATTGATAATGCGATCCCATTGACTACAGACCCGAGTGTTATAGAGGCTAATGCTTTGATGGCAGCAGCACTGGCGACACAAATTAAAGTCGTGAGTGAAATCATCAAAACCTATGACGAACGAATCGAAACGCTGTTTGACACATTGCCAGATGCGGGGCTGTTCAAATCACTTCCGGGCATGGGACCGTGCATGGGCCCACGGATGCTTGCTGCACTTGGTGATAATCGTGACCGGTTTAACAGCGCTGAAGAAATTCAAAACTACGCAGGTATAGCACCGGTGACCGAACGAAGCGGCCAAAAATCATGGGTTCACTGGCGATGGCAATGTGCCAAGTTCGTCAGGCAGACCTTTGTTGAATGGGCTGCCAAGACGGTTAATTCATCATACTGGGCCAAACTGTATTATCAGGGCCTTAGAGAAAAGGGCAAATCTCATCAGTCTGCGATCCGGGCACTGGCGTTCAAATGGATAAGGATCATTTACCGCTGCTGGAAGGCCAGAACCTGTTATGACGAAGCGAAATATTTGCTGGCTCTCGAAGCGAGACACTCGCCCTTACTGAAGCCATAAAAAGCTTGTCGAATGTCTCAGGGCGTGAAGCGGACATTGCAGACTGCCCAGTAGAAAAAGTGCTATCAGAATTATCTAAAGGAAGATCGTATTTACCATGTCTCATTCTAACTGTTTAATAAATTACAAAAATTAAAATTTCCATTTAATATCATCGCGTTAAGCAAGAGAATTAAACCTCTCATTTAATTTATGATTCTTATTTAATTCATGAGTTGGTGTAAAAATAGGTTGCCGCACTATAGAAAGACACATATTTAAACCCAGCAGGAAATCATATTTGAAAGTAATGTGTTTAAGGGGCTGCGTAACAAGAACAGCAAGTAAACACATAGTAATAACAGTTACCATTCCCATTTCGCAAGTGGCCATATCAGAGGTGAACTAATGCCTGCTGCAATTTTAAGAATTAAGGTTATCCTAATAATTCTTTTGTATGATTAAGATCATCGATAAATTTACTAAGGACTCATTAATGAAATTGCGACTCTGGAATCTATTACCCCATGATTACGCTCCTTTTTTTCGTATTCTTCACATCATTGTGGCATTTCTAATATTATCACAAATTATTAACTCTAATCTGACAGAGACCGAAGCAATTGGTGAACATAGTCTTGAAGGAGTTATAACCTGGATGCACATTATTTCAGGGTTAGGACTGATTATTTGTGGTTTTATTATGTTAAGTTGGATGCTTACTCAAAGAGGTTTTACTTATTATTTTTCATGGGTAGGGCTTGACTTTAGTGGTATTAAGCAAGATATAAAAACGTTGACTAGTTTCCGACTGCCCGATGCACATTCGGGAGGTATTGCCAGTACAATCCAAGGATTTGGAGTTCTAGCATTGCTAATTGTAGCACTTTCAGGTGGCCTATGGTTCTTGTTGAATACCATGCAGTCAAATCTGGCTGAAACAGTAATCCACTGGCATAAGTTCTTTACTACTTTCATTGAGGTCTATTTTTATGCACATGGTGCAATGGGAGTTTTGCATATTTTAATTGAAAAATATAAAAGCCGCTCAGTTAACCTAAGTGACTAATCTGTTGTGAGATAATATTACTTCAAGTTGAAGAAAACCCTAAAAATAAAATTTAGTTTACTAGAAGATGAAACAGCACTTGCAGAGACTTTTTAATTAAATTTAATAAAAACGAAAAAATATTCATGGCGAAATGATTGTTTAATTATCTATCATGGATAGAAATGTGAGTTAGTCGTCCTATTTTAGGAAGTTAATAATGACTAAAACAAAAGGGTTACCTCGTCCGCTGACGCACTACGCTTGGCTTTCCATTGCCACGGCTATTGCCACTATCGGACTCAAAGGTGTGGCGTGGAAAATGACCGGTTCGGTCGGTCTGCTATCTGATGCCATCGAATCCGTAGTTAACCTCGCAGGAGCCCTAATGGCGCTCTGGATGCTGACCTTGGCTGCGCTTCCGGCCGATGAGAACCATGCATATGGGCACGGCAAAGCCGAATATTTCTCGAGTGCTTTCGAAGGATTTCTGATCCTATTGGCGGCAGCCAGTATCGCCTATACCGCAGTTGAGCGGATGTTAACTCCACAGCCGCTTGAGGAGATTGGTCTCGGATTACTGGTTTCAACAGTCGCATCAATCCTTAATTTTGTGACGGCTCGCATTTTGTTAAGGGCTGGCAGGCAGCACAACTCTATCACTCTTGAGGCAGATGCTCATCACCTGCTGACCGATGTCTGGACGTCGGTCGGTGTCATTTTTGGTGTCGGACTGGTTTATCTGACCGGCTGGTTTTGGGTCGATCCGATCGTTGCATTGCTGGTCGCAGCCAACATCGTTTGGACTGGTTATCAGCTTATGAGTCGTTCAGCTGCAGGTCTGATGGACGTATCGCTACCCACGGAAGAACTCAAAAAAATCGAGTCACTGCTGGCAGGATATCGTGAACAGGGGCTTGATTTCCATGCACTACGTACACGCCAGGCTGGCGGGCGGGCGTTTATGACAATGCACATCCTAGTTCCTGGGCGATGGACTGTTCAATATGGGCACGACTGGGCCGAGCGTATAGAGAATGATATCCGCACCGCACTGCCTTTTATCCATATCACCACTCATGTGGAACCGTTGGAAGATCCCGCGTCAATGAACGACCAAACGCTCGACATTTCTGATCACTAAACTAACCACATGTCGCTGGTCGGGCAGGGTAACAAACCTCGCTCTACAAAAATTTCAGGTATTCTCTATAATTCTGAGGGTACTTGATGTGACCTGCGCCCAATTGTTGGGCACGCAATATTTTTAAAAAGTCCGCTTCTGGCACAAAGCGGACAGTGATCACCGTTCTTACGACTACTTTCTGACTTACTTCGTGACTTGCCCTAAGCATGTTGTAGTGCGATACTTGTAATGACATTTGTAATTACAAGGGGTGTAAGACATGGGTAGCATTAACCTACGTATTGACGATGAACTTAAAGCGCGTTCTTACGCCGCGCTTGAAAAAATGGGCGTAACTCCTTCTGAAGCGCTTCGTCTCATGCTCGAGTATATCGCTGACAATGAACGCTTGCCGTTCAAACAGACACTCCTGAGTGATGAAGATGCTGAACTTGTGGAGATAGTGAAAGAACGACTTCGTAATCCTAAGCCAGTACGTGTGACGCTGGATGAACTCTGATGGCGTATTTTCTGGATTTTGACGAGCGGGCACTAAAGGAATGGCGAAAGCTGGGCTCGACGGTACGTGAACAGTTGAAAAAGAAGCTGGTTGAAGTACTTGAGTCACCCCGGATTGAAGCAAACAAGCTCCGTGGTATGCCTGATTGTTACAAGATTAAGCTCCGGTCTTCAGGCTATCGCCTTGTATACCAGGTTATAGACGAGAAAGTTGTCGTTTTCGTGATTTCTGTTGGGAAAAGAGAACGCTCGGAAGTATATAGCGAGGCGGTCAAACGCATTCTCTGAACCAAAGCATGACATCTCTGTTTCGCACCGATGGTGACACTTCTGCTTTGCGTTGACAGGAGAAGAAGGCCATGAAAATGCCGAACCAACCCATTGTTTTGTGCATATTAATAGTTTGTTTAACGCTGTTGATATTCACCTGGCTCACACGAAACTCGCTTTGCGAGTTGCGGATGAAAGACGGAACAAGGGAGGTATCTGCTATCCTGGCCTACGAATCCGGTAAGTAGCTGACAAAGAGGGGGGCAACCCCCTCTTTTCGGGGTGTGGATTAGTATGCCATCGGCACCTTTTGAAAGGGTTTCTCCAGTCGGGGAAACCCTTTTTTCCTCCCGTCTTGTGGCATATAGCCTTTTGTATAAATCAAGAACCAGACCCAAAGAGTCCCACTTCACGCAAACCGTTCAAAAGCCTTAGCGTAATCCAGTCGGGAAAAATTTCACCGGTGCTCGTCCGGGCACGTACCGGAAACAATGGACTTCTCACTGGTCGGTAGCTCATAGAACGTAGCCATTGCGGTCAGTCCTTATTCTGTACCCAGTAGAGTTTTATGGCCGTCTGGCAAATCGTTCAAACATTGTCATTTCTGTTCTCGCTGCATCCGGTCAAATGATACGGTGAATTCAGCTCATGGGCATTCGCATCGCAGTCTACGAAGGCACCAGAAGTTTGAGGATGTTACGCAAAGAACAGTTATCAGGTTTGCTGGTGGGCGTAATGCCTACCTCTACTTTACTTCATAGGGATTCTTCTGCGGGGAAGCAAGAATTGACTCAACGTTGTCCGGTCGTACCAGATTTGTCGCGGAAAGCGCCTTTTTGTGAGGGGGGCCGCAGCGCTAAACCTTTTCCTGGAACGACATGAAGGACAGCAGAGCGTCCGCCCTGGAGGACAGCTCAATACAGTCTCCACGCTGCGGTTCTATCTCTTCGTCAATGGTTTCATTGTACCAAATACGCAGCCGCCATCCCTTCGCAGGGAAAGCGCTCTGCATCGCCAGGACCATCCCCTCCGGCGACAGCAGTTCTCGACAGAGGTAGCAGGCCCCGATCCGGGTTGAATCCCGCAGCCACATTACGGGATACTCTTTAACCAGTTGGTCATACACGCATTCTGCCATATGAAAGTAATTTTCGTCAGCCCTGCAAAAATCACACATTCGATTTCCTTAAATGGTGTTCATCGAGATAATTCAGAAAGTTGATTCGCCAAACTACGGGGCATTTCTTTAATGGCGGAGCTTTACATCACTATTTCTGTCATTTTCAAATCCGCCGGATACAGCAATAATTGCACCGAACAGCGGTTTGAACTGCAATGCATCCGTAGGGTATGCGACAATAATAAGGCTCTTCCCGTACTCTTAAAAATGGAAGAGTTTAAAACCCATACTGCTGGGATGAGCGAAGCACGGTACATTATGCCAGCGTATAAGGGCCGTCATAACTTGTTTTTTTCTAGAACACGGCGAAGTTTTCTTACCTGGGAAGCTGTGGAAAGCGTACCGGTTCGGGGATGGCATGCGCTTGCCTTTTCACCTGGTTTGAGTACATAGGCTAATGCCAGCTCGTTCAGAGCCGCCTCAGCTTTCAACAGGGCCTCAATGGCCGTGTTCAGGTATACAGTTCGGCTCTCATGGTTCATCAGGATTTTCCTCACAAGGGTAAAAATGACAGGCGATACCTGCCGTTTACCCTTTGTCTCCGTTAAGAATGGCATCACGGCAGGCTTCCCAGATTACCTGGGCATTAGCATCACACTCCACGAACCCGCCGCACTGATCGTATATCACCTGGTATACCTCAGGGGGAATCTTCCCAGGCGCAACCGGAGTTGAGCGTTTGCCTTTATGAATCTCATCTGCGGTATCACAGACAGCGTCGAGATGCCGCGACATCCACTCAGATAATTTCAGACCCTCTCGATTTGCCTGTTTTACATAGCGAACCTTTCTGGAAACCGTAGATCGCATCTGAATCTGTGTCACAGCTGGCACATCTTCTTTCATGGCATTCTGTAATGCAGCTTTGGGCTTTTTCATGTTCATGGTTGCTTTAAATTATTCTGGAGTTCGTCTGATATAAATGCTGACGTGATCTGTCAGCGTTGCTTAAATAGTTTATCGCCTTCCGCCAGTTCGCCGTTGAGCTGTTCAATCACGCTCCAGATGAGCCGATCATCCGGCGTTGAGCCTGCACACTCTTTCACGACCGCCACGGGTCTAAATTCTTCAGGGTCTGCCTGCCCGGAGGTGAAGAGCCTGCTCTCAATCCAGTGGGCCCCCTCTGTGCAGCAGTGGCAACTGGTTTCAGGTGGTTCATCCAGACCGTCCACTCCACAGGCTGAGCAGGTGAACAGTTTGCGAGACCCACCAGCCAGTGGCGTATCGCAAGCTGCTGGAAGTGCGCCAGCATTGCGCCAGTACAGCACATGATTTGAATCGTAGCAGTGTCCATGAAGCAGAAGCGAAACGCCGCAACTGCGAGTTTCAATGGCTTTGCCTGTGCCAAGGTATTGCCCGATCTCGTCCCATACGTCCACTAAGGTGTCAGGCAGCGGACGCGTAACAGGGAACTTAGCGCAGTCGTCCGGGGTGCCTTTAATGCAGCAGAGGGCCGAATACGCAAGCTCCTGCATTTCGTAGGAGTACTGACCACATACCACGCGTTCCAGTTTGTCGATTAGTTGTTCTTTATTCATCATACTCAGCCTTATTAAACAAATTCATTACGCCACTGGCACCATCTGGCCGGAGCAGACTGCGGCCCGGTAGTAGAGCCGCAGGGGGTGTCGCTGGACTAACAGGTGCTCAGTGAGTCCCGCACTTCCTCATGACTGGTCATTTTCAGAAGAAGCTTTCCAGGGCAGCGTGGTTCCGCCTGTGAACGGGTGACGTCTTCGTTGATTGCCTGGATATGAGCAGATTCAACGGTCCGACGCTGTACGACATGGTTGCTCAGGTTGAATTCGCACTGGAGCCTTCTGGCATCAGAATCCGCGTTCATTGCAATACGTTCATCAAAGCGGCGGTTCATTCGCAGAGCCTCTTCGTGAGCTGCATCAACAAGGGTGCGTCTGGTGACATAGTCGTTACCAGCAAAAAACGATAGCTGAGCGTGTTCCGAAGAGTAGTCGGAGCTTCCCTTACAACGGGCAATCGCGGCTTCAGAGTGCAGGATTAATGAACTCAACCGTGAACAGACGTCATTGATGGTGCCGGTTTTCAGACAGTCGTGGATAAGTGTCCAGGCGGAAATGCTCAGCGGGCGGCTGGTGATCACATAGGGATTGTAATGATCAACCGTTACGATAGTACGCAGTGAATGAAGCGATTCGGACTGCGTACGTAAGTCACGGCGAACAGTACATGCCACCGAGGCAACATCTTTACATTCTTTGTCGGACATCGAGTCCAGTACGCGGATCTCCACCTCTGCCGCCTTTGAGGCGATATGCGCACTAATCTCACCCTTAAGACGTTTGTAGTCAGCCTTGAAGCTTCCCACGCTGTCAATATCGATCCAGTAACCACAGCTGTAACCAGCATTACCAAACTCGTCATCTTTCTCATAGTTCGGACAGCCGTCATTGCTCCAGCCAGCTTTTTCCAGCAGCTCGTCAATAGCGACCAGCTCAGCCATTGGTGCATGTTCGATAATG
The DNA here is from genome assembly GCF_048284255.1 of Enterobacter cloacae complex sp.6700776. NCBI lineage: Bacteria > Pseudomonadati > Pseudomonadota > Gammaproteobacteria > Enterobacterales > Enterobacteriaceae > Enterobacter > Enterobacter cloacae complex sp.6700776. The sequence continues at coordinate 36,080 of NZ_JBLVYK010000023.1, read as the reverse complement.
AAATAATGGACACGGCCCCAGGCATATGCGCGTGAACGGCCATCAACAGAAGTATCAGAAGTCGTCTGACGGGAAAGTTTCATGAGGTACTCCAGTTCTGCCCGGTACCGCCGGGGCGGTGGTGCGAAAGCCGCACCATGAATGACACTATGATCCTCCTAACTTCTATTGTCAATACAATTGAAGTGGCGTTGTATTTATTCATTATTTGGACCCGGCTCGTACGGAACGACCGTCGGGACTTGCCAATTATTCTGCGGTGAGCAGGGGGAAGGGAACATCCCACCGCTTGTTTCAAGATGTACAGCCAAGGAGGGCGCAGAATGCCTGACAGAATCATCGTGCAGCGGTAGCGAAAGACCTGACAAACGGGAAAAGTATCCTTTTATTCCAAAGCCAACCTCAGCTTTTAATGTCGCCAGTACGTTTCTTAAACATGCCAAATCGGTCTCTTATACGGCCGGATGGGCCCGATGAAAACGATAAAATGAGAAACAGAACCCGACACATCGCTGCTCTCTGGGAAAGCCGGTCAGCAGATGGAGCGCCAGGAACTAAATCCGCTGGTTTTAATAATGATTGAGGAGAACAAGATGAAAGATAACAAGACACGTCCTGTAGACTCGTATGCTCATGCTGATTTCATGGAGTCCGTCTTCAGCAACCTCAGGGCTTTCTGTGATGCGGAATGCCAGCGGCTAACTGCCGGTTATCCCCCAACTGTCAAACCAGAACAGCAAAGCACTGACGGCCAGCTGTCGGCGGCATAAATCATTACCTGCCAGTTCGTTCAAATTTCCGCTTCCTTAAGCCCGGGCCAAAAGCCCGGCTCAATCCAAAAACTGAACGTACCGGTTTACCTCTATATCTCCTCAATCCCCTGCGACTTACAAGAGACCCGCACCGGTTTAGCCATTCCTGTCCTGCCACTCTTTCATCACTGGCCCAGACAACCGGAAAAGTAACTTTTCTCTCCGACTCACCTTCTGAACCAGCTATTTTGCTTAAACGTAAAAACGGCCCACTGTTGTGAAGATTTAAAACGGACGGATCGAGTAGTATTGTCTCAGGAATTTTTTTTAAGAAAAGTTACTTTTTCTTCTGTGCAACCTATTAGAAAAAATGTCGAACCTGGTATTGTTGTGTTGTAGCGCAGTTAAACAACCAACCAAAAGAGAGAACAAAAATGTCCGCAATCGAAACTGAAGTAAAAAACAACAGCAACGAAATCAGCCTTCGTGGTTACCTGGAACGCACTGGTAACGGTGCCCGTAAAGGTAACGGCCTTATCATTGACCCTTCGGTTGTTGTAGAGCAGGAAGGCTTTAACACCCGCACGGCCGGTATGGGCGAGCTCTACTATTCAATGCCTCACGTTGTGGAACACCTGAACAGCCTGGCCGATGCCTACATGGAAGACCCGTTCAGCGTGACGCCTATCGTTGTTCAGATGGTTAATGGCGTACCTGTACTGCGTCAGGGGGCTTGCCGTATCCGTTCCATCGCTATTGCAAACCGCCAGCTGGAAGCAGAAGGGCGTGAACGCATTACTCGTATTCGCTGCGAAGAGTTTCGCGGTAGCGCTTCAAAAGCAGAACTCTTCACCCTGACCGGCAACTCCAACCTGGCGCTGTCTGTCGTAGCTGAAGCGCTTTCAATTAAGCGTCTTGTTGAAGATAAAGAAGAGCCTAAGACCTTTGCGGAACTGGCAAAAAAACGTGGTAAATCAGAGCAGCATCTTCGCCAGATGGTTCGCGTACTGGACCTGCCTTCTGAACTACAGACCATGCTTGTGAGCGATCAGGTGAGCATGTACGTTGCGCTGGACGAGTATATGTACAGCGGTGAGGATGCGGTAGATAACATCAACAAGGCGATCTCCATCTATGGTAAAGCGACGAAAAACACGCTGAAATTCGTCAAAGCTGCCAAGGTAGAAGAGCGCATGGCAGATCCGCAGACTCCGGAAAACTCCGGTGATGAGCAACCGGCAGGTAATGCTACCGTTAACACCCCGGTACCGGATCAACTGAATGATGAAAGCAATACAGAGACGCTGGTTACGCCACCGGTACAGGAACCAGCTCCGGCTCCAAAGGACAGCGCTCCTAAACAGAACCCGGCAGGTAAAGCACCATCCATGTCCAGCGTTCTGAACAAAAAGACCGTGACCGTCATTGCCGACACCGCGATCCCGATTTTTGAACGTATTGCTGAAGAAGCCAAGCTTAAAGAAGGTGAATCTGTCAGCACTGATACTTACACGCTTGTTCTGACCAATGATGAAATGAACGATATCATCAATGCTCATGCTGACCTGAAAGAGTACCTGCGTAAGCATGCTGAGAAGATGAATAAGGGACAGGCATGATTTTCTGACCGACCCCTCCATCCGGACGGGTCGGTAACTTTTTCAGGACAAGGGGAAACAGGGCAATGAAGAAGGCTTTTATCAACGTAGACAAGACTAACCCACTGCCAGTCCTGACGGATTCGGTGACCCGGGTAAGTATTCAGTGCACGGCAAAAGATGAAAACGGGGCAGGGATCGAAGTGAACATCCTCGACCTGATTCAGGATCATGATACGGATGAAGTGAAAGTGCAGTTTGGGAGCTCGCCTGTTCAGGCTCTGGCGATGCTCCGCCGGGTTATGACAGCACTGGAAAAGCAGGCAAATGCAGAACTGCAACAGAATTCCTGCTCGCGTATGCAGTAAACGGTAAAAGCAGAATGTTCCCTACTGGATAAACCCGGTGGACCTCACGGAGAGCAAGTCACCGAATGGTTCACTGTTAAGTGATATACATCCGGATTTATAAGGTTTTGCAGCATCCGAATAGGCAATAAATAGAATTATTTTGATTTATCTCAGCAAGGAAATGGAAAGCTACCAGATTTTAGGATAGCGAAATGCCTGTATCGCTACTCTGCTGAATTAGAAATGATTTTAAACGCAATGCATAATGATAGAATAGCAATGCCTTTAATTATTTGTCACGTCTGAATTATATGTAGACTTACGGAGAGGATATGGTAATTACTTATTCATTATCGGAAACGTTTAATATGTTTTTACGCGAGATTATTGCATCTGGACTTGCAGTTTTTTGCGCATGGTGCGTTTTGTGTCTTTTCTCTGATCAGGAACGAGGTAAAGAGGTTCCTGTTTCTATGAAAAAAATAACTTCAAAGTCAGCTTTCTCCTACTTTATCAGTTCTCAAATTGCCGCTTTTATTATCTCCTTGTTGGGTTCAATCTTAAGCACGAAATGGGACAACATCGTCTGGAATGATGAAATAAGACAGTTTTATCTGCATGTAGGATTTGGGCTGGTAGCTTGTGTATTCTGTCTGCTTGTAATCTTGCATGAGAAATTTATCAAAAGAAATTTAAATGTTTATTCTGGTTATTGTGGTTCACTGGCAGTTAGTCTCACAGGAATCTTTGTACTTTGTGCGTTATATCTGACATTTTCATTACCATTTCATTATGAAGAACGTCTACTTAATGATGCATCCTTGGTGGCTTCGGATGGCGTTGAAAATTCAGTCGTTTTTGCAGACGGTCGTTACTGGGTTTTTGAACTGGGCTTACCATATTTCAAACAGTCATTGCTCAAAGAGGTAAGAAGGGGCAGGTACCAGCTAATCTGCACTACAGAAAAAAAAACAACATGCTGGTCTGGCAAAAAACTTCCCGAAAAACCAACCTCTTTGAAAGCTAGTTCATAAAGATTTAAACTGCTCGCTTAAATCCACACTGGTCCAATTTTGAAAATTTATTGTGTTTTTAAAAGAAATTACAGTGTGGGTTATTAGCCAGTAGGTCGGAGTTTTATATAATACCCAAAAACACAGGAGGTATTATGAAAACCAATCTGGCCTATGCATCTAATTGCTCCGATTCTGTCTACTCCTATATTTATCAGGCACTGCAACAACGCTCTGGTGCCGAGAATGAAAGCCTTTATCAGCAGGCCATTTCCAGCTGCTGCACAGATAAACAAAAAAAGAAACTGGCCGGGTATTATGCCGGTCCATGGCAGCTGCTATTCAACGCGTGGTGTAACAATCGCGTCCCTAACACAGCGGTGCTGGCCCTTTTACTCCAGCAGTGCTTATCTCATTTCCAGTGCGAAGAAGTGATCGCAGCCTGGCAGTAACCCTATCAAGCCCCTTCGTATAGCGGAGGGGCAGGAGATATCTCATGTACAGAAACGACAGAAACGTGGATTCCTTCAACCTGGTTAATGCTCTTCAGCCGGTCTTTCGTAACACCGGCTGTGGGATGTTTGAATATGATCGTAAAAAGCAGAATGAAACCGCTGATTCAATCTTACGAGCGTTGGCGTTAAATGCCGATTTCGCGAGGGCCTTAAAACAGTACGTCCGGATTAATTCTGTACGACGGGTTGTTCAGTTCGATGACGGCTCGGTTCGCTATGGTATTCATGCCGAATTTGAAGGGCATAATAAAATTAATTCCTTCCGTATTTTTAAAGATGAAGATACAGACGCATTTGACTCCTATTTTTATTCGGTTTGCGATAATAAAGCTGAGCTGGTGGATTTTAAAATGGACTCTCTCGATATTCAATTGCAGGCAGTTTTTGAAAAGGTGACAGGTATTTTTCTGTCACATTAAATATTCAAATTTTCAATCCTCGGGCTGATAGACAAAAAACGCACTTTAGAATATAGATGAGATGAATATGAAAAACGTAAATATTTTGGATACCGATATTGCGGCCATTAATGCTCTTTCTGGCGTAGAACTGACTGACTTTCTCACTGCCGGGTATCAGGTAAACTGGTTAGGAGAAAGGGAGGTTTCGCTGGTGGGCTTTCCGTGTTTAGCAAGCAACAAGCAGCCGGTAGAAGTTGGTCCCGGCATTTTCATTAATCGCGTGTACAGCAGAGACAGCCAGTCTCTGAGCGGGAAATTGCGCTATGACCTGTCTAATGGTCTGGCAACGAGTGCATTTTCATTTTTCTCCCAGTCAGGCTGGTATGGGGGATTCCGTGTCGTATCTTTCCGTGACAACGGGCCAGCTGCGTTAATCAACATTGGTATTGTCCATGAGAATGTTTTGAATGCATTTTGTGCTGACTTCCCCCGGGCCAATGTGAGCGTAACCCGTTTTCATTGTGGCATGACGCTTGAGCAGATCCGAATGTTCATTTCAGACACTGCTTACGATATGCCGCTTTATAACAACGAGTCTGACTTTCGCAGGCTCGCCAGTTAGCATGGAGGCTGACTTCAGTGCTTACGCCTAAAAGCCGGTGAGCGAGGTGGCGGAACCGGTTGGCTTCGCCCAGTCTTACTTACTTCTCTCAAGGTACTGCGCTGCAAGCGTACGTAAAAAAAGTAAGTAGCTAAATGGCGTGAGCGATTAGTTCTATACGGGAAGAAGTCATAGTATTCTGAAATGATAGTTATCTCATACGAACGATAGTAATGGAGTTTCTTAATGGGCGTTGATATCTGCTGGCGATTTCAAAGGGAAGAAAAGCCTGGTAAATGGATTAATTTATCAAGCAATTATAAAGGGGACCGATCATATCTCCACTTTGCCTGGCTCGGATTTGATGTAGATCGTGAAAGGGCGAGCACATCAGCAGTTTTTATCCACGCATTACGCGGATTACCTGATGATATACCGTCCGAAGATGATGATTTATTCGGTGAACATTCATACTCATGGCTGACTTCGGAAGAAATTTTGTCAGCCATACCACCCGATAACGCCGGAGAGGTGATCCAGGAATTTGTCGAAGAAGTAAAGCGTCTCCACGTGGAGAACGGCAGCGTCCGTTTCGTCTTTGGATTTGAAGGGTAACCCGTAAGAAAGTAGCTATCTTACCCGGCTAGGTCTCCAATCTCTCAGATGCTCAAAGAGGGCCGGGCATGGTGCCCACACATCCCCTACCATTCCGATTTGATATTCGTCTAATACACCCTTTAAAGAAAACAAGCAGACGGCAATGAGACGTCGGATTAGCGTCAGCAAATATGAGACGTCAGTAGTCGATGTTTGTCCTGCGGAACGTGAATCTGTTTACAAGGGGTAAAGCCGTACCATCCATGAGGGCTCAGAGAGCCGGGGTCTCCTCCAGATCACTGGAAGTTATTGACTCTGGCAGGCCTATCCCTATGACTTTTTCCCGGATGGCAAATTAAGAGCGAACAGGGCCAAATTAGTACTCTTTTCTAAACGGAAATACTGAATCACCCTGATATAACTGGTCTCTCACAAGACAGGAGATCATCAATGGAACGTGTAATATTTTCAGTAATCTTTTTTATGATGCTGGGCGTACCTTTTTACCTTCTTTATAAAATTGCCCGGGACATTTTTGGTACCGCCGGTGCTGGTGAGCCTGCACAATTGCCTCAGGGCAAGCAAAGACGCTCAGGAGGCGCTGGTTCGGGTTCGATCTGGCAAGGACACCATCTACAGGGGAGCAGCCATTTGAACCCCCTCGGAGGTGATTGTAATGGTGAAAATAGCATAGCTGGTGGTTGTGATGGTGGCGGTGGAGGAGGTGACGGAGGTGGTGGTGGTGACTGATAGCCTGCAACTTTAACTATCAGGATGAAACCCATGTCCAGCAACCGGAAAAAGAATTCATTTCAACCGAAAAGCCCTGCCTTAAAGTGAAGCGTATTAAACGTGAAGGATGCTGAATTAGAGGGTATCGGTTTTATACTGAAGCGTAACTGGAAGAAGGATCTGAAATTAACTATTACGGAAAAGTAACTTTCTGACTCACCACGTACGCCCCTCGGTTATGCCATACAGTTTGATACGAAAACAGATCAGTAAGTAGATTGCTATACGCCGGAGAGAAGTCTATTTTTCATGCACCGAACCTGTTTGGCCTGCAATGGAAGCAGGTATAATAATCACATACAAAGGAGGGCATTATGAATACATTTTTATACGTGCTTTTGGCCTGGATTGTTGTGCTTTTTATCGCCAACAAACTGCTCGCAAGACGTAAGCCCAATACGGTTAAAATCCTGGTACAGCGCAACGGGAAAGCCGCAGAGGTTGATGCTGTAGTGGTTCAGGGTTCAAAGAGAGCTAACAACAGTTCTGTTGCGGACAGCGACGCGGTAGATAGTTATTTTGAAATGAATCCTTACTCCCGCGAAAACCAGGCGAATGGTTGGGCTATGCTGGCCAGAGACGATGACCAGCTTAAATAATCAGTTGAGTGTGATGTGTAAAGCAGCTTAAAACTCTAAATGGACGAACAGGGGAGGTGACAAAGATGACAACCAATACAACAACGACCACCTACCGCTCAGAAGAAATCGTGCCGTTCAGACGGCCCAAAGGGGATCTGGATAGTCGGTATATGCCTCAGGTGTATGCAATGGTGCGGAACTGGGCAAGTAACCCTGCTCAATATGGTGAGGGTGTACTGGCCTCCTACCGCCAACCGGCAGTAAACCTTGCCTACCAGGTAAAAGGAACTCGTGTTGTTTTAATTCTGGTACCAGTAGAGTGCGAGCCACCTGGAGTGATAATGACGGAAACAGTCCTGTGGCCGTCACTATCACTTGTAGAAGTCTTGCAGACCTTGCAGGAGGCCTGGCAAAATATTCCGGCGTTAAACCCCTGACGACTTCTGTCAATATCACCGGCTAGTGATTTACCTCTCTGCTGGTGGTCAGCCCGCCTAAGTTCAAATTATCTCTTTCTAAATTAGCCCGGATAAAAATCGGTCCCTCTAAAATAGCCTGCCCTGAGTAGGCTACGTCATACAAAGCGTTGGCCAGTCACCAGCTGGCTGGTGGCCATAATGCTCCACAGGATAAACCGTATCAGAACTACGCAAAGAAAAAGCCCCAACAATTTACCGATGGGGCCTTTTGCAGACATTTTACAGCCTTACCAATGATAGAGCGCTAAGGCTTCTGCTTAGTGAACAGACTTGCCCACAGATAATGGATAAAGTTGAGCAGAATGTATGTTACTCGTTGCTCGAATTTCATCGGGGCTTTGTACTTTGTCGTTATGTTATGAATATGAGTAAGGTCCGTATAGAGCCCTGGCGACTTCCTTGTTGACTTCAACACCGAACAGATGTGCTGAACAGACTCCGGTGTGAACAACCGTAGCCCTCGTCGTTGTTTGACTTTATGGATAAAATCGTCCATCCCCATACATAACCATTCCGGCTTGATGCCATCAAACTTACAACGTCCGTTTATGATGACGACATTGATACATTCCAGTTCTCTAGCCTTAAGAGCAGACTGAATAGCCCTGATGTGCCCCTGGTTTTGCTTAAACGGGTTCTGCAACTTGAGGGTTCGGGACTGAGTCCATTTCCGCCAGTGGCTTTCCTCCAGAGTACCGTAGAGCTTGCCTACGTAGTTTTTCTGCTCTATGACGTATATACCATGTGGGGCTACGAGAATGTGATCAACCTGCGTAGTGCTATGAGCCGACAACTGAAAGGTGAGATCACTAAGTAGCCCCTGAGCTTCTTCAGGAAGCCCAGATTCAATTGCCTTTGCAGTCCGCCGTTCCGCTATGGCAGAGGTCATAAATCCCAACAGACACAGCAACACGACGAAAATAAGGATAATGAAAGCTACCCCCGTAATGCTCCACAGCAGATTGAAAGCATCCATGTTACCTCACAGAGGGGTAGCTGGTGGCATTAACAGATTCTACTAAGCGGGTAGTGGTACCGGTAAGGCTCTCAATATTTGAAGACAGGCTCATCAGCATGCCGAGTGCAGAACGGAGATTACGATGAGGCTCATTGTAGTTTTTGAACGTGTCAGTGGAGTACATTTTTGAAAGACGTGTACGGATCTCTACTGACGTAAGATCTCCATCCACCAGGCCGTACTTAACTGCCTGAGGTGTTGGCCATACACGGCCTGAATAGAGAGAAACAGCATCGGCATCATGACGCGAGAGAAGCTTTTTACCCCGTCCAAGTTCAACATCAGTTATAAATTTTTCATGCATCGTGTTCAGGATCTCCTTCTGCATGAACTCCCTCGTTGAATCGGACAATGGGTGGAAGGGGTCAAGAGCATCTTTGAACTCACCGGCCGTAAGGGGCTCATTCTTGACGCCTACTGTGCTCATGATCTCTGACAGATTCCAGTGGTCCATACGCACACCGATAGAACCGATCAGGGCATTACTGTCGGCATAAATTGCATCAGCGGGCGATACCGCGTAATAGCATGCGGATGCGCATATGCCTTTCACACTAACGATGATTGGTTTATATGAGTCTGCGATATCAGAGAAAAAACGACCGGTACCGCTGGAGAGTACTTCGAGGGAGTTTTGCTTCGACCGTGCTTCATCGCCACGTTCTGTGCTCCCGGTTTTGTTACTCTTGTCAGCGGCTACAGATGAAAGAGAGCCACCGGCATCTGATACGCGTTCAATCTGTGGCTGGTGGTTTTTAAGCGCGTTTATCTGGCGGTAAATAATGATGGCGTCAGAGGGACCACCACCACCTGACTCTGCCTCGATAATAACTGCTTTGGCATGGGGATTATTGTAAGCTTTGGCAAGAGCTGTTGCGATCACTGTTCCATCGCCCGTTTCCGAGCCGGTACCCATCTCGCCAGAAATCCGTATTACAGCTATATGGTCTTTCTTCCCTTCAGCGTCCTGCCATTGTTCGTAAAGATTGTAGAAAGAAAACCCTACAGCGGTCATGGCAATTAGCGACATAGCAACTTTTGCCGTGGTATGAATGCGAAACATCTTATAAAAACGGTCAGCGTTATCATTGAGCGATTCTTTGATATTTGTAGGGGACTTCCTTTTTTTACTGCTTAACATCTGACCACCTTTACATGAGTTTTTGAAAGTTAGACCACAAGCGATTCAATGCAATTCCCAGTATCAATAAAGCGACTGGTGGGAAAAGTTGAGCGATATTGTTAAATAGTGACATATTTGGCATGACCAGGTAGACCATCGTTAAAGCACTGATCACCCAAAATGCTCGAAACCAAATACGATAAAACTGAACTGTAACCTTACCAAATACGTACCTCTTCAATTTCCACTGGTACATTCCATCTGCTAGCATGGCAAATAGATAGGGCAGAAAAACGATTAGCCACCCCAGGATTAAGTTCCACCGGAAAATGGACTGATAAAGTAAGAGGGGTATGTTTTTGGCCATAGTGTAATTAATAGAGGTAAATTTTTCAGCAACAATGTTAATACCTCTGGCTGGTTTTTTGGTGTCAGGGATCAGAATAGTATTCAGATAGTCAATTAACTTATAGTCATGTACCAACCAATTTAAAGTCGCTTCACTATTTGCAATGACAGACTTCCAACGGTCATTTGATATGATGGACCGGCTTGCATTAACCTCCTGAGTAATCTGATATTTGAGCTCCTCAGTATTCTGGAAAGCCAAGCTGTAACCAAAATAAATGACCATGCCAAAAAAAAGCATTGTTCTGAGCACTGCTGCCCTGCTTGTATTATCCGCAGCCATTGCTTTCCCTCCATTCACGAAAAAGAGCTAGCCTCTGATCGTGATTGCAATAGTTGTTACGCCACATCGTCGGGATACCCAGGAGCCAGTGGTACTGTTTAGGTATGATTTGGTCGATGAGGCTTAACTCCGCCAGTTCTTTATGCTCTGCGCTTTTCCACTCGATCTGTCCCACATCAGGAACAAATACAGCGGTCCTTGCTTTTGCGGCCTGGCGGGAAAATTCTATAAAGTTGATGCCCCACGGCGTCCAGTATCTGTACTGCTCGTTTAGGCCGATGTTAAACACCGGCAGAGAAAGAGTTGAGTCGGCAAAAGCCGAAATCACATTTTTGCAGACTCTTGGACTATCTATTTTTTCCTGTTCGGTTTTGAGATGAGTCAGCAGTGCACGGTCAATAATGCTGTTAAAGGTGTTTGTATAAAGGCCATTAGGGTCAGGAAGCTGATCTATGGCAGTAATGATTTTAAATTTTAACCGAGAAAGAAAGGGAGAGTCCTCAATAGTAACTATATGACTATGTGTTGTTTCTGGATGAATCTGGGGTTTGATGCGCTGTACTTGTTTAAAAGAGACACTACCTGGCAAATTAATGAATGCGCCCACCGTGCGTGTTAAATCGACGAAATAAGGCAAAAGATAACAACCAAGCATACGGGCATTCTTTTTTACAAGATCACACCGTACGTCATTGTTATCGAAAGAAATACGGAAACTAACGAATTTACGTTCAGGACCTTCGCTGGTGGTCAGTGATTGAATCCATTCATGGCATGATCCTTGTGGTACCGACCAGTAGCTGGTTTCACGGTCCCCAAAGGGATCAGTCGTGATCAACTCTCCCTTTAAAAGGAAAAGCTCAGACAGGGTATTTGCCATGGAGAATAGGGAATCGATATCGTTGCTCTGACAAAATTTTCCCAAATGATGAAACGCGTTTTTTTCTATCATAGTTAGCCGATCTCGAACTTCCTGAGAATCTGCGTACTTTAAACCCAAAGACTGAAAGCGCCTTTTTACGAGCGAGCGACATTTGCTGACTTTTAGTGCAGAGCTTAAAATTTGCTGGCGCGTCAGGACAATTTTTTCATCCATCAATGCAACTTCCTTAGAAATTTATTAAGATTTTTGATATCGAGATTTTGACGCAAAGTAACTTTTCCGGCCTTCTTGAAAAGCATTTCCGACAGAGTTGTGTTTGGCTTCATTTGTTTCTCAGCAACAGCAATAGGGATTTGGCCTACAACCTTCCTGCCATCTTGAAGCCTGGCAACTATGTGAAACATAGGGACCTGACCCAAGAGATCCTTTGGAATACTCTCTTCTAAAGTTGTCTGCTTTCTTTCTGAGATTGAACCTGAGAAGTTATTATGCGGCAAAGATGTTTCTGAACCGGTCGTATAAGTGACCATATTTGTGCTTATCGCACTCTTACCAAAGTTCTCTACAACAAGCGTCTGAGTAGGAGTATCGTTGACTCGCAAGCTTATATAATTGTTGCAGAGCCCCGTAATTCGATTGGCAGTTTCAACACTTGCCGCAGCAATAAAGTCGGAGATGGTTTGGGTGCAAATAAACAGTGCAATTTTCGCTGCACGACCCTGCGCCAGAAGGTTAATCATAGGGTTGTTAATGGCTGAGTGTGCCTCATCAACAAAAATACTTATCCTGGAATTAGCTGACATATCACCATCTTGAGCGTTGTAGCGACTACCGGCACAGGAGGTCAGATCTGACATTATTAATTGAGAAATAGCAGCTGCTGTATCGGGGTTTGAAAGGCCATCAAGCGAAATGTATAGCACCCCGCCAGTGCTGAACATCCCTTCGCTTGTTACAATTTCTCTTGATGATACTGAGTTCGGGTTAGGAGATAAAAGCTCATTTAAAGGTTTTTCAATGAGCATATCGAAAACAGGCATAATACCTGCGGTCATTTTAGCCATATGCTCTGGGTCGGACATTGAGTAATCAATAAGCTGGGAAACAGTATCTAACCAGTCTATTTGTTCGGACCCCTCGTAATTCATGAAATGAGCCGTAAACCATTCAGCGAGACGCTTGAAACGTACCGGCAAGGTATCGTTAGCGACGTACTTAACTTTTTCGGTCCAGACATCGTAACCATAATATCTCGCGTAACATGACTCCATTACCTTGACTGTAAGATTCACAATAGACATGTGGCTTTTCATGTTCTTGTGAATCAGATAAATAGAAGGCTTTTTCTCTATGTAAGAAAGCCCGGAAATCACATTGGAAACGAGAGCCTTGGCATACTGAACGAATGGGTTAACCTCACCGGGAACTGTCACCAAGCTCAAAAGACGAGATGTTAGGTCAGAAACATTAGTATAGGTGTTGCAGACATCAATACAGACCGAAGATGCTGGCTGGCCAGGATGAAATTTATAGAAAGGAAGACCGAGGGTCTTAGCCTCTTCCATTAGAGATTCTCGCCACTCTGCATCGTTCTTTGGATCTATGACAACAACAACATGACCAAGATGAAGCATGCTAATGCTTAGTAAACGCTGTAGCACCGTTTTCCCGGTACCCACGTTTCCGGTTATCAGAGTATGACCAAACCAATTGTCTTCAGTTACAAATATGGGTTCCCTACGTTCCACAGCAAAAATTGCATTGCTGCCGCCCATCTTACGAGCCATTGCGTCAAAATGTCTCTTAATTGGGTTGAAGACGAATGGCAACTCGATCTCACGTTTATCACTGGAGAGGTTAGCTATTTGATATGCCCGATCCGCATGTTCCGGACCCCACTCAAACCCATCACAAAAATAGGACTTTCGCTCGGGTATATCCTTATTTTTATTTTGATAATCCTGAACCAGTTGACGATACTTTCGCTCATTGGAGAAAAAGTTACTTTTGTTAATTACACGCAGTGAATCAAGACTAACGAACATGAAATGTCGCTTGAATACACGCCAATGAGCCATCAAAAATGGCGCTGCTGTTTTGCAACGATAAAGGCACAGCAAAAAAAGCAATATTGAGGTGAACAGAACTATTGGGGCGATGTCCAGTCCGTCTGAAGAAAGTCCCATATAAAGCATAGAAACCGAACAAATCAAAAGTATTGAGGCACTACGATACTCAAGAATAGGCCGATAAAAATTCTCTTGTGCATGGAGGTTAGTCCTCTTCGAATCTGACATTATAGGTTCCCAGCCTCTTTCAGGTTATTGATAATTCGTTCAATGTCCACTTTCGCCCGGTCTGATGCGGCCAGCAAAGTAGGCATGTTAAATGCATGGCATTTTGTATTGATCACAGCACCAGAATTAACGAGGTACTGAGGAAGCTTATTGAAAAGATCTTGAGCCTCTAACTGCGACCCAAATTTTTCCACGCAAGATTGGGTCAGATAGAGAGTATTAGGAGTACTTACCATAAATCTGTTTTTGCGCTTTCTTTTAAACGCCACCTCCATTTTGGACAGAATTTGATGCAGTACTAACGCAATTTCTACAAATTCAAGCTCTGTAACGTCACCTTCGCTTATAAGCGAGAATTCACCATTTTGGTCTGATTCAGTAGATGCAAAGACTTTACTGTTCAGATTGTGACCAGAAACAGGTGATGCTGGTTTTTGTACTTCTGCTTTGTCCGATGATTTATTCCGGTTGCGCTTGGGATTTTGTTTTTCTACCGGTGCTGTTGGGGCGAACAGTCTGGCCAGTGCTGGCGAAAGATGATGCCCCTTAGCGTCTGTGGGCGCATGCTCTCCATTTGATTCTTCAAGTACAGGAGGTAAGGCGGGCTCTTCACTTGCCATCACACTGGTTGCGGCTGCTTCGGTCTGGGAATACACAACTTCAGCTGGTGGTGGGCAGTTACCCTCAGTATCTGGTTCTGAGTTTTCTTGTCCTACAGAAACATCCATAGAGCGTTCATTCGTACCCTGGGGATCAGCGTTCTGTTCTCGGTTAAGTTCTGGTAATTCTGACGGCTCGGAGAGAAGCTTTTCATTATGGACCGAAGAGCTTGTTGCACAACTACCGACTTCTGGCCGAGAAACACTAAGCTGTGAGAAATCGGTATAATCAATGATCTCATGCTCTTCATCTTCTTTCTCAAAAAGATGTTGATAATGTTCATATTCCACAGCCTCAGTTTTCAGCGGACCAGTCGCGGATGCACTATCGGTTCCATGATATTCCACGTCGCCAGAATGTTCTTCGACTGCATTTACACGTGGGGGAGGCAGCTCAAGCGTTTGCTTTGGACGTGGGGCAGAGTTTTCAACAGAAGACTCATCATTAATCACTAATGCCTGATACATAGAAGTATTGAAAAGTGACTTTAAAGTTGTTGGCCTTCTTGGCTCATGATAGGTGAGCTGGAACCCGGCGCAGTTATCGCCGAGCTGGACTAAACGCAGATCGTCAATGTCCCTTACTATCCACATTCCATCGAGAGAGCCTTCTCTGAATGTCAGTTGGAAATAGGGCTCTTCACTGAATGCTTTTTCATCTAATCCCGGCAGCAATGCCATAGTGGTATCTATGTTGAGGTAGGGGACAGCATCAACACACACTATATAGTCATTGGAAAGTGGAGCGCTTAAAAGGAGTTCATGAAGTTGGTTGACCAGGACATGGGATTCCGTGTCCTTTGCCGATTCATCTTCACTTTCTTCTATATCAGGAATGACAGGATCAGCTGCTTCCTCACCCTCAGATTTAACTATCTGCGTGTCATTATCAATTTCATTATCACTTTCGGCTTTCTTCTCAAAATCGTCGGATGAGCCTTCATTTTTCTTAGAATGTATATCAACATCAATAGAGGCAGAGGAGCGGCCTAAATCATTAACCTTAAGAACAGCCGTCTCAACAGTATCAGTAATTTTAGTTATAACGTCCCGACCGGGCACTGGTCTTCTGTATTCAGTAACTGTTTTTTGCTCGTCAATGTAAATAAAGTCTTTATTGGCATTAACGCTAAAAAGACCCGGCACTGAGTCAGGGATTTTATAGGAATCAAAGATTAAACCAATCCACCTTAGCTTAAGAAGGTTATAGAATTCTAGTTTCCCTATCCCATTTCTAAAGATGTTTGATATTTCGTTTTCCGAATAGATACCCGGAATGAAGTAGTGAACGACACGCTCATCATCATAGGGCTCGACGTAACCACGTTGAACTAGGGATTCTACCAATACGGTCTTACCAGCCTCTCCCTGAGGGAAGTTATATTTATGTAATTCGAAATCATTGAGAACAAAATCAAGGAATGCGTTCTCGTTAAGGTATACCTCACCATTTACGATAATGATGTGCATAGGCTTAGCATTGTAATTGTTGATATTGATACTGGTAAAGTTGTGCTTGATGGTACTAATGGCCCTTGCTGCTGCATCATTAGAACGCAGACCCATGATAGGGTCACGTAAAACATTAAGGTCTGTACCAGTAGAATAGAAATCAGCGGTCCTCACGCATTTAGACAAAAAGTCATTCCCATCAGTATAAACGTTTAGGGCGGTGATCATTTTTGAATAAACACGTTCTTTATTTACCCGATCCAAAAATGCAAGACATACCGGGTTTAGGATTCGCTCAAGGAAAACGCTGGACCAGATATTATGTTGATTATGAATACGCTTTCGCCAGTGGATTTCGTATTCAACCACGTCATTTTCACGTGCCCAGTCAAGAAGACTTTGTGAGCTTGGCGTCCAAATGATCGGACTAGCTAAATTCAGGCTTACAATGTCGAGATCGTAAACCTTTCCGGCATCATGGACTAAACCACAGATAAACGCAGCATAGAGATATACTTTTCTACGGACTACTTCTTCATCTTGATATCCGATTGGTCTCAGTTCTGAGTGATGCGCATTTTTTAAAGAGAGTATGGCCACTTCCAGGCTGTGAGAAAGTAACCCACCAATACCATTATGATGATGATTTTCGGAAGCTGGCAAAAGATGTATCCAGCGAACATATTCAACCAAGGGCTTTAAAACTAAATTAGTAAATGTATATGCATCGTCCCTGATGTCGCTATCGCTGATAGCTAACATCATTGAAATTGAGTGCAGCTTTTCCCGATACAGAGACAGGATTGACTGTTCATTAAATGTCTGTATGCCCGTCGGACGAGTTGGATACTCGATGAATTTCAGGACTTCTGGATTTGGATGATCAGGAACAGTGTACTTCTGATCTCCTAGAATCTGCGCAAAAGGAGAGAGGCTTGATATATCCTCAATCATTACAGAGGTTGCATCATTCTCCTGAGATGAGAATATCCCCAAAATCCGTTTAATACATAAATACAGCGCCCTGAAATTCATCATCATACCTTATCGACGTTTGCCTGACATTTCGGCTGCAATGTATGCCTGCACACTTTTATATTGCATTACTTTGGTGATGAACTCTGCTGGACTGTATGGCCCATCCTTACGGCGAGAAACATTCAGAGTCTTTTTCACATTCTCAACATATAAATTAATACTCTTTATAATGTTGTGAGACATAACCGGATAGTCGCTTACAGCCAGTAAACCCAATGAGTTGTACTCATACATTGTGTTCATGAGCTGGTTCATCTCGAAGATGTACTTGTAAAACCTCATGGTGTTGTGGTTATTGAAGTTGAGTTGTACTGGTTCAAAACTGAAAGGTACAAACTGAGTTGATGACATGAATGAGTCATTCTTGTCGAACTCAATTGACTTAATATAAGCAACAAGATTTTCTTTCATCTTATTGTTTTCTTCATGCAGCTCGTTGAACCAATCCTGAATAGCCTGAACAAGGTCAGGATGTTTAACTGCATCAACCGTTTTAAAGAGAGAGGAAATAGCGATACTCACATCATCAAAACCTCTGATGACTGCTCCATTTCTGGCAGTTAAAAACCGGTTAAAGTCTGGGGTGCCGGGGTTAATAATAACTTTGGCCATACCCTGGTGCTCTGGTCTACGTTGAGTAGAAGTTTGAGCGTTTACGCCTTGCTTTTTATTTGAACCTTTTACCATTACATCTTTTGGTTCAATGTTAATACGCTCATTGTCCGTGATAATTGCGTCGTTCATTGTGCCACCTTAGTTTTTGAGTATTGACGGATTTTTCGTCCAAGTTCGATATATGCTGAATGATAGAGCTCAAGCATTTCTCTGTAAGGCTCCAGCAATGCTTCCGTTTCAGAAATCATTTCGTATTCCCAGCTGGCATGGTTTACAAAACAGTTCTTAGAATATTTTCCACTTTTCATTGGTTGCACCCGTTTTGACATGTGGCTAGGCGCTCTTGTTTTATAAGGGCTGAACTGATGCCAAGTGATCGTTACTTTTCTGGCATTACCAATTAGCTCAACTTTTGGTGCGTAAGAACCCAGGTACTCCCTCTTTGGAACTTTGCTATGTCGGGTAAGGTTAATCTCTTGGTGGTTTCGTTCCTTCCACTTGATCCAGTATTTTGTAATGAGATCTTCAGCCTCAACACGCAAACCTTCAATCTGAGCACGTAAATTTTTACGTGTTAGCTCTATAGAACTTATAAGATTTGAATTACTCATGACGCCTCCTGATGTGAAATTACTATACCGGAGGAAATTTCCGTTTTTTTTCACGAACAGAAGATTTTTGAATGCTCTTTGATGAGGGAATTGAACAGATGTAATGCACTCGTTGTTTCCCCCATTCGGGAGGGGCCTTCAGAAACAGTAACAGCGAGTTTAGCCTCACTTCCATCGCTACCCCCTAAAGTTACTTTTGACAGAATGACCATTGTGGATTATTGCTTTTGATAATGTGCATTGCTCTATTAAAGTTATACATATATCTAGTGCCACTTTTCCAAAAAAAATGACCCTATGGAACTTTGTCCATAGTGACACTTTTATAAAAAGTGACCCTATGACGACATTACATAGGGTCACTTTTCAAACATAAGTGACCCTATGTGAGGCATTCATAGGGTCACTTTTCTTTGTTTAGTGATCCTATGTAAGCATGAGGTTGATGAAAAGTAAAAATGTCAGTTTATGACGGTCAGTGAAAGACGTCGTTATTCTAATCCAACGTTGGGAGGGGCTGGATTTAGGTTTTTTTTTAATCGCTTCACATTTCGTTAGCATGCGCAGGAATTTTTGATAAAATTCTGGTTAGTTTGGTTAAAAAGTGTTACAAGTAAGCGGTGTGGTTGAAGGGATAGATTTAAGGCTTATTCAAGCCTTAAGAAAATACTAAAAGTTACTTTTCACCCTACCGAACACCTAACAAAAAATCCATGTTGAAGATTTGAACAATTGTAATGGCGCAAGGACAATCAGCACATGTCAGAATCTGATAATTTAACTCGTAGCTTACTCGGTAAACTTTTCCGCACTGAGATTTCGCTTATTCGTAGTTACCGTGCATTTTTAATGTTATTGCCTGTGCATGGATCTTCTGCATATCAAACTGGGACTCCTCTTCTCCAGCGTCGCCTATTTGGGAAAGGATTTAGTACAGCCGCTGATTTAGCTTTTGAAGTGGAAACACGTCCAGGTAGTTTTTTGGTTCCGCGTACACTCGGAAAGGAAATTACATGGGAGAGGTTTTTTTCTGCGGTCTTGGACGGTGATTCCAATGTAATTCGTGAATATGATACAAATGATATTGACTATGGTATTTACGATGCCGGTGAAAAAGTGACTTTTCTGAATGGTACAGTGGATATCTATAATCCCAAGAAGATTCATGAGTTGCGTTCTAAATGTGTTGATATACAGAATGACTACTTTATGCAGGTGTTCTTTATCTCAATGCTCGCACCAGAGTTTGTAAGTATTTTCTTTGGTTTAAAACCAACTACAGCTGATGCTATTAAAGACATTGGTTATTCATCGTTAAAAACAATTAACGATGTCGTTCTTTTCCCACGTACAATTGCTTTCTCACAAGGGCATATTGAAGAGAGTGTTTCACTTAAAACGAAAGTTTTTGCCTGGGCTTATGAATTGTCTGCTGACATCCGGTTAGGAAAAGTTAGTGATGATTTGATGGAACTATTACGTTATGACACTATGTTCACCAGTCACCGTCAGGATGTGTTCAACACTTTAACAAATAAAGTTATGTTAAAGGATTATTGATATGGCAAAGGTCGATCAAACAAAAGCTAATGCTCTATTGCGAGCAGCAAGAACTATGTCGCTTGGGGCAAATAAAAATACAATACGAATTTTGTACGGTAATCATGTTGCTGAAAATATCGATTTTGAGCCTGGTGCAAAAACAAAACTCAAAAAAGGTATCCGGGGCTGGAGCAAACGCACAGATAACCGCCGAGCCTTTTCTGCTGTTATTGATGTCGCAGTTAACTATTTTGGTTTTGATCCAATAAATCCGGAAGCGAGTTTTCGGCAAATTGACTTCAACCGAATAATGAGTGTCCTTCATAATCTGGGATACTTTGTATGCGCACCGGAAGTTAATAAAATAATAGAAATCCTTACTTCTATGAAAGAAATTGAAGAACTAGGTGCCTGCGAAAAATGTAAACGCCCATACATTGTGCCAGTGACAAATGATGCTCATTGTCCACGTTGCAGATTATCTTCAACTGCTTCAGCCATAGAGAGGTATTCTCAAGAAGAATTAGATTAAATTTAAAAAAGATATCGCGAAACTTGCCTTGTCTGAATCTAAATATTGACTTAAGTCAAATTCTGTTGTTTGCTTTACAATCAAATATTAGTTACAACTTAAATATCAACTCTTGACAAGTAAAGATATAATTTGATTTTTCTTTATTCAGTTTTTCTTCGTTCCAAAAATGTGCACCTTTTTTTCTGTTGAAAACGTAAAACTACTTAGGTTCTCAAAACCTTCTATGCATGACGACTTCTTAATCGCTTTCAATTAATATATTTTATATTCTTGTCTAAGTTCGCTTCTTTGATCCTTAGCTATTCCTTTTTTGAAATATAGAAACAGCATTACTTGTGATGATTTTTTTCAGCTCTAAATACACCTGTTTTCAAAGCAATATTTGCTTTTAGATATTCGATAAAACCATGTTTTTGTTACACCGGATTTTTGACAACGTGCAAGATGGATGATCTTTCCATCACCGAGACTATCTTCTTAGTCAGCACTCCTTTTCCGTCCTTTTCAACATAAAAACGACCATGCTATACGAGCTCTAACCTTTTTTTTGTATGCCATCATAACCGCATCAGAAAAGGAGAACGGTCTATGACTCGTATTGCATTAGCGCCTTCAAAGATGGTTTTGCTTATGTCTTTGGTAATTACTGGTGCCCACGCCAGCCCTGAGCAACCCCTAATAAAAGATACGCCCTTTGTATCTGGCCAGGCTTATAAGAAGGGTTTCTTCTGGTATGACGATCCTGCTAAAAAAAGCGAAGCTGAAGAAGAAGAGGTTTTGCCACCAACCGGTGCTGCTAGCTCGCCTTCAAAAGAGGAAATGGTAGATTTAAATTCAAAATGGCTAAAAGAGAATATGCCTCGACTGTTAACGCAGGCAATGGATAACCCTACCGCAGAAAATCTATCACGTTATTACACGGCGCAAAGGTTAATGCTGGATATCAGTACGCGTTTTTCTGACAAATCAAAAGATTATTTTCTTAAAAACCCGATGATGTCTGAAAAACGCAGGCAACCAGTGGAAAAGGTGGCACTGGATGCTCACCGCACTGTTGTTGAAAAAAATCAGCAAACGGTAATGAAAGATATCTTTACTAAGTCAGGTTTATTTTTCTTTTTCCAGAGTACTTGCCAGTTTTGCCACGAAGAAAGCCAAATACTTCAATTTATGCAGAACTATTATTCGGTAGATATTCTTCCAATCAGTATGGATGGAAGGCCATTGCATAATGGCCTTTTTCAGGATTTTAACATCCCCAACGCACAAATTATTGATCAATTTAAAATTCGAGAGGTACCTACAATTTTCCTGGTTTCAAAGGATGGGACATCAGCTCAGCGCATTAGTGAAGGCATGATCTCCGCTGATGAATTAAAGAACACTATTATACTTGCCGCGAAGGGCATGAATCTGATCGATGACGCTTCGTTCCAGTCAACTCTAGATATTAAAAGGCAATATACCATCGGCGATGATGGCGTTATTACCGTTAATAAATCCGAAATGGAATCAGACCCATTCCTACTTCAAAAAATAATGGACCAAAAACTCGAAGGCTATGACATGCCTACGGCCGATCCGGTCAATTATCTCAATGCTGGCGGCAGTTTTGGAGGCACTTATGCGCAGTAATGCCGTTTTCAACTTCAAAAAGTTACTTTTGTCTCTTTCTGTTTGTGCTGCAATTTTAGCCCCGACTGCAAATGCAGACAACGCAATGCGTAACATTTTCAATGGCATGATGACGTCTACCAGCCCGGCCACCTTTTCCACAGCAACCCGTACAGGCATAGTTGGCGGGTCAATGTCTTACCGAACAACAAACGTTAATACCAACCTTGTTTCCATGTCGTTTCCAAAAGCTTCTGTCGGTTGTAACGGTATTGACGTTTTTCTTGGGTCCTTCAGCATGATCAACGGGGACCAGCTTGTGCAGGTGGCCCGTGGTATTGCCCAGGGTGCGGCTATCTATGCTTTTAACGTTGCTGTTTCAGCTATTTGTGCTGACTGTGCTGCAACGATTAATGACATCCAAAACAAACTGCAAGCGCTAAATAAATTTGCGAAAGATTCATGCAATGCAACTTACTCTTTCCTTTCTGAAAACGTGGGTACGCCAAGCCAGTTCGCTAACTCAGTTAGCTCTGGACCAGCCTCAATTCTGGGATCGATTAATGGTCTTATTCCTGATTTTGGCTCATCGATGACAAAGTCACCTGAAGCTGTCACTTCTCAGGTTAAAGCAAAGGATCCCGAAGAGTTCGCTGAAAAATTCAGTGGTAACCTCTTCTATATGTCGTTCATGGATATTGATAAGGGAACGATGAACATCGGAGGGGTAACGGAGTTATCCGGTTATAAACTGGCAGAACAACTTATGTCTCTCGTAGGTACTGTCATTATCAACTGGGATAGCAAAGGCGAAAAAGCGGGAATGGAAGTCCGCCCGTCTACCATGACTGTCACGGATTACATCATGGGGCCACCAGCTGGCGGATCAATTAAAATGCTCAAGTGTTCTCCGGCACCAGATCCATCATCCCCACGAAAGGCTCAGTGCCTTGTCATGTCAGAAGTTAATGACGGTGGTTTTAAGGGATTGAAGGATACCATTTCTGATCTTCTTTTAAACGTACAGAAAAAAATCATCAACGACGTTCGTGTTTCAGATGATGAATTACGCATTATCTCCTATATCGGCATCCCGACCATTATCGACTCTTTGCAAACATTCGAAGCACCGGAAGGGTACGCATACATTCAGGACATCAGCACTATTGCTGCGACGAGCCTCGTAATCAACATGTTGCGCCAGGTTGAGGCCAAAATTTCAACCATGAGCATACCGAGTGAGTCGCTGTCGGGTAAAAGGGATGATCTCAACCGATTAACAGACAATCTCTCAAAACAGGTTAAAGCCGCCTATGAGCTATCGCACAGCCAGGTCGGTACCAGCTCGGACGTCATTTCAACCTGGGATAACCGTCGCCTGCAACGGAAGGCTTTCACTGAAAGTATTCGTGGCACACGTAACTGAGGTCTGACATGGATTACAACATATATACCCTGGGTGATATTGATTTTGTCTGGTCGGCTTTTACCGGTATTGCCCTGATCTTTTCTCAATATACTGGTGTAAAAGAGTTCCTGACCACGGCCGCCGTTGTAGCAGGTGTGAGCCTATTCTATAAAACGTGGCTATGGCTTCAGGCTCCGACCAAAAATGAATTACCGTTTTTCTCCTGGTTTTTGGGGTTGATCCTTTTCATGATGGCAATGGTTCGAGTGGATGTAACTATTGAATCTGTAAAGTCGGGAGAGGTCAGAAACGTCGACGGAATTCCAATTTTTATTGCTGCGATGGCAACCGTCACCACTAACTTAAGCCAGGGTTTGCTGAAGGATTATAAAACAGCGTTTGATCCGCTTTCTCCGGTGGACCTGTCTGCAACAACTCTGGACGATGACATCACCCTCGGTCCGATGATCCGATTCGTGAAGTTTTTGCAATGGGGCGGCGATAGCCAGGGCTACTGTTCCGCATTTCCTGAACCGGCCAGCGGGCTAGGGCCAATGAACGTATGTGCTACCGTTCAGTCTCTTGCATACAACTGCCTGAAGGCTACCCAAAACTCAAGCGCAAATATTGCCGGTAAAGAAACTATTTTTAACGATATTTTCTCAGCTAATCTGGCAGATAGCATGGACCGGATTAATCAGGCGATGAAAGGCGCACTGAAGAATGCCTCTGCCAGTATTGTTGGCGCTAACGGTTCAAAATCTGGTACGTGTGATGAGGTCTGGTCAACTGTGAAACAGGTTACCAGTACAGCTGAAGCTCGCCAGACTATTTCCCTTATAGGACAGACAAACGGCATCCTTACTCCAGACGAAGCAAATGGTGCACCTACCGGCGCAAGCTTTACTGATGTTATGGCGTCAGCAAATGGTATGTACGGTAAGGCTATTGGTTCGTATGACGCCACCCTGAACCTGTTCATTATGAATGAGCTCAGAAATGGCGCAAGCAAATATAAGACCCCACTCGGTCTGGCTTCCGATATGCAGTTGTTTGAGGCTTCTCTGAAGCGAACCAACACAATGGCTTCACAGGGCCAGTTGTGGTTACAACTGTCGGGAGCAGCAATCGCATTCCTTGAAATGTTTGCTTATATGGTTGCTCCATTTGCTTTGCTTATGCTGCTGGCGTTAGGTGGTAATGGTGTTGCCGCTGCGGCGAAATATTTGCAACTTATCCTCTTCGTGAATATGTGGCCGCTTACGGCAGTAATGGTCAACGCGTATGTGAAGAAAGTCGCGACGGCCGACTTGGATACCTGGAGCACCCTCAACAGCCAGAATAATGCCGTCACGTGGATGGGACTCCCAGGGCTTGCGGAAACATACAGTTCATACCTGTCTGTTGCTTCCGCCCTCTATGCTCTGATTCCGGTACTCACATTATTCCTGATGACACAGTCGATTCACCCGATGATGAATGCGGTTAAGGGAGTGACCCCCGATGCGCCGGTGGATACTGGTCATGTAACGCCCAAAGTATGGGATGGCCCTAACAGCGGTAAATCTTCATTTGGTGACGTGACACGAACCGCCTTAACCAGTACCGGTCAGGGATACAGCGATGGCGGCGCAGTTGATTCAAGTAATTTCCGTCTTGGAATGTGGAATGCTGGTTCAAGTATCGCTAACAGCCAGGGACAAGGATCAGCTGTAACCTCATCAGTTATGAGTGCGGCAAGTAATTCATTCCAGGCTGGTTACAGTCAGATGAGCGAAATTGGAAGGTCAGGACAGTCGAGCCAGCAGTTCTCAACCAACCTGCAAACAATGAAGCAGATCTCGGATAAGATTGGTGCCTCTGTAGCAGAAGGTATTGCAACGAAACATGGGGTGAGTGCGTCTCAGATGGCCAGCATTGCTTCAAATGTTATTCTCAACGCTGGGCTTAATGGAGGTGTTGGAACTGGCAATGGAGCCGGGCTGAAAGCGGCTGTAGCAGGGCAATTGAGTAGCGGTGCATCTAAGACCAATACAGGCAGTGACTCGCTTTCAAATGACCTTTCAAAAGCAATCACGAATCAGCTTAGCCAGGATTCTGCGTTAACTGACCAGTTCAGTAAAGCGGCGTCTCAGGTAAGCAGCGATCAGATATCCAATACTAATGCGTTTAAAGAAGCATCGTCGAAAATGAACCAGGCGACACAGACGATGGCGCAAAATATTTCTACATCGGTTTCGACTAACGCAAGCTCCAATAGTGGAATGAGCCTTGATTCTAAACAAAGCATTAACCTGGACAGGTTCTCCGATTCTATTCGCAACAAAAACTTCAGTGATGATGATGTAAGGAATTTTGCTCGTAAGAATGGGCTGGATGAGAATGCGTTTATGGAGAAATTCAACTCCTATAACGATACCTTCAAGGCCAGTAATCAGCTTGGATCGCAGCTTCAACGTACTGACGCGCTTGTGGCTGCAACCCGAGATTTCAGTGAGCAAAAAATTGCGATTGATACCGCCCGGGGAGAGACGGCCGAAAGTAATAAACAGGATCTCCGTGAAACCTCCAGCCTGCTTAAAAGTCTGGTTTCCGACTTCGGTGGTAATGCACAGCAGCTGCTACCTATCACCAATCAGCTCGACAGAATTTCAGGTGACGGGTCAGGAATTAATACTATCACTCAGGCACAGGATAGAACTCCTGACAGCGTAAATACGTCTGGCGTGATGAGTGCGTCACGCGTAGGGGAACTGGGTGGAAGTGTAGATTCGCAGGCTAAACTCGGTCTTTCCTCCAACGCTCAGGACGCGACACAGCATGTCCCTGGAAAAAGTGAAGCTGGCTTTACTCCGTATAACCTTGATAACGCGGGCAAAGGCGATATTCAGGGAATACATAACAACAACGTGGGCCGCACTTATTCTGATGAAGAAAGGAATGTGCTTAATTCTCTCGAAAAGAATGGACCTGTACTGAATAATCAGGGTGTAGAGAAAGTCGTCAATTCGGGTCAGGATGTCAGAAATGCAGAAGGCACATTTAACGATCTGGAAAAGGTTGGAGGTCGGGTGGTTGGTGATGGAATGGATCAACGAGCCACTGCTTTGAACAGTATGTATCAGAGCGGGCAAGTTCGTGGCTTATCTAATAACACTGATAACTACTTTAGTCGTGTTGCCAACAACCCGAACTTAAGCCGGGACGATAAGCGAGCTGAATTGGCACAGCAAGCTGTCTTTACCTATGGTGCCAGCACCATGGCTACCGGTGCCGAAAGAGAGCAGCTCAAAGCGGATACCCAGAAGATCCTTAATGAACTGGGTAACTATAACGTTAACTGGAGTATGAATGACGTTAAGAGCATCCATAGCAGTTTCAACACTCATAACAGAGCTGATGGTTCACTTGAGTCAGTCGTACGGGCAAACCTGGGAGAAGGTGGGTCGGGCGGTGGTCTCGTTGGTAACCGCACTCAGACCGTCACAGATCGCTTGGTTGGGGAAAAGATAGAGGCCAACACTGAGCGGGGCGCGATTTCTGGTGCGCTACTCGGGGGCCAGCAATTTGTTTCGGATACGCTAACCAGCGTTGGGGCGAAACCGGTAAATGAGATGCTTACGGGAGCGGGCATCCTTCAAACCCAGACATCGATAGCAAATGATGCCTCTAACCCTGCAAATATGCCTGATTCTCTCCAGGGTAAAGTCCTTAATCACATGCAGATGTCTGATGGCGTCGCAGCTGTAAGTGACCGGTATCAGAGTATTAGCAGCGACGGCGTTTCGACTTATGCGAATGCAGCGCAGAACTCTGAAAGGGCTATCCGGCAGCAATTGACGGATGACCCACGCTTTGGGCCTCAGAAAGCAGATGAATTCATTCAGTACATGAAGTCAGAGCTGAGCAACACAAATGAGCCTTACCAGTCACGTGTCGATAAAGCGGATCAGTGGCTTAATGAAAATAAAAAATAAGGGAGGTTGAATATAACCTCCTGAAATGACTATCAATAGATTGTAAATTACTGCTAAACAATTAAGGCCGCAAAGTATGTGTTTGCGGCCTTTTTTTCAGAAGTACCGCTCTTGCGGAACATTCAACTGACGGTTTGAATCAGTGAAGACAAAAATCTATCAAACTCTGTATGAGATTCAATAACATAATCAGTAGATGCTTTGTCTCTTATCTGAAAGCAGTCGTCTGCAAAACTATAAGCGAAAAGTGACATGCCATCTTCTCCGATTAACACCTTATCAGTGAGATTTGGGTCAACGTAGATTTCATTGTCTCGTGCTTCAAAGTTGCGTATGTAAATATTTGACCACAATAGATTTTCGTTCTCTGCCTGAACAAGGTTATAAAACGTAAGTCCGTTGTACTCAAAACCATCCATAGCATTAAACACTTGGGCATAATCAAGCCTGGTTTTAATGAGTTTCTGTATATCTATATAGGCGCTCTTTTTGTGATCTGCCCACTCCACTGGAGGCGGATTGCAGATTAAGTCTTTCAAGACTTCCGGGGCTACCGGGCTGGCTAAAGGGTAGTGATCTGCAACCATCAACCTCTTTAAGCTGCTGAGTAGTTGAGTTAAATCTTTCATGAGCGCCTCTTACTTTCCTACCGGGTAGATAACACCGTTCGGCGATGGCCATAGAACTTTGGTGCTTGAATTATACGGTAGATCCTTCGTAATGATGGATTGTGCTTTCGACAGTGCTGAATGGTATGGTGAATTCTGAATAAGTACCAGGTTGTCTATAGCGTTTGTGCCACCATCATCAAGAGGGATCTTGTGGTGAACCTGCCACCCAGAGGGGACCTTGCCTGTTGCAAGTTTCATCAAATCGTTAGGTTCAAACGTAGCCAGGGCATCTGGGTGGTCTGAAAGTGATTTAAGGAAGTTAGGGCGTACAGTATTGTTGAATTGTCCACGGAGAGCTAAATATTCAGCTCTGTCTCGGCGCATGTAGTTCAATTCGCTAACATTCATATCATCGAGCAAAACGTGTGCTTTTTTGTACTTGCCGAGATAACTTGTCAATTCATCCGCAGACCTTGGATTTCGGATAACCAGAAGTGAAGCCGCTGCAACCAGCATACCTGAAGTTGTTTCGTTCAATACCTGGTCATAGCCTTCAACAGCTTCGCCGCCAAGTTGTTCAGCCGTATGTCGAAATCCCTCCACATTTCCATTATAAAGCCCGCCAGCTGCGAGAAGACGACCAGCCGCTTTGGAATTAATGGTTTTTGTTGATTGGGCGTGCTGTGCTGGTGTCGTTGATCGAACGTAATACCCCGGGCGTTTCAACTGACGAGAGATGATATCGCGCAGACGGGTAAAGAGGGACAGGGGCAGGTCATTGCGTAGGTTGCCATTTGATATAACCCCCGGCCCGGCATTGCCGGTTATGTCTTTTCTAAGCAGAACGATCTTACCGTATCTGATGTCGTCAAGCGTATCGCGGTAAGCGAGCCAGGGGCGTTGATGGTGGAACTGGTGATACCGGCTGACAAACTGTGTATATCCCTGCGGTAAATTCCATTCCTGAATAATCCGGTTTGGCAGGGCGGTATCTTCGAGGTCATGTACCGCCGTGGCCGGATGTATGATGTGGGGAATATCCTCAAGGTATATGTCATCCAGTGACTTAGCCTGACAGTGATGCAGCATAATGTCCCTTTCTTGTCGAATTCATATGAGACATTATTGCGTATGGTATAAAACAATCAATCCTAAAGTGGATGGGCGTACGAGATCAGCAGTGACAGGGTAAAAGGAAAGTTACTTTGTTCATCAGCGTCCCATGAGCTGATGGTACCTTGCGTTAAGAGCTGCAAGGTCAGATTCGGTGAGGCCCGTGTAATAATCGGTTTTGTGCAAATGCGGATAACCGGCCGGAAATAATGATTCGTCGTCATCAAGGCAGATAAATGCTTTAACTCGATGTGAAAAGACAAAGTCCTCACACTCGGCAGCCCGCACACCAGTCTGTCCGTGTTTTAAATATACCGAACCGGTTGCACCTATGATTTTGTCTCTATAAGGCACCCGGAACAGAGATTTCAGATAACTTGTATTAGCGCACTCACGCCATGAGCTGGAGATAACAATCACCATGGCAGGGCAGTTATCCAGCAATTTCTCTAACAGTGGCATTCGCTCAAAGGTTTCATTTTTACACCTGTGGCAAACCCCATCGAAATCTAAGAAAAGCACGACATGCGAATCAGGGAGAGGGGCCCATAAACCAGCTGTTGTTTCTTCATGAACACATACTTCTTCATGATGAGGGTTTTTCTGGATCAAGAAAGAAGAGAGAATCTTAAATAAATTTCTTGCAGAAGAAGACAATATATTACTCCTGAGTCAGTGTGAAATATTTGTGGTGGTTTACCCAAGCCACTCGATGATCTTCTGTAATATCGGGTTGTATTTATTTAACAACAGGAGTCGGGTTTTGCTCCGGGACATTTTTAGCTATATGGCCATTGTATCGAGGAGGTTGCTGGGTCCATTGATAAAGCTCACCCATCCCGTTACGCTGCTGGATCCGGCGATTGTACTTTACCATGAAGTTAAATATGTACTTTGCACGTACCTTTGGGGTTTTGCTGTTGTAATCTGCAATCCCTTCAAACACATTGCCCTTGCGATCAACAATTTTTCTATAGAGCCACCATGTTCCAACCCAGAAACTTGCGCAAGCATCGTAAGCCAGAACCCGCCACGTTACCGTCGGGAAATGCTTTTTTATTTCAGGTAGATTGGATGAGTTGATCTGCATTGGGCCAATATCATAAGTGCCGTTAGTATTCCTGCTGAAAGTACCAACCTTACCGCCTTCATTGTCAAACAACGTAAAAACCAGTTCAGCATCAATTCCGAAGTAGCGGGCGGCATCCGTAATGCACTGAGTGTAAATCTCATCAGGAACGGGAATAGGTTTCACATCATCTGCTGGTGGTGTAAACACAACGATTTCTCCACTGAATCTACGTTTTATCTATTCTCCCATATATCTATCGACTTTCTTTCGGCTTTACCCGTTGATTTAAGCGTTTAAGCAAAATTCTGGAATTTTGGGGCGTGATAATATTAGTGCTCGATTTAAGGAGCGGAAATGAAAAAAATTATTAAGGCATCGGTATTACTTCTTTCATTAAGTACCGCCTTCACGATGAATGCCGAGCCGGTTAATACAATGGTACTGCCAGATGCAGCCCGGGATAAGCTCAAAGCCATTGGGCTTTCAATCGAGCACGTCGAACCCTCGCCAGTAAAAGATATTTTTACGGTGATTTCCAGGGAGGGGGTAAGTTACGTGAGCAAAGACGGAGATTACATTTTTACCGGAAGCTTATTCCACGTGAAAGGTAAAGATGTGGTAAACACCACTGAGCAGGCCATTTTAATGGGCGTCCGGGAATTCGCATCCAAAACAAAATCCATCGACTACAAATCACCAAACGAAAAATACCGGCTTGCTATCTTTACCGATATAACCTGTGGATACTGCCAAAAACTGCATCATGATCTGAAGTCTTATCTTGATGCCGGTATTTCGATTAAGTTTCTTGCATTCCCACGTGCAGGACTGAACTCGGTAGTAGCCGGGAACATGGCCAAAATCTGGTGTTCAGCAAAGCCAAACGAAGCTCTGGATGCAGCGATGAATCCGGTTTCAACTATCCCGGAAGGACGTCCTGATGAGGCTTGCTTAAACATTATCAAATCGCATTTCCAGGTGGCCTCAACAATCCCGCTGCAAGGTACTCCTACCATGGTGACACTAAGCGGCAAACCGCAGTTATTTACGGGGTGGCTGAGCCCGGAAAACCTGGTGACCCAAATGGGCGCTGCGCAAAAGTAACTTTTCCGACTGTAAGAGGTGTGTATGAAATCTACTTTACTGAGTACGTTAATGCTGGTTGCTGTAGGTGTACAGCCCGTTTTCGCTGCACAATGTCAGTACGGAGCCTGTGGAACGGAAAACGATCCCGGAATCGGATTTATGATGTCATCGGTACAAATGGATAAAGGTGAACATCTAAAGGAACTCTCTGGTGTTGCGACCACAGGTGACACCATCTCTAAAAAGATGGAAAGCTACCTGGGAAATAAAAAGCTCAAGGTAAACACCGACAGTACCCGCAAGGGGCCGGGTAATACCACCATCAGGCCTACAGATGAGCTCGCCCCAACGAGGCAACTAAAAGTTATCCGGCCCGAACTGGTAAAAAATCCCGATTCGCAGCTCGTGGTAGCTTTCAATGAGCGCCTGGCCTGATTTATTGACTGAGAGCGTCCAGAAGGAAAAAAGATGTCGATACTCAGTAGCTTCGTCATCAGAGCAACGGGGATACCTGACAAAAAGTATCTCCGGGATCCCGTAATAAAACGTTGTTATAAACGTCTGAGTCGTAGGGTGCCTGCTCTAATGACGGGGTGGCTTCTGTGCATTCTGGGTTCAGGGTATGTCAGTATGGCACTGGAACAGCCTGATAGCACTGTATTACTCAGTCTGCTGCTGTTGTATGTTATGTCAGGCATTTTACTGATGCAGTTCCAGTATATGTATTCAGAGCGAAGCATAGGCTACAAGTTCTACCTGGAAGTGCTTATGAATGCAGCTGCCAGTACTCAACATAAAGAACAGTTACAGTATCTGTTCATTAATAAGCCCAATTCCATCACGATGGGCGATCTTTACCGACTTTATGATTTTAATGGGGGAGGGCGATAGCCACGTTAATGTGCGTGTCCAAAAGTCACTTTTGAACATTCTCTTCCCGCCGTCTGCTTTCAGTTCCAGGGGATCACTGCAACATAATTTCCGGAACGCAGCGGCGCATCAAATTTATCAGTAAAGGCGTCGATCATTGCTGAATAAGCAATGCTGTCTGACGGCACAGGTGCATTGCTTTGCATACTCACTTTCAGAACCTGCTTTGCTCCTTTCGCTGACGGGTATACCTCGACATCCAGCTGTCGCATATAGTGCATCTGCGACATCGTCTCAGTGCCTATTACCCCATCGACTGGCTTGTAGTCATAGTCAGTATGCAATTCGCCATGCTTGTCAGTTCTCGTTGTCTTTTTATCTACAACGTAGCCTGTCACCCCAGTAAGAAGCTGCTCGCTATACTGCATGTTCTCCTGTGAGCTGCTGATTCGGAACCTGAGCACATAATCTGGCTGGTGAGTGGAAATAATGACTCCTTTTTTTGCTAATCCATCAGCAAAACGGCCTGAAAACATTCTGGACTGAATACTTTCGTCCGGAGGGACTATCTGAAACCTTTTATTTGTAACAGGACGAGGCATTAGATCGTACGCATCTACCTGGTTTGCGAAATGATATCCGCATCCACTCAAAAGCATTGCGGTTGTGAGTATAAAGCCCTGCCTAATCATCCTTTAATCTCCAAAAAGCATTGTTTCACGAATAATTCCGATTTACCGGGCCAGTATAATCCATCGCAGGTTAATAACTAACAGGCTGAAAAGCATAAAGGTAGCTATGTCTAAAGAATTTTATTTAAAACCGATGGCCACGATTTTAATTTCTGCGGTTATTGCTACCGCTGCCTCGGCGTTAATCACGGCAACTTATTTTAAACCGAAGGTGCTCAGTGAGGAAGAAATTGGCAAAATTGCCGCTACTTACCTGGTAAAAAATCCCCATTATTTAGTGGAAGCAGGTAAGGCGCTGGAAAATCAGAACGTGAGTGCCTCAGTGGAACGAATAATTCCATATGCGCCAGCTCTGCTGGATACCAAGGAGACGCCAAACATCGGCCCTGATGACGCCGACGTCGCGGTAATCGAGTTCTTCGACTATCAGTGTATTTACTGCATGCGGGTTACACCTGTTGTTGAATCGGTAATGAATCAGAGCAAAGATGTAAAATTCTTCTTTAAAGAATTCCCGATTTTTGCCGGTTCAAAACCTGTATCTGCCATGGGGGCCGCTACGGGTCTGCACGTCTATCAGAATTTCGGTGCTGAAGCCTATCGTAAGTACCACAACAACCTGATGGCTGTGGCTCATACCTTCATGACCTCTCAACGCAAATTCGAACTCACTGACTTTAATACTGTGGTGGAAAAGTCAGGGTTTAACAGCACGTTTTCTGACAGGGAAAAAAACCGGTATGAAAACGTGATCTCCGGCAATATGCAGCTGGGCGAAGCGCTCGGGATCACCGGCACACCCGGTTTCATCATTATGAATATGAAAAAGCCGAATGCGGCGACTACCACATTTATCCCCGGGGCTATGGACGCAGCAACTTTGCAGGGCGCAATCGAAAAAGCTCGCGGGGCCTAAAGTTACTTTCACATTTGATGAGTACGGCCATGCCGGTCATGGCCGCTACGCTTTTACAACGAGTAATTCATCCCAGCGGGTCGTATATCTCGGTGATAGCATGGCCTGCTTCATACGAAAATCCTGTTGAATGCCTTCCCCCAGTAAAAACAGAGCTCCGCGCTTTTCTTTATTGAACCGGTCCATAACTTTCATCAGTGCCTGACTGCCAGGCCTGGCCGGGCGAGTATCAAACAGGCTGAGTTGCTCTGTGCCGTCAGTCATAGCGGAGAGCATTACCCCTGCTTTCGCATACGCTATCCCGGGTCTGTAAATGCGGTTCAGGATGGTCATGGCTGCATCAACCAGATCGCGGGTGTCCTGTGTAGCGGTAAGCGGCTCGATACCACAATTGCTGTAGCGGTTTTCACCTTGCGCATAATTGCTACTCTGAATGAAGACTGTGATTTGACGGGTCCACGAGCCATCCTTGCGCAGCTGCTCTGCCGCCCGGGCGGTAAAAAATGAAACTGCCTCATGTAGCTTGCCTATCTCATTAAGGCGCTGACCAAAACTTCTGGAAACGATAATCTGTTGCCTGACAGGAGGAGACTCGTGCAGCCGGAAACATGGTTCGCCATGCAGTTCCCGCCAGGTACGCTCGATTTCAACGCCAAAGCTTTTACGTAAAAAGCGAACGTCGCTATTATAAAAATCACCGGCAGTGATGATCCCGAAAGCCGACAGGCGTTCACTAATCTTTCGACCAATACCCCATATTTCTCTGGTACTGATCAGGCTCAGGAGCTTCCTGATCCTGGCCTGATCAGTCAAAACTACAACCCCGCCTGTAGCTGCCCATCGTTTGCTCGCATAGGTGCATAATTTAGCGAGGGTTTTGG
Source organism: Enterobacter cloacae complex sp.6700776 (assembly GCF_048284255.1). Taxonomy (NCBI): domain Bacteria; kingdom Pseudomonadati; phylum Pseudomonadota; class Gammaproteobacteria; order Enterobacterales; family Enterobacteriaceae; genus Enterobacter; species Enterobacter cloacae complex sp.6700776. The sequence goes on along the minus strand of NZ_JBLVYK010000023.1, from coordinate 1,697 downwards.
TGCTTGAACAACCCACACCACAGGTAAGGGACAGATTATGAAGAAGTGTACTTCTGATCAACCGGCCGTAATCTTCATAATCTATTATCTTGTTCATGTTTTTCAATAACATGAAATTTTCATCTATGCTATATCGACTCGATTGAGGCGCGAAGCTTTCCAGCGTTTCATGGAAGCGATTTGAGTAGTCTTCATACAAAGTAAAGTTAGAGCTCCGGACTTCGATCCGGTGTTGCTGAATCAAATCCCTGCACTTAAAAATTGGGGTCCCACGCTTAATACCAACGCTTTTAGCCAGTTTATTCATTGCAATGACGGACGAATCGTTATTGCTGGCTATGATGAGCGGCTTTTTTGACAGCTTGGGATCCATCGCACACTCAAATGCCGCATAGGCTCCGTTAATATCAACGTGCATGTACATGGCTGAACTGATTCAGTGCAAAGGTGACGACGCCCCATATCTCAAGGGATTCAGGATTTACACGTATCGGCTTATAGGCTGGATTAGAAGGCATCAAAAGCAGCTCAGGATACGTGTGTAAGATCTTTACCGTAAACTCTCCATCCACCAGCGCAACGACGATAGAGCCGTGTCGTGCTGTTAAAGACCGATCCACAACCAGTATTGCTCCATCATTGATACCGGCATTGATCATACTGAGGCCCGCCGCCCTGACAAAGAAGGTTGAGGGGCGGTTGCGGACTACATATTCATGCAAATTTAATTCATTATCTTCATGCCCGGCGCACGGACTCATCACTCCACAGCTTAGTAAATCACTGAAAAAAGGTGCCATTTCGTAAGGCTTGTTGCTAATGTGCTCAAGGATAACAGACATAGCTACACTCGAATTCTTGTACTGTATGTATAAACAGTATTGCGAGTTGAAGAGAAAAGATCAAATCTCTCCGGTAACGCTATCAAGCCTGACGAAAAATTAAGCTTTATCATAAACATCAAAAACCATCTTTTACCGATAATGGCGAGCTGGCCTACGAAGAAGGTATACAAGCTAGGATGAAAGGATTCTGATGCTCCTCCCACCAAATTTTTTATCTCCTGAAGACCAGGCTGAGTACGATGCTTATATGGCAAGGTTCAGCGAGGTGGTGATGCTGCCAACTTACTGATTTAGTGTATGATGGTGTTTTTGAGGTGCTCCAGTGGCTTCTGTTTCTATCAGCTGTCCCTCCTGTTCAGCTACTGACGGGGTGGTGCGTAACGGCAAAAGCACTGCCGGACATCAGCGCTATCTCTGCTCTCACTGCCGTAAAACATGGCAACTGCAGTTCACTTACACCGCTTCTCAACCCGGTACGCACCAGAAAATCATTGATATGGCCATGAATGGCGTTGGATGCCGGGCAACCGCCCGCATTATGGGCGTTGGCCTCAACACGATTTTCCGCCATTTAAAAAACTCAGGCCGCAGTCGGTAACCTCGCGCATACAGCCGGGCAGTGACGTCATCGTCTGCGCGGAAATGGACGAACAGTGGGGATACGTCGGGGCTAAATCGCGCCAGCGCTGGCTGTTTTACGCGTATGACAGGCTCCGGAAGACGGTTGTTGCGCACGTATTCGGTGAACGCACGATGGCGACGCTGGGGCGTCTTATGAGCCTGCTGTCACCCTTTGACGTGGTGATATGGATGACGGATGGCTGGCCGCTGTATGAATCCCGCCTGAAGGGA